>NZ_QWKP01000222.1 GCF_003470205.1 Cellulomonas rhizosphaerae
TCTTCACGGCGAGCGCCGTGCTGCTCGTCGTCTACTACATGGGCAGCCAGGGCCCGAAGTTCCGGGCGGCGGTGCTGCGCCTGTTCGCGCCGAACCGTCAGGTCGAGGTGCTGCGGCTGTGGGAGGTCTCGCAGGCGAAGGTCGCCGACTTCATCACCTCGCGGCTGGTGCTCGCCGGGCTCTCGACCGCGTTCACGTTCGTCTTCCTGACGATCGTGCACGTCCCGTACGCGCTCCCGCTCGCGGCCTTCACGGGCATCGTGTCGCAGTTCATCCCGACGATCGGCACGTACATCGGCGGTGCACTGCCCGTGGCCGTGGCGCTGACGATCTCACCCGCCAAGGGCCTGCTCGTCCTGCTGTTCATCATCGCCTACCAGCAGGTCGAGAACCTGATCTTCTCCCCCAAGGTCTCCGCGCAGTCGCTCGAGCTCAACCCCGCGGTCCCGTTCCTGGGCGTCATCGGGTTCGGTGCGCTGTTCGGTGCGCTGGGAGCGTTCCTGGCGCTGCCCGTGCTCGCCACGATCCAGGCGATCTCGCACACGTACATCCGCCGCCACGACCTGGTGGACTCGCCGCTGCTGCAGGAGGACGTCGCCGCGCTCAAGCGCAACCGCGGGTGGAAGGACCTGCCCGACGACGAGGCCGACGAGCCTCAGCCGTAGAAGACGCGCTCGACCACCGCGCGGGCCCGCCGGGCCGTGCGCAGGTAGTCCTGCTCGAGCTCGCCGCCGGATCCCGCGGGGTACCCGACGACGCGGGCGAGCCCGGCGAGCGCCTGGCGGTCGTGCGGCAGCACGTCCACCTGGCCCCCGTCGGCGCGGCCGGTCCAGAGGACGTTGGCGTCCCGCAGCCGTGACGCGAACTTCCACGCGTCGACGAGCGCGCGGCGGTCGTCTCCCGCGAGCAGCCCGGCCTCCTGCGCGGCGGCCAGCGCCTCGGTCGTCGACGTCGTCCGCAGGGCCGGAACGCGCGCCGCGTGCTGCAGCTGCAGCAGCTGGGCGGTCCACTCGACGTCGGAGATCCCACCGCGGCCGAGCTTGAGGTGCCGCGTCGGGTCGACCCCGCGGGGCAGCCGCTCCGCCTCGACGCGGGCCTTGATCCGTCGCACCTCGCGCTCGACGGACGCGTCGAGACCACCGGGTGGGTAGCGCAGCGGCGCCACGAGGTCGACGAACCGGCGGCCGAGCTCCTCGTCGCCCGCGACCGGCCGGGCCCGCAGCAGCGCCTGGCTCTCCCAGGGCGCCGACCACCGGTCGTAGTACTCGGCGTACGCGTCGAACGAGCGCACGAGCGGGCCGTTGCGGCCCTCCGGGCGCAGGTCGGCGTCGACGGCCAGCGTCGGCTCGGGCCCGACTGCCCCGAGGAGCTGGCGGATCCGCGTGGCGACCGAGAGCGCGAACTCCTGCGCCTGCACGGGATCGACGCCCGGGCGCGGGTCGTGCACGAAGAGCACGTCGGCGTCCGAGGAGTAGCTCATCTCTCCGCCGCCGAGCCGGCCCATCGCGACGACGAGCAGCTTGGTCGGTGTCTTGTCGAGGCCGCGCTCGGCCCTGGCCTCCCAGGCGGCGACGCGCAGCGCGCCGACGAGCACGACGTCAGCCGCCCGCGTCAGGCTCGCCGCTGCGCGCGTCCCGGTGACCACCCCGAGCACGTCCGCGGCCGCCGTGCGCGCGAGCTCGCGGCGGCGCAGTCCGCGCAGCAGGCCGATCGCCACGACGGGGTCGTGCGCCCGCGTGAGGATCGCGTCCGCCTCCGCCCACATGCGCTCGTAGGTGCGCGGTTCGAGCTCCTCGTCCTCGGCCAGCCAGCCGACCGACTCGGGCGAGCGCATCAGCGCATCGGCCACGTAGCGGCTGGTCGACAGCACGCGGGCCAGGCGCTGGGCAGCCGCCGCGGAGTCGCGCAGCAGCTTGAGGTACCAGTGCGTGGTACCGAGCGACTCCGACAGCCGCCGGAAGGCGAGCAGCCCGCCGTCCGGGTCCGGGCCGTCCGCGAACCAGCCGAGCATCACGGGCAGCAGCTGGCGCTGGATGGCCGCGCGGCGCGAGATGCCGCCGGTCAGAGCGGCGATGTGCCGCAGCGCGCCGGTCGGGTCGAGGTAGCCGATCGCCGCGAGCCGGGCGCGTGCCGCCTCGGGCGCGAGGCTCGCCTCCTCGGTCGACAGCTGCGCGGTGGCCGGCAGCAGCGGGCGGTAGAACAGCTCCTCGTGCAGGCTGCGGACCTCGCGCTTGACCGACCGCCAGCGCTCCATGAGCCCGTCCGCGCCCTCGGCGCGCATGCCCACCGAGCGCGCCAGGCGGCGCAGGTCGGTCTCCCCGGTCGGCATGAGGTGGGTGCGGCGCAGCCGGTGCAGCTGGATGCGGTGCTCGAGCAGGCGCAGGAACCGGTAGCAGACGGCGAGCCGTGCGGCGTCGTCCCGGCCCACGTAGCCCGCCTTGGCGAGCGCCGCCAGCGCCGTGAGCGTGCTCGGGCTGCGGATCTCCTCGTCGGCGCGGCCGTGCACGAGCTGCAGCAGCTGGACCGTGAACTCCACGTCCCGCAGCCCGCCGACGCCGAGCTTGATCTGCCGGTCCGCCTCGGCAGCGGGCACGTGCGACTCGACCCTGCGGCGCATCGCCTGGGAGTCCTCCACGAAGTTCTCCCGCTGCACGGCGGCCCACACGAACGGCTGCGTCATCGCGACGTACTCGGCGCCGAGCGCTCGGTCCCCCGCGAGCGGCCGGGCCTTGAGCAGCGCCTGGAACTCCCAGGTCTTGGCCCAGCGCTCGTAGTAGGCGCGGTGGCTCGCGAGCGTGCGCACGAGCGGTCCGTCCTTGCCCTCGGGTCGCAGTGCCGCGTCGACCGGCCACAGCGCGGGTTCGCCCGACGTGGTCGAGCACGCGCGGGCCAGGCCCGCGGCCAGCTTCGCCCCGGCGGCCAGCGCGGCAGCCTCGTCGGCACCCTCCACGGGCTCGGCGACGTAGATGACGTCGACGTCCGAGACGTAGTTGAGCTCCCGGCCGCCGCACTTGCCCATCCCGATCACGCTCAGGCGCACGTCGCGGCCGTGGTCGTCGAGGCCGGCCCGGGCGAGCGCGAGCGAGGCCTCCAGCGCGGCCGCGGCGAGGTCGGCCAGCGCCGCGGCGACGCCCGGCAGGCGGCTCAGCGGGTCGCTCGCGGTGAGGTCTGCGGCGGCGATCCGCAGGAGGCGGGTGCGGTAGGCGCGGCGCATCGCGTCGATCCCGGGGTTCCCGACGAGGGTCGCGACCGGGACCTCGTCGTCGGCGCCCGCGCCCACGGCGGACAGCAGCTCGGCGCGGACCTGCTCGACGGGCACGCCCACGCCGGGCTCGTCGTCGACGAGCACGCGCAGGTTCGCCGGGTGCGCGACGAGCGTGTCGCCGAGCGCGACGGACGCGCCGACGACCGCCAGCAGCCGGTGGCGCGCCGGACTGTCCTCGAGCAGCACGTCGCGCAGCAGCGGACCGAGCCCAGGGTCGTCGCGCACGACGCCGGCGAGCTTGGCGAGCGTCAGCAGGGCGGCGTCGGGGTCGCCCACGTCCGCGAGTGGCGCGACGAGCACGTCGGCCACCTCGGGCAGGACGGCCACGAGCGCCTCGTCGGCGATGAGCCGCTCGCCGCGCGGGACGTCCTCGACGCCGACGCGCGTGAGCCGGCCCGCCAGGGTCCCGCCGCGGGCCTCGCTCACGCCGCGTCCCTCGTCGGGCGCCGCCGCCGCAACCGCCTCACAGGACCGGCAGGAACCGCTTCAGCTCGAACGGCGTGACCTGCGAGCGGTACTCCTCCCACTCCCGGCGCTTGTTGCGCAGGAAGAAGTCGAAGACGTGCTCGCCGAGCGTCTCGGCGACCAGCTCGGAGCGCTCCATCACCGAGATCGCGGCGTCGAGCGACTGCGGCAGCGGCTCGATGCCCAGCGCGCGACGCTCGGCGTCGGTGAGCTCCCACACGTCGTCCTCGGCGCCGTCGGGGAGCTCGTAGCCCTCCTCGATGCCCTTGAGGCCCGCCGCGAGGATGACCGCGAACGCGAGGTACGGGTTGGTCGCGGAGTCCACCGCGCGGTACTCGATGCGGCTCGAGTTGCCCTTGCCGGGCTTGTACATGGGCACCCGGACGAGCGCGGAGCGGTTGTTGTGGCCCCAGCAGATGTAGCTCGGCGCCTCGGCGCCGCCCCACAGCCGCTTGTAGGAGTTCACGAACTGGTTCGTCACGGCCGTGATCTCCGCGGCGTGCACCAGCAGGCCGGCGATGAACGAGCGCGCGACCTTCGACAGCTCAAGTGGCGCACCGGGCTCGTGGAACGCGTTGCGGTCGCCCTCGAACAGCGACAGGTGCGTGTGCATGCCGGAGCCGGGCTGGTCGGACAGCGGCTTGGGCATGAAGCTCGCGAAGACGCCCTGCTCGAGCGCGACCTCCTTGACCACCGTGCGGAAGGTCATGATGTTGTCGGCCGTCGTCAGCGCGTCGGCGTAGCGCAGGTCGATCTCGTTCTGACCCGGGCCCGCCTCGTGGTGGGAGAACTCCACCGAGATGCCCATGGACTCGAGCATGGTGATCGCGGCGCGGCGGAAGTCGTGCGCGGTGCCGCGCGGCACGTGGTCGAAGTAGCCGCCCTGGTCGACGGGGACCAGCGGCACGCTCGGGTCGGCCGGCGCGTCGAACAGGTAGAACTCGACCTCGGGGTGCGTGTAGAACGTGAACCCCTTGTCGCTCGCGCGGCTCAGCGCGCGCTTGAGCACGTTGCGGGAGTCGGCCAGGCTCGGCTCGCCGTCTGGCGTCAGCAGGTCGCAGAACATGCGCGCCGTGCCGTGCCGCTCGCCGCGCCAGGGCAGGACCTGGAACGTGGTGGGGTCCGGCTTGGCGATCATGTCCGCCTCGTAGACCCGGGTCAGGCCCTCGATCGAGCTGCCGTCGAACCCGATCCCCTCGGCGAACGCGGCCTCGAGCTCGGCGGGCGCGACCGCCACCGACTTGAGGATCCCGAGCACGTCGGTGAACCAGAGACGGATGAAGCGGATGTCCCGCTCCTCGACCGTGCGGAGCACGAACTCCTGCTGCCTGTCCATGGCGTACATCCTGCCTGACATCCGCGCTGTCCAGGGCAGTTGTCCGCCGCGCGTCCACCACCAACCTCCGGGGCACACCAGCACTTCCCCTACTCCCCCGGTCCAGCTAGCCGCGACACCGGTCTCGTCCTTGCTGCCCACTGCGTCCACAGGCTTCCGTGCGCTTCCTGCCCCGCCCGTCATCCGAGCGCCATCTACCTGCTGTGTGCGCGTGGGTGTGCAACACGCCGGGTCCCGCACGGCGCGTCGCACACCCACGTGCGCGCAGCAAGGGAGGAGCAGCAGCGGGGACGCCGGCATCGAGCCGCCCACAGCCCCCGCAGCGCGGTCAGTCGTCCACCGCACACGACCTGCCGCAGCCGAGGCCCGTGCGGATCAGCAACCGTGACGGGATGAGCAGCTACGAACTCCCGCCGACGCTCCAGGGACTCGCGCAGCGTCAGCACCAGCTGGTCACGCGCATCCAGCTCGCGGAATCAGGGTTTTCACCGGATGCGGTGCGACGCCGGGTCGCGACCTCCTGGCGGATGGTGCTTCCGGGGGTGGTGCTGCTCGGCCGGGTGGCTCTCGATCCGACGCAGAAGCTGATCGCCGCTCAGCTCCATGCCGGCGCTGACGCGGTCGTCACCGGAGCGGCAGCCGCGCGGTGGCACGGACTGCGATACGCCGAGGCCGACGAGTACGTCGACGTGCTGGTCAGTCCCACTCGAAGGCAGCGCTCGGCTGGGTTCGTCCGGACGCGGCGGACCCGCCGACCGGTCCGCCCGACGCGCGGAGGCGGCATCCTTCAGATCGCACCCGTCGCGAGGGCCGTTGCTGACGCGTGCAGGGTTCGGGCCGACGAGCGCTACGCGACAGCCCTGGTGCTGGAGTCGATCCAGCGAGGCAAGACCGACCTTCCCTCGATCGTCGATGAGCTCCACGCCGGGCCGACCCGCGGTTCGGCCTCGCTCAGGCGGGCTGTCACCGCGGCGGCAGGCGGAGCGTGGAGCGCGCCGGAGAGCGACCTGATCCTTCTCGTCGCGAGCAGCATGACCTTGCCGCGCCCGTGGGCCAACCCCGAGCTGAGCACGCTGAGCGGACTGCGGCTCCCCACCCCGGACCTGTGGCTCGACGACGTGGGGATGGCGATCCAGGTGCACTCCTACGCACACCACGCCGCCGGGCCCGACTGGGAACGGACGATCCGCGCCGACAGTGCGCTCGCCGAAGCCGGCATCCTGCGTATCTCGCTGACACCCAGCGAGATCGCCCACCGGCCGAGAGCGACCCTGCGCCGGATCGAGGCGATGCACGCATCTCGCTCGCCAACCGATCGTCCTCCGATCCGGATGACACCGAGAGTCGCCCCATTGCGGTGAACCTGTGGGTGTGCGACACGCCGCGATCTGCTCGGCGTGTCGCACACCCACGCGCTCACCGCCGGGCGTCGGGGCGCGGGCGGCTGCTGGCGCGGTGGTCATCGGATCGCCCGCCTGCACCGATCGGGCGCGGCGGTGGGCGGGGTCACAGGGGGGTGCCGCGCTGCGGGGCGGGGTGGGTGGATAGGGTCGGGGGATGGTTCGGCCGCGGATTGCGCTCGCTCAGATCGACACGTGCGTCGGGGACGTCGAAGGCAATGCCGCCGCCGTTCGGTCCTGGGCGCGCAAGGCCGCGGACGCCGGGGCCGACCTCGTCGTGTTCCCCGAGATGACGATCACCGGCTACCCCATCGAGGATCTCGCCCTGCGCGCGAGCTTCCGCCGCGGTGCCGAGGCGGCGCTGCAGGCCACGGCGAAGGCGCTGGCCGACGAGGGCCTCGGTGAGCTCGCGGTGCTTGTCGGGACCGTCGGCGAGCGCGAGACCAGCCACGGGGCGCGGCCGACGAACCAGGCGGTGCTGATCCGCCACGGTGTCGTCGAGGCCCGGTACAACAAGCACCACCTGCCCAACTACGGCGTGTTCGACGAGTTCCGCATCTTCGCCTCGGGCGAGGACCCGCTGGTCATCGACGTGGCCGGTGCGCGGTTCGGCGTCGTGATCTGCGAGGACATCTGGCAGGACGGCGGTCCGGTCACGCAGGTGCACGACGTCGACGCGCTCGTCGTGCTCAACGGCTCCCCCTTCGAGGAGGGCAAGGGCCACGTCCGGACCGACCTCGCGATGCGCCGCGCGCGACAGGTCAGAGCGCCGGTCGTCTACGTCAACCTCGTCGGCGGTCAGGACGACCTCGTGTTCGACGGCGGCTCGTTCGTCGCGGGCACCGACGGCACCCTGCTCGCGACCGCGCCGCAGTTCGTCGAGCACCTGCTCGTCTGGGAGATCGGCGAGCCGGGCCCGCAGGTTCCGCCGCTGGACCCCGACGAGGAGATCTACCGGGCGATCGTCACGGGCCTGGCCGGCTACGTGCGCAAGAACGGCTTCCGCTCGGTGACCCTGGGCCTGAGCGGCGGCATCGACTCCGCGCTGACCGCCGCGATCGCCGCCGACGCGATCGGCGGCGAGAACGTCGTGGGCGTCTCGATGCCGTCGCAGCACTCGTCGGGCCACAGCAAGGACGACGCGGAGGACCTGGCGAAGCGGATCGGCGCGGACTACCGGGTCCAGGCGATCAAGCCGATGGTCGACGCTTTCGAGCAGCAGATGGACATCCAGGGAGTCACGGCCGAGAACCTGCAGGCCCGCGTGCGGGGCGTCATCCTCATGGCGATCTCGAACCGCGAGGGACACCTGGTCATCGCGCCGGGCAACAAGTCCGAGCTCGCGACCGGCTACGCCACGATCTACGACGCCGGCAGCATCGGCGGGTTCGCGCCGCTGAAGGACGTGGACAAGTCGCGCGTGTGGGCGCTGGCCCGCTGGCGCAACAACCACGCGGTCGACCGCGGCGAGGTGCCGCCCATCCCCGAGTCCTCGATCACCAAGCCGCCGAGCGCCGAGCTGCGACCCGGCCAGGTCGACCAGGACTCGCTGCCGCCGTACGACCTGCTCGACGAGGTGCTCGACGCGTACGTCGAGCACGCCGAGGGCCGCACCGAGCTGCTCGCGCGCGGGTTCGACCCCGCGGTCGTCGACCGGGTGCTCCAGCTCGTCGACCGCGCCGAGTGGAAGCGCCGCCAGTACCCGCTCGGTCCCAAGGTGACCGCGCTCGCCTTCGGCCGCGACCGCCGACTTCCCGTCACGAGCCGCTGGCGCGAGCCGTGACCGACACCCCGACCCCCGAGGAGCCCCCCGCCATGACCCCCAAGCGCGTCCGCGTCCACCACCTGCGCGAGGCCAAGCAGCGCGGCGAGCGCCTGACGATGCTCACGGCCTACGACGCCGCGACGGCCAGCATCTTCGACGCCGCCGGGATCGACATGCTGCTCGTCGGCGACTCGATCGGGAACACGATGCACGGCTACCGCACGACCCTGCCGGTCACGGTCGACGAGATCGTCGTGGCCGGCCGGGCCGTCGCGGGCGCGGCGCAGCGCGCGTTCGTCGTCGCCGACCTGCCCTTCGGCTCCTACGAGGCCGGCCCGGAGCAGGCACTCGCGACGGCCGTGCGGATCATGAAGGAGACCGGCGTCTCCGCGGTGAAGTTCGAGGGCGGCCGACGGGTCGCCGCGCAGGTCCGCGCGCTGACCGAGGCCGGCATCCCCGTCGTCGGGCACCTGGGCTACACGCCGCAGTCGGAGAACCTGCTGGGCGGCCCGCGCGTGCAGGGCCGGGGCGACGACGCCGCCGAGCAGCTCAGCGAGGACGCCCTCGCGATCGCGGAGGCCGGCGCCGTGGCGGTCGTGCTCGAGATGGTCCCCGCGCCCGTCGCGGAGCGGGTCACCGAGATCCTGGCGATCCCGACGATCGGCATCGGCGCGGGCTCGGCCTGCGACGGTCAGGTGCTCGTGTGGGTCGACATGGCCGGCATGGGCGACTGGTCGCCCAAGTTCGCCAAGCGGTTCGGCGAGGTCGGCGAGGCGCTCAGGGCCGCGGCCACGGCGTACGCCGACGAGGTCAAGGCCGGCACCTTCCCCGACGCGGCGCACAGCTTCGAGTCGTGAGGCGCGCGGGCTGGGGGCTGGCCGGCCTCGCGGCGCTGGTCGGCGTCGTCCTGGCGATCCCCCTGGGTGCGGGGAGGCTCGGCGTCGCCCAGCTCGTCTCGTTCCGGGCGGGCATCGCGGTCGCGAGCGGCACCGCGGCGCTGGGTGTCGTCGCGCTGAGCCTGGTGCTCCCCCGTCCCGCGCGCACGGCGGCGATCCCGCTCGTCGTCGCGCTGGCGCTCGGCGGTGCCGCGCAGGTGGGCGTGCTGGTCGCCCGGTCCTCGGCGCCCGAGCCCGAGGCGCACGGCGGGGAGTCGCACGTCGTGCTGTCGTTCAACACCCTGGGCCGCGCCCGGCCGGACACGCTCGCGGCGCTCGTGCGCGAGCAGGGCGCGGACGTCGTCGTGCTGCCCGAGACCTCGGCCGCGACCGCGGACGCGACGGCCGCGATCCTCGCCGACGAGGGCATCGCGATGCAGGTCCGCACCGCGCCCAGCGTCGACGCGTTCGTCGACGGCGTGGCGCTGCTCGTCTCCCCCGCGGTAGGCGACTACCCCGACGCGGAGATCCTGCCGATGCGTCACGGCGCGCTGCGGGTGACGGCCCAGGACCGCCCGACGATCGTCGCCGTCCACCCGGTCTCGCCGAGCTCGGTCGGCTCGATGGCGACCTGGCGCACGGAGAGCAGGGCGGCCGCCGACGCGTGTACCGAGAACCCCGGCGCGATCGTCGCGGGCGACTTCAACGCGACGCTCGACCACCCCGCCCTCCAGCACCTGGGGTCGTGCGTCGACGCCGCGGACGCGGTCGGCCGGTCGACGAGCGGCACGTGGCCGGCGAGCGCCCCGACCTGGCTCGCGACGCCGATCGACCACGTGCTCGTCGACGGCCGGGCCTGGCGCGTGCTGGACTTCGACGTCCTGCCGGCGACCGGCGGCAGCGACCACCGCCCGATCGTGGCGACCATCGAGCGCCGCTAGGAACCCTCAGTAGCCGAGGTACCGACCCGGGCGGTGATTCAGCGCGACGATGAGGTTGAGCAGGAAGGCTCCGGCCGCCGAGAGCAGGACGGTGCCAGGACCGACGACCGTGAACGCCGCGAGCACGACGACGGTGTCGAGCACCATCTGCACGTAGCCCGCCCGCCAACCGGCCCGGTCCTGCAGGATCAGCGCGACGATGGTGAACCCGCCGACGCTGGAGCCGTGCCGGAACAGGATGAGCAGGCCCACGCCGGCCAGCACGTTGCCCGCGAGCACGCCGTAGGCGGTGGGGAGGTCCACGGCCCCGAAGATCTGTGCGTGCAGCCCGCTCATCGTCGAGACCAGGGCGATGCACAGCGCCGTGCGCAGCGTGAAGCCCCAGCCGCGCTGGTGGATCGCCAGCAGCAGGAACGGCAGGTTGACCAGCGCGAACAGCACCCCGAAGGGCAGCTCGACCACGTGCACGAGCAGCAGCGACAGCCCGGCCGTCCCGCCCGTCACCGCGTCGACCGAACGCAGCAGGAACAGCCCGAGCGAGAGCACGAACGTGCCGATGAAGATGCCGAGGGCGTCCTCGAGACGCGAGTGCTTGGCCGCGTCGATCGTCGGTGCCGTCTGGGTGGCTGAGGTCATGGATGGTCCTCCGGGGCGTCACGCGCCGGGCGGGGGTGGTGCCCAGCGGCGGACCATCCTCACACGTCAGTCCTCTTCGGCCTCCCACTCCTTCGCGCGGGCCTTGGCCTTGTCCAGCGCGTGCGCCGCCTCGTCGCGGCTCCCGTACGGACCCATGAGCTTGCTCCAGTCGCTCGTGCGACCCTCCTCGACCTCGTGGGTCTCGGTGTTGAACCAGAAGTCTCCGGCCATCGTCGTGCTCCTCTCACATCCCGGGTCGAGCCCCGGACCTGCTCGTAGACTGCCAGGCATGTCGCCCGTGCACAGCCGCAACGCCCTCGTCCCGGGCACGATCAGCCCTCGTCGTGCCGTCCCGTCCAACATCGCGCGGCCGGAGTACGTCGGCAAGCCGGGGCCGGCCCCGTGGCGCGGACCGGACGTGTTCGACGACGAGACGATCGCCGCGATCCGCGTCGCCGCCCGCATCGGTGCGCAGGCGCTCGAGGAGGTCGGCAAGCACGTCGCCCCGGGCGTGACGACCGACGAGCTCGACGCGATCGGCCACGAGTTCCTCGTCGACCACGGCGCGTACCCCTCGACGCTCGGCTACCGCGGCTTCGCCAAGTCGCTGTGCACCTCGGTCAACGAGGTCATCTGCCACGGCATCCCGGACTCGACCGTCATCGAGGACGGCGACATCGTCAACATCGACGTCACGGCGTTCATCGGCGGCGTGCACGGCGACAACAACGCGACGTTCCTCGCCGGGGACGTCGACGAGGAGTCGCGCCTGCTCGTCGAGCGCACGCGCGAGGCGCTCGACCGGGCCATCAAGGCGGTCAAGCCGGGGCGCGAGATCAACGTGATCGGCCGCGTGATCGAGAAGTACGCGACCCGGTTCGGGTACGGCGTGGTGCGTGACTACACGGGTCACGGCGTGGGCCCGGCGTTCCACACGGGGCTCGTCGTGCCGCACTACGACGCCGCGCC
Source organism: Cellulomonas rhizosphaerae (assembly GCF_003470205.1). Classification (GTDB taxonomy): domain Bacteria; phylum Actinomycetota; class Actinomycetes; order Actinomycetales; family Cellulomonadaceae; genus Cellulomonas; species Cellulomonas rhizosphaerae. Next base: position 11,653 of record NZ_QWKP01000222.1, read on the forward strand.
GTTGTACGAGACGGTCATCGAACCCGGCATGGTCTTCACCATCGAACCGATGCTCAACCTGGGAACACCTGATTGGATCATGTGGGACGACGACTGGACGGTCCTGACGGCCGACGGTCGTCGCAGTGCGCAGTTCGAGCACACCCTGCTGGTCACCGAAGACGGAGCGGAGATCCTGACACTGCCATGAGCCACCACAAGCACTCCAAGAAGCACGACATCGCCTTCGGGATCGACATCGGTGGCAGCGGCATCAAGGGCGCGCCGGTCGACCTCGACAAGGGCGAGTTCGCGAAGGACCGCCTGCGGATCCCCACGCCCCAGCCCGCCACGCCCGACGCGGTCGCCAAGACCGTCGCGGAGATCGTCGACTCGTTCGACCTCGACAAGCACGTGCCGATCGGCGTGACGTTCCCGGCCGTGATGCTGCACGGCGTCGCGCAGTCGGCGGCGAACGTGGACGCGTCGTGGATCGGCACCGACGCGCAGAAGCTGTTCAGCGACGCGACCGGTCGCCGCGTGGTCGCCGTCAACGACGCCGACGCCGCCGGCTTCGCGGAGGTCGCCTACGGCGCCGCTGCCGACGTCAAGGGCGTCGTGCTCATCGTGACGCTCGGCACGGGGATCGGCTCGGCGCTCGTCGTCGACGGCCACCTGGTCCCCAACACCGAGCTCGGTCACCTCGAGATCGACGGGCACGACGCCGAGTCGCGCGCCGCCGAGTCCGTGCGCGACCGCGAGGGCCTCGACTGGGAGCAGTGGGCGCAGCGCCTGCAGCGCTACTTCACGGTCGTCGAGAACCTGTTCTGGCCCGACCTCATCGTGGTCGGCGGCGGCGTGAGCAAGCACCACAAGGACTTCCTGCCGCTGCTCGACATCCGCTCCACGATCGTGCCGGCCAAGCTGTTCAACGCGGCCGGCATCGTCGGCGCGGCTGCCCTGGCGGCCGACGAGGACTGACGCCTGGTCGTCGAGGAGCTCACTCCCCCAGCACGGGCTTGAGCTCCTCGACGTGCCACCGCCGGCGCCAGCGCACGACGAGCACGCCCGCCGCGACGGCCACCGCGAGGAACCCGGCCACGACGAGCAGGTCGAGGCCCAGGCGGTCGGACGGGCCGCCGGTCATCGCGATGCGCAGCCCGTCGACGACGTACGTCATGGGCAGCACCGGGTGCAGCGCCTGGAAGAAACCGGGCAGCGTCTGCACCGGGGAGATCCCGGCGCAGCTGGTCAGCTGGAGCATGAGCAGCACGAGCGCGATCGACGAGCCGACCACGCCCCACGCGGTGCGCAGCGCGTGCGCGATCGCCGTGAACGCGAGCGACCCGAGCGTGACCAGGCCGAGCAGCCCCGGCCACGAGACGGGGTCGAGCCCGAGCGTCAGCACGATGACCGCCGTGAGCACCCAGCCGCCGACGATCCCGACGACCGCCACGGGAAGGAAGCCCGCCAGTGCGACGGTGACCGACGACGCCCGTGAGGTCAGCCCGCGCGGGTTGATCGGCCGCAGCACCGTGAACGCGACGACGCCGAACACGCACAGCGCGATGCCGAAGAAGAACGGCGCGAGCCCGGCGCCGTAGGTCGGGGCGAGGTTGACGCCCTTCTCCTCGACGAGCGACGGCGACGAGATCGCGTCCGCCGTCGCCTCGGGGTCGTCGATGTGCGGCACCTTGCCCGCCGCGCCGGTCAGCGAGTCGGCGAGCTTGGTCGCGCCGTCGTCGAGCTTCTGCGTGCCGTCCGCGAGCTGCGCGGCGCCGTCCTGGGCGTCGCTCAGCGCCGGGACCAGGTCGGCGAGGCCGTCGGCGACCTGGCGCGAGCCCGTGGCCAGCGCGTCGATGTCGTCGCGGGCGCCGGAGATCTTCTTCTCGATGGCCGGTGCCTTCGCGCCGATCGCGTCGGCCGCGCTCTGGGCATCCTTCGCCGCGGCGGCCACGTCCTTGGTCGCAGCGGTGACGTCGTCGGCGCGCGCGGCCGCCGCCTCCGCCGCGTCGTGCGCGGTCGTGAACGTGCGGTCGTCGGCGAGCTCGGGATGTGCAGCCGCCAGGGCGTCGAGCGCCGCCACCGTGGCGGTCGTCTGGGCCCCGATGCTGCTCGCGCCCGTCGCGACGGCGTCGGTGAGGTCGCTGACGGCCGCAGTCACGTCGCCCGCCGCGTCGACGGCACCGGGCAGCAGCGGCAGCAGGTCGTCCGTCACGGGGTCGACGACGGCCGCGATCTGCTCGTTGCCGTCGGCCACCTTCTCGGCCCCGTCGCGGAGCTTCGTCGTGCCCGTGACCGCTGTCTTGAGGCCCGACGAGAGCTTCGTCGCGCCGTCGTGAGCGGCCGCGGCACCGTCTGCGAGGTCCGACGCGCCCTTCGCCGCGTCCTTGAGCCCGCTCTTCAGCTCCCCGAGGTCGCCGAACGCCACGCGCAGGTAGGCCGCGAGCGCGGCCTGGTTGATGCGCTCCTGCAGCTCGAGGGCCGCCCCACGCGACGCGACCGACACGATGAACCCGTTCGCGCCGTCGCGGGCCAGCACCACGCGCGCCGCCTGCGGAGAGCCGCCCTCGACCGAGGCCAGGTTCGCCGAGAAGTCGGACGGGATCGTGATGACCATGAGGTACCGGCCGGCGGCGAGACCGTCGGCGGCCTCGGCCGCGTCGGTGGGCGTCCAGTCGACGACCGGCTCCTTCTCGAGCTCGTCGACCATCTGGTCGCCGGCGGTCACCTTCTCGCCGTCGTCGGTCGTCACCGGGACGTCGTCGTTGACGACCGCGACCTTGATCGTGTCGACCTTGCCGTAGGGGTCCCAGTTGGACCACAGGTACAGGCCGCCGTACAGCGTCGGGACCAGGACGAGGAAGCCGATCGCGAGCCGCTCGAGCGGGCGACGGTAGCGGCGCAGCTCGGCGACCGTCAGGGCGAGGACGTTCATCGGGTCTCCCGGACCTGGGCGGCTGCATGGACCGCGTCGTGGATCGGCATGTCGAGCACGCGGGCCAGTTCCGCGCCGCTGGGACGGGTCGCGGCGGAGATCACGACGACGCCGGTCGCGGCCACGTCGGCCAGCGCGTCGCCCAAGCGGCGGTGCTCGGCCTCGCTCAGCCCGCGGTCGACGTCGTCGACGACGAGCACCTCGTGCGGGGCGGCCAGGGCGAGCGCGACGGCGAGCAGCGTGCGGTCGACCGCGGCGAGCTCGTCGACGAGCTCGTGCGGGTCCACGGCGAGCCCGACGAGGGCCGCGGCCTCGTCGTACCCGAGGGTCTGGACGTCCTCGCGGCGGTGGACGTGGTCCCACCGGCGTCGCTCGGCGGCGGCCTCGCGGACCCGCTGCTGGCCTTCGAGCTCGATCGGAGGCCCGACCTGGGCCACGGCGGTCCGACGCCTGACCGCCCGTGCCTGCGCGGCGCCTGTGCGGCCGGTCGGGACCGGGCGGCCGAGGACCGACAGGTCACCTGTGCTGTGCCGCGCCCGGCCGACGAGAGCGAGCAGCAGCATCGATCGGCCCGTGCCGCCGCTGCCGACGACCTCGATCGCGTCGCCCGGGTGTGCCGTGAGGGTGACGTGGCGGAAGACCCAGCCCGTGCGCAGGTGGAGGCCGAGGGCGTGGGCCTCGATGGCGGGCGCTGGCTCCGGTTCGGGCTCGTCGGCCGACTCGTCCTCGTCGACGTCGGGCTCCTGCGGCCCCGACTCCGCGGGGTCTGGTGCCGACTCCCCGGCTTCCGGCGTTCCCGGCTCGTCGGGGCGGCTGTCGTCGGCGTCGGGCATGGATGACCTCCTGCGACCAGATGACCTGGACCTGCGCGGTTGCTCCTAGCATGTCGGCTCCCCACGAGAGACGCGCGAGCACCGCGCACCGGCGGCCGTCGGATGTCACGATGGGCCGATGCGCTGGGTCCTCGTCGTCGCCGCCGTGGTCCTCGTCGCGCTTCTCGTCGACCGCCTCGTCGCCCGTGGCGTCTTCGACCGGCGACGTGAGCGCCCGCGGTCCACCGGCGGCGCCTCGTCGTCCGGGATGCTCGGCGACTTCATCGAGGTCTTCCAGCCCAACCGCGTCCACCTGACCGCCGAGCAGGAGCGCCAGCAGCTCGACATCGACTACGCCGGCGACGACGCCCCGCCGTTCGACATCGACTCCGGGACCGTCACCCTGCGACCGTCCACCCCGAAGGAGCACTGATGGGCCTCGTCGTCTCGCACCTCTCGATCGACTGCACCGACCCGAACGCGCTGGCCGGCTGGTGGGCGGAGGTGCTCGGCTGGGAACGCGCGTGGGACGAGGACCCGGACGACGACGAGGTGGGCATCCGTGCGGCCGACCGCTCCGCCGAGTGGCTGTTCCTCAAGGTCCCCGAGGCGAAGGCGGTGAAGAACCGCCTGCACCCGGACCTGCGGCCGCCGGACGGCTCCGACCAGGCCACCGAGCTCGCCCGCCTGCTCGCGCTCGGCGCGACGCCCGTCGACATCGGGCAGGGGCCCGAGGTCCTGTGGCACGTTCTGGCCGACCCGGAGGGCAACGAGTTCTGCCTCCTGCTGCGCACCCCGGCCCAGGTCCGGGCCGACGGCGACTAGCCCCGCCGAGCGGGCCGCCACATCGCTGCGGGCCGCGCACCCTCGACCGCGGTGATGATCGACGTCGTCGCGAACCCGTGCCGCGCGTACAGGCGCCGGTTCTGCTCGCTCGACGACTCCAGGTACGCGGGCATCGCGTCGGCGTCGACGACGGCCAGGCGTGCGGCGAGCAGCGCGGAGCCGACACCCGCCCCGCGGGCCTCGTCGGCCGCGCCGATCATCGCGAGGTACCAGTGGGGCTCCGACGGCCGGTGCGTCGCCAGCCGCGTTTGGTTGCGCGCCGCGCGGACCATCCCGCGGACCCCGAGGGCACGGAGGAACGCCGGGAGCTCGGCCGCCTCGTGCGCGAGGTGGGCCAGCGACGAGACCCGACCGGGCGGCTCCCAGAGCGCGACGCCGACGAGCGTCCCGTCGTCGGCTCGTCGAGCGAGGTCCACGTGCCCGTGCCGGAGCGGGCCGCTGCTGATCAGGGGACGGAAGAGCGCGGCGAGCTGCGCCACGGTCGGTCGTCCGAGGCCCGTGATCGCCAGCGTCGCGGCGTCGTCCCGGAACGCCTCGGCGAGGACGTCGGCGGCCGCGGGGACGTCGGCGCGGGTCGCGGACGTGACCACGAGCTCCATCAGCGAGGCACGGAGTGCATCCAGCCGGCGTACGGCGTGCACCGCTGCTCGTCGCCCGACCACTCGCTCTCGACCGCTGCGTACACGAACGCGTCGTGCCAGCAGGGCTGCCCGTCCGCGTCCGTCGAGAACGCCGCCACCTGGCGCAGGTGCCCCTCGCGCCGCATGCCCAGCCGCTCGAGCAGCGCCGACGAGCGCGTGTTGCGCGGGTCGCAGCGGGCGGTGACGCGGTGCGCACCCCACGCGCGGAAGCAGACGTCGAGCAGCCCGGCGGTCGCCTCCGTCGCATAGCCCCGCCCCCAGATGCCCGGGTCGAAGACGTAGCCCAGCGTGTACGACCGCCACGCCTGGGGCTCGTCGAGCCGCAGGTACAGGTTCCCGACGAGGCGCTCGTCCGAGCGCAGGCAGACGGCCCAGAACGCGGCGTCGCCCGCCCGCTCGAGGGCGAGCTCGTGGCACTGCGCGCGCGGCTGAGGGCCGTACGGCTCGAACTGCACGGCCTCGGGCTGCGAGAGGTAGGCGTGCAGGGCATCGCCGTCCGCGGCCGTGAACCGTCGCAGCAGCAGCCGGTCAGTGCGGATCGTCTCGTGCGCGCCGACACCCTGGACCGTGATCACGGTCACCACCCTGGCCTCCGCTCCGCGCCCGCCACCTGGACCTTCGTCCCCCCTCGACCGTGGGCGCGGCGGCGCGACGGCGCGTCGCGTGCGACCCGCGCTCGCACCGTGGGACGCGCTGTCGGGCCCGCCGTCGGCGAGCACGTCAGGCACGCAGCCTGGACCAGATGCGGATCGGCGCACCGTCACGCTCATCCAAGCGTTCCTCCGTGACCGCGAAGCCGGCGCGACGCGCGACCGCCTCGCTGGCGTCGTTCCCGACGAGCGTCGTCACGTGGACTTCCTCTGCCCCGTGATCCAGCGCCCAGTCCGCGAGCGCAACGACCGCGCGCGTCGCGACCCCTCGGCCGCGCCCGCCGGGCAGCAGCGCGTAGAACACGTCGGGAGTCGACCCGTCCAGGCCCGAAATCCCCACCATGCCGACCGGTCCCTGCGCGGTCCGGATGACGTACCGCACCGCGAGTCCGGCACGGGCGATGGTCCGCGCCACCCGCTCGCGCGCGGCGGGCTCGCTCAGGTCGGGCGGGTAGAACGTCCACCGCGGCACATCCGCCACGCGCGAGAGCGCTTGCTCGACCGGCCAGTCCGCGGGGACGTACGCCTGCATCACCTCGCCGGCCGTGGCGATCTCGTCGGGCGGCGTCTGCACGCTCCCCACGCTAGCGAGGCCGGGCGGGGCGGCGCCCGGTGAGTGCTCGCGTGGCAGCACTCGCCGTGCGTGGGCACACCGCGCAGCTCTTGACTCCGCTCATCGCGGTGCCGATGCAAACCCGTGGCTAGTGACTGGCGGTCCCACGACAAGTCGATTCTCGATCTTCTGGACGGCGGTGGGCCCGGTGCGGCTAGGCCAGCCCGGCGGCGACGGTCGTCGCGCACGCGGCGGCGGCGTGTGGCAGGTTCGCGTCGGGGCAGGCAGAGACCGCCCCGCCAGTTGGTCGAAGTCCGTTTGCAGGCGCGGCCGTGGGCATGGTGGGCCCTGGCCGGTATCGGCGTGTTGACGATCGCGCTCCGGGTTGCGGTGGCAGCAGGAGCGGGCAGCTTCGGGCCTGAGTAGGGCCTCACTGCGACGAAGTGCCTCCGGCGGGCAGTTGGTCGCGCAAGGCGCGAAACTCGGCGGCCAACTCGCGCACCTGAGCGCGGGTCGCCGCCTGCTCGTCCTCATTAGCCTCTGCCACTCGCTCCACGAGCAACGAGGCCAGCGTGGCAGTGATCGTGCCGAGCAACGCCAAGCCCCCGGCCATGAGGACGACCGCGACGAACCGACCCGTGGTCGTGACAGGAAAGCGGTCCCCATACCCGACGGTAGTCAGCGTGGTCGCCGCCCACCAGAAGCCGTACCCGAGGTTGGCGACATTGGAGCCGTCGTGTCCGCGCTCGGCGTCAGTGATGGCCAGCGCGCCAAGCAGGACGAGCAGCAGTGTCCCGGCCCCGGCGTACAGGACCACCTGGCCACGGAGGTTGCGCGCGCCGCTGCGGTTCAGCACCGACACAAGCGCAAGGACGCGCACGAGCCGCAGCGGCCTCAGGATTGGCAGGACAACGATGGCCAGGTCTAGGACGTTGTGGCGGACGAACGACCACCGCCGCTCGGCCAAGTGAAGCCGCACCAGGTAATCCAGAGCGAACACCGCCCACGTCAGCCAGGTGATCCCCGAGCACACGGACCGCGTAGCGGCGCCCACGTCTGGCCAGGCGATGGGGATGGCGTACGCGATGAGGAAGACGAGCGCAGCTACCGTCAGAGGCCACTCGGTGCGGCGTTCCCACCGTTCGACTGAGGTCATGACGAGACGCTAGCGGTCGCAATCCTCTGGCGAGCGGCGCGCAGTCCAGCACCGCACCCGGGTCTCTGCGCGGGCGAACATGTCACCGGCCGGGTACAAGACTGATGTCGGCAGTCGGGCTCGGCACGCCGAATCGACCAGCGCGCCAGAAGCGCCGACGTCGGACTTGCGGCACATATCGAAGGGCCGGTCGCCTCGTGGAGCTTCATCCGATCGCCGCACGATCACATCGTGAGCACACCTCACGAGCCCGTCTCGCGCGAGGAGTGCGCGAAGGACTTATGGCCTGAGTCGCTCGTCAGCGTTTGAGGGCTTCGCGCTGGAGTCTGTCAACGACGGCCGAATCTTGAGCAGGTTCCGACGGCTGAAAACTGAGCAGGTATCGAGCAGCCCGGACACGACGATGAGCGCGTGTTAGCCCGGCGGCCGAGTAGCGTGGCGCTGTGAGTAGCCCCCTCGCATCGGAAGGTCCGTGGCATCCGGTCGACTACGACTCGGCGTGGAAGCCCTTCTATGACAAGTTCGACTTCAAGCCGGAGTTCGCCGAACGCTCCCAGCCAGCGATCGATGCACCGACGGGCAGTTTGGTCATCGGCCTCTCGTCGATCTTCTCCGAGCCTGGCCCAGTGTTCGCAGCAAGTGAGTCCGCGATCAACGCGGCCGCGCTCCGCGCCTTCGTGCACCTCGCCGGCGACGAGGACTTGGTTGCCCTTGACTGGCAGCACGGGGCATACAGATACTCGCCCGCGTCTCACGCCGTCGCCGACCTGCACGACTGGCCAGTTCCGGTGTTTCCGAACGGGGATTACTACGTCCACGCGGCAGCAAACCTGAGTTGGGGTACCTTCGGACACCCGTGGCAGCAGACCTTGACGCTCTGGGGCGCTGAACTCATCCGTTCCCTCGGCACCGAGTTGCTCACATGGCTGCCCCGCCACGAACACAGTTCCACCTGACGAATCGATCGCTCGGGCCGCGATGCGCGCGCTCCGGCACGGCGTCGCTCGGGCGGACTTTTCACCCGTCGACTGCGGCTCCCTGTCCAGGCGTCGTCGACAGGCGTCGTCCTGGATGCTGGAGTGAGCGCATTCAGCGACGACGGAAGCTCAGCCGTGCTCGCGCTGGGTCGGCAGATCGTCTATCGCACGGAGGTCGGCGAGGAGCTCATCCGGGACGGCCGGTCGCCGAGCAAGGTAGCGGTCGACTGCGGCAACGAGGTCGGACGGCACAGACCCCTCAGACTCGCCCACCCGTTCGTCCGGACCGCCGTTCCGATCACCTACCACGTGGCAAGTATCTCACCGGATCCAGACGAACCATTGTGGGGACTTGGAGCCTCCACGCACGCGCACGACGCAACACGCGGCACCTCGCCACCAACGCGACGGCCCCCGAGAGCCCCCGAGCGAAGGTCTAGATCGCAACACCGCAGGTCAGCGGCATAAAAGCGGATGAGTCAGTCGATACGCCGGGTTCTGTCCCCGCGCGCGGTTGCCCCCGCACGGGTGACGGCCATCCATCTACGACGTACGTTGCCGCACGCCTCCAGCGGCCTACCCGGGAGCTCGGGCGAGCAGCCCTCGAACGCTCCCTGTCTGGCCTTGCTCCGGGTGGGGTTTACCTAGCCGCACCGGTCGCCCGGCACGCTGGTGGTCTCTTACACCACCGTTTCACCCTTACCTCTCCGGCGGACCGGAGAGGCGGTCTGTTCTCTGTGGCACTGTCCCGCGGGTCACCCCGGGTGGGTGTTACCCACCACCCTGCCCTACGGAGCCCGGACGTTCCTCGGCGAGCCCGAGGGCTCGACGCGGCCGCCTGACTGACTCATCCGCGTGGTTGAGCCTATCTGCTCCCATCCACCGGGGTGACCGCTCCGAACGAGGGGTATGGACACTTCGAGCTACCTCTCGCGGCGCGAGCGTGTGATACTCGCCCACCTCGCCCTGCCCGTCACTCTCAACCAGATCGCGATGTCGCTGTTCGTCTCGCGCAACACGGTCAAGACTCAGTGCCGGTCGATCTACCGCAAGCTGGAGGTCAACGACCGCGACTCAGCGGTCCGCGTCGGACGTGAGCGGGGCCTGCTGGCCGACGACCCGATCGAGGACGACGAGGAGCTCGAGGTGGTCCAGCAGCGCGATCACACGTCGACCCTGTAGCTCAGCGTCAGCTCGTCGCCGGGCATGCCGCGGATGCCCCAGTTCTGCGGCGGGCTCTCGAGGATGACGATCTCCAGGTCCTCGGCGTCGAGCCCCAGCGTCGCCGTGTTGGCGTACAGGGCCGCCAGGAGCGCCCGACGAGCCTGCGGTGACCGCCCGGTGAAGCAGACGATCTCCACGACGAGGTACTGCTCCGAGCGCGGAGCGACGAGGTCCTCCGCGTCGAGCAGCAGGAACCGGTGGAACCGCTTCTCCTGCGGCAGGCCCCACGTCTCGACGAGTGCCGCGTGGATCGCGTCGGACAGCGCGGAGCGCCGGGGCGCCCAGACGTCGCGACGGCCGTAGATCTTCACCTGCGCCATGGCAATCCCCCGAGTCGAGCGGCAACGCGCGGCAGCCTACAGTCAGGGCGTGCTCGTGATGCTGCCCCCGTCGGAGGCCAAGACCTCCCCCCGCCGCGGCCGCCCGGTCGACGTCGACGCCCTGTCCTTCCCCGCCCTCGCGCCCGTGCGCCGCAAGGTGGTCGACGCGCTCGCGGAGGTCAGTGGGCGGCCCGACGCGCTCGAGCTGCTCGGGGTGGGCGCGTCGCTGGCCGACGAGGTGGCACGCAACACCTCCCTGCACCAGGGAGTCGCAGGCCCCGCTCGCCGGGTCTACACCGGTGTGCTGTACGGCGCGGCCGGCCTGGACCGCCTGACGCCGACGGGTCGTGCGCGGGCGGCCGAGCACGTGCGGATCGTCTCGGGGCTCTGGGGCGTCGTCACGCCCGAGGACGTCGTGCCGGCCTACCGGCTGTCCATGGGGACGGACCTGCCGGGCATCGGGTCGCTGGCCGCCGCGTGGCGGGCGCCGCTCGCGGAGGTGCTGGACCCCCAGGCGGACGGGCAGCTGGTCGTCGACTGCCGCTCGGCCGCCTACCTCGCCGCGTGGACGCCGCCGCGCAGCGCCGACTGGGTCACCGTGCGCGTCGAGCGCGAGCTGGACGGCGTGCGCTCGGTCGTCTCGCACCACGCCAAGCACACCCGGGGCGTCCTGACCCGGCACCTGCTGACCCGCCGCGGACGCGTGCCGCGCGACGCCGAGCAGCTCGCGCGCGTCGCGTCCGAGCTCGTCGGCGACGAGCTGCTCGCGGTCGAGCTCGCCCCGCGCAAGTCTCGCGGGGCTCGGGTCCTGTCCCTCGTCGTGGCATGACCGCGCCACGCCGGAGGGTGCCCTGGTGGTCCGTCGGCGTCGTCGTGACCCTCGTCGTCGTCCTCGCGGGCTGGCTCCCTTCCGACGACGCGCGCGAGCTTGCTTCGCGCACCGTGCCGATCCTGCTCTTCGTGGCGGCCCTGACGATCACCGCGGAGATGTGCGCCGGCGCGGGGCTGTTCGACGCGGCCGCTCGCCTCGCTGCGCGCGTGGGCGGCGGGCGACGACCTGTGCTGTGGTTGCTCGTCGTCGTGCTCGCCACGCTGAGCACGGCGGTCCTCTCGCTCGACACCACCGCGGTGCTGCTCACGCCCGTCGTCATCGCGCTCGCCCGCCAGACTCGCAGCCACCCGCTGCCGTGGGCGCTGGCCGTGCTCGCGCTCGCGAACACGGCCTCGCTGCTGCTGCCGGTCTCCAACCTGACGAACCTGCTGGCCGACCACACGCTGCGCGCGCAGGGCGTCAACTACCTGGGGCTGATGTGGGCGCCCGCGCTGGCCGCGATCGTCGTCACGGTCGGGATCCTCGCGCTGCGGGACCGGTCGGCGCTCGCCGGGACGTACGACCAGCCGCCGCACCGCACGGTGCGCGACCAGCGCCTGCTCGTCGTGACGGCGGCGGTCGTCGGCGCGATGGCCGTGGCCTTCGTCGTCGGCGCTCCGCCCGCGCCGACCGCGATCGTGGCGGCGGCCGTCCTGACCGTCCTGACCGTGCTCCGCACCCGCGCGCTGCCCGTTCCCGCCAAGGACCTGGTCCCGTGGCGCACGCTGCTCGTCGTCGCCGCGCTGTTCGCCGTCGTGGCGACCGCGCACGCGCACGGGCTGGGCGAGTGGCTCTCGCGCGCGGCGGGCTCGGGCGACGGGTTCGGCGAGCTGCTGCGGCTGGCGGGCGTCGGGGCGCTCGCGTCGAACGCGGTGAACAACCTGCCCGCCTACCTCGCGCTCGAGCCGACCGCGGGCACCGAGCCGCTGCGGGTCGCGGCGCTGCTGATCGGCACGGGCGCGGGGCCGCTCATCACCCCGTGGGGCTCCCTGGCCACCGTGCTGTGGTGGCACCGCTGCCGCCAGGTGATGCTGCCCGTGCCCGCCCGGACGATCGTCGTGCAGGGGCTGCTGCTCGCGCCGCTCGTCGTCGTGGCGGCCGTCGGCGCGCTCGTGCTGGTCGAGGCCTAGCTGCCCCAGCCCTCGCTCGGGACGCCGACGACGGCGATCTCGTGCCGCTTGTCGGCGAAGAGCCGGACGATGCTGACCGAGGCGGGTGCGACCCGCAGCTGGCTCCACGACGAGGGCTGCGCGCCCATCGCCACGCCCAGCGCGGCCCGGATCGCCACCGCGTGGCTCACGACGACGACCGTCCGGTCGGTGCCGCCCTCGATGAGCTCGTCGAGCCCGCGCCGCAGCCGGTCCCCCACCTGCTCGATCGACTCGCCGCCGGGCGGCTCGACGTCGCCGCGCGTGTGCCACGGCTCGAGCTGGCCCGGCCAGCGCTCCTCGATCTGCTCCGCGGTCAGCCCCTGCCACTCGCCGAAGTCTGCCTCCTGGAAGGTCGCGTCCGTGCGGACCTCGAGGCCCAGCCGCTCGGCGATGATGCCGCCGGTCATCTGCGTGCGGACCATCGGCGAGGCGATGACCTCGCTCGGGTAGGCGATGTCGCCCCACAGGTCACGCCCCACGCGGTCGACGAGCGCCGCCGCGGCGCGCGCCTGCGCGAGGCCGTGCTCGTCCAGCGGCGGACCAGGCTCGCTCGAGCCGGAGTAGCCGCGCGCGACGGTCATCGTGGTCTGGCCGTGGCGCACCAGGACGACCGTGACGGGCAGCTCGGAGTCGAAACGCACGCCCGCGCCCGAGGGCTTCGGGGCGCGGCCGGTGCCGGGATCGCTCATGGCACCACCCTGGCCGCCCTCGGGCCGCGGCGCTAGCCGGGCGGCGGTTGTCCCGGCGCGTCAGGCCTCGGGCAGGCGAACCAGGATCCGGCCGCACTCCTCGCAGCGCACGACGGTGTCGTCGGACTTCTTCTTGATGACGTCGAGGTCCAGCGGGTTCAGCTCGAGGCGGCAGCCCTCGCACCGGCGACCGCGCAGCGCCGCAGCGCCCGATCCGCCCAGCTGGCCGCGCAGGCGCTCGTAGAGGGTCACCAGGGCCGCGTCGAGCCCGTTCGCCTGGCCGGACCGCTCGCCACCGACGGTCGCGATCTCGGCGTCGATCTCGGCGAACGCCGCGTCGCGCTCCCCCACGACCTCGGACCTGCGGGCGACGAGCGCGTCGTGCGCGACCGTGACCTCGGCGAGTGCCGTCTCGTGCGCCTCGAGGCGCTCCATGACCTCGAGCTCGACCTCCTCGAGGTTGCTCTGGCGGCGACCCAGGGTCTCGAGCTCGTGCTGGATGGCCTGCAGGTCCTTGGGGCTGCCCTGGCCGGAGTCGAGCCGCGCCTGGTCCCGCGCCGCGCGCGAGCGCACCTGCTCGACGTCCGCCTCCGCCTTGGCCACCTCACGCCGCAGGTCGCTGACCGCGGTCTGGGAGGTGACGAGCGCCGTGTGCAGGTCGTCCAGCTGCGAGTCCAGCTCCGCGAGACGCGCCAGCTCGGGCAGCGTGCGACGCTTGTGCGCGAGCTGGTCGAGGCGGGTGTCGAGGGCCTGGACGTCGAGCAGACGACGCTGGTCGGCAGCGGGGGCAGTGGTCACGAGGATCCTTCCGGCGGGGTGGCTCGCCCCGTCCAGGGGTCGGTGCGCAAGGTGCTGACGCGGGTCTCTACCGTAGTGCCCAGCGCGGCCAGGTCCGCCGCGAGGTCCCGGGCCGCGTGATCGAGCCACGGCCACTCGGACGCGAAGTGCGCCAGGTCGACGAGGTACGGCGTGCTCGGCCCCTCGCCCGCGTCGAACTCGGCGCGCTCGCGCAGCTCCGAGGCCGGGTGGTGGCGCAGGTCCGCGGTGACGTAGGCGTCCACGCCGGCCGCCCGCACGGCGTCGAAGAGCGAGTCGCCGGAGCCGCCCACCACCGCGACGCGCCCGACGATCCCGTCCGGGTCGCCCGCCCACCGCACGCCCTGCGCGGTCGCGGGGACGGCCGCCGCGACCCGCGCGGCGAACTCGCGCAGGGCGACCGGCTCGCGGAGCACCCCGACGCGCCCGATGCCGGTCTCGCCGCCCTCGTCGGCCGCCACCAGCGGAGTCGTGTCGAACAGCCCGATGGCCGTGGCCAGTGCGTCCGCGACCCCGCCGACGGCCGCGTCCGCGTTGGTGTGCGCCGCGTACAGCCCGACCCCGCCGCGGATCAGCCGGTGGACGAGGGCGCCCTTGAACGTGTCCGCCCCCACCGCGGTCACCCCGCGCAGCAGCAGCGGGTGGTGGGTCACGACGAGGTCCGCGCCCCACGCGACGGCCTCGTCGACCACGGCCGCGACGGGGTCGACGGCGAACAGCACCTTGCGCACCTCGTCGGCCGGGTCACCGACGACCAGCCCCACGGCGTCCCACGACTCCGCGGTGGCGGGCGGGTACCGCCGCTCGAGCACGTGCACGACGTCGGCCAGGCGCGGAGAGCTCACGCTCCGCACGCTACCGCGCGGGCGCTCCGCCTTCCGCGCGGCCCCTGGGTCGCTGCATCTGTGGTTGCAGGACACGCCGCACATCTCCCGGCGTGTCCTGCAACCACGCATGCAGCGCAGCCCGAGGGGCGGGGCTAGAGGGCCGGGCGGATGGTGGTGGTGACCGGGGCGCCGAGCGTGAGGCGGCCCGGGCGGACCGGGACGGCCTGGATGCCGAACCAGACCTCGCCGTCCCAGCGGCGGTGCCGGGCCAGGGAGCGCAGCGGCTCGCGACCCTTCGCGTAGGTGTCGGGGTCGACCGTGGTCATCACGCAGCGGCCGCAGTGGTCGGCGAAGCGCAGCTCCACGTCGCCGAGCGTGATCCGGTGCCAGCCGTCCTCGACGAACGGCTCGAGGTCGCCGTCGACGACGATGTTCGGCCGGAACCGCCGCACGTCGAGCGACTGGAACGGCGGCGGGGCGGGGTTGCCCTGCGCGAGCGCCGCCGCGACCACCTCGTCGTGCGCCTGCGCCGCCCACGCGTCCATCTGGCGCAGCGACGCCGTCGTGAACAGGTGCACCGGTGCGGTGTCGGTCAGTGCGAGCGGGTCGGCGAGGGTGCCGCCGTGCTTGTCGGACATCCCGCGGCGCGCGGGGTCGTCGAGCCACGCGAGCCGCGCCGAGCGCCCGACGAGCTCGGAGACCCAGCCGGCCGCGTCGTCGCCCGCGTCCGTGACCGTCGGGATCCGCGACATCGTCACCTCGAGCGTGCGGCCGCCCACCGGCGTCGCGACGTCGAGCGGGCCCAGGGCCGCCGCGTCGAGCCGGACGCCGTCGGGCAGGGGCTGCGCGGAGGCCGCGAGCATGTGCGGGAACTTGCGCGCGGTCAGCGTGGTGCCCGCGTCGTCGACCACCATCCACCGCCGGTCGTCCGCAGGCCCGGCGATCCCCATCTCGACCTCGTCCACGACGTGCCCCGCGAACGACTTGACCGGGTAGACGGTCAGGCGGCTGACGTGGGCGTTCACGGCGACTCCGGATCAGGTGTGGCTCGCGTCGTCGCGTGCACGGGGTGGGCCCGGCCGGTTTCGAACCGGCGACCTCCGCGGTGTAAGCGCGGCGCTCTGACCAGCTGAGCTACAGGCCCCTCGTCGGCCCGGAAGGAGGGGCGACGACGGGCGCACAGCCTACCGGCCGGCACGCGCGGGCAGGACCGCTCAGGCGACGAGCGCGGCGAGCGCTTCCTGGTAGGCGGACAGCGGCCGCGCGGCCCCCGACTCGCT
The DNA here is from genome assembly GCF_003470205.1 of Cellulomonas rhizosphaerae. Taxonomy (GTDB): domain Bacteria; phylum Actinomycetota; class Actinomycetes; order Actinomycetales; family Cellulomonadaceae; genus Cellulomonas; species Cellulomonas rhizosphaerae. The sequence goes on from NZ_QWKP01000222.1 coordinate 27,383, forward strand.
CACCACGGACCAGACGACGACGCCCTCGGCGTCGATGAGGAACGAGCCGCGCCGGGCGTAGCCGCGGTTCTCGTCGAACACTCCGTACGCCTTCGACGTCTCGCCGTGCGGCCAGAAGTCGGACAGCAGGTCGAACGCGTAGCTCTCGTGCTCCGCCCACGCGCGCAGCGAGTGCGACGGGTCGCACGAGATCACGAGCAGGTGGACGCCCGCGTCCTCGAACGCGGCGATGTTGTCGCGCAGCTCGCACAGCTCGCCCGTGCAGGTGCCGGAGAATGCGAACGGCACGAAGACGATCGCGACCGGGCCGCCGCGCAGGCCAGCCAGCGTGACCGGCGTGCCGTGCGTGTCCGTGAGGGAGAAGTCGGGAGCGACGTCGCCCACTGCAGGGCTCACTTGCCGCGTCCTCGCGTCGCCAGCCGGGTCGCCGACCAGTCCGTGGCGATCGAGAACGTCGTCATCGCGTGCAGGCCCGACGTGGTCGCGGCCTCCTCGATGTCGCTGTGCGAGACGTGCCCGCCGCGGCCGGACTTGGGCGTGAACACCCAGATGGGGCCGTTGTCGTCGAGCACCGTGAGCGCGTCGACGAGGTAGTCGGTCAGGTCGCCGTCGTCCTCGCGGAACCAGATGACCGCGCCGTCGGTCACGTCGTCGTAGTCCTCGTCGACCAGCTCGGTCGTGGTGACGGCCTCGATCGCCGCGCGCAGGTCGTCGTCGACGTCGTCGTCGTACCCGAACTCCTGGATCACCTGTCCAGCGGTGAGCTCCAGACGGCTTGCCGCCTGCGAGGCGACGCCGTCCGCACTGTCTGCCACGTCCCGACCGATCCCTTCGTCACGACGACCGGTATGTAGTGGACGGCCGCCTCCTGATGTCCGCACACCGTAGCCCACCGCATACCGACGGCCCTGGCAAGAGGACTCTCCGGCCATCCCACGACTGGGTGTCACGCACGTCACGGTCCTTATCCGGTACCCAAAGTGACTTTCGGGCCCGCGGGGTCCGAGAATGGGTCGACTACCCCGTTCGGCATGCAGGCGCAACCACGCGTCTCGCCCGCCGGGCCGGGCCGACGATGTGCGCCGACGCCGACAAGGGCTCGCGCGCGGACGAGAGGCGAGGAGCACTGGTGGCTTCGATCGACGAGACAGGACCGCTCATCGGCGGCCTGCTCAGCCAGGTACCGGACATCGATCCCGAAGAGACGGGCGAGTGGGTCGAGTCGCTCGACGGGCTCATCGACGAGAAGGGCGGCCCCCGGGCCCGCTACGTCCTGCTGAGCATGCTGCGCCACGCGCGGCAGCGGAACGTCGCGATCCCCGCGTCGCTCAACACGCCCTACGTCAACACCATCTCGGTGCACGACGAGCCGTACTTCCCCGGCGACGAGGCCATGGAGCGGCGCTACCGCTCGTGGAACCGCTGGAACGCGGCCGTCATGGTCACGCGCGCGCAGCGCCCCGGGATCGGGGTCGGCGGGCACATCTCCTCCTACGCGTCCGTCGCGACGCTGACCGAGGTGGGCCTCAACCACTTCTTCCGCGGCAAGGACCACCCCGGCGGCGGCGACCAGGTCTACTTCCAGGGTCACGCCTCCCCCGGCGTCTACGCCCGCGCGTTCCTCGAGGGCCGCCTGTCCGAGCACCAGCTGGACGGCTTCCGCCAGGAGCTGTCGCACCCGGGCGGCGGCCTGCCGTCCTACCCGCACCCGCGCCTCGCGCCGGACCTGTGGGAGTTCCCGACCGTGTCCATGGGCCTGGGCCCGTCCGGCGCCATCTACCAGGCGTGGACCAACCGCTACCTGCACCTGCGCGGGATCAAGGACACGAGCCAGCAGGACGTGTGGGCCTTCCTCGGCGACGGCGAGATGGACGAGCCCGAGTCCCGCGGCATGCTGCAGCTCGCCGGCCAGCAGGGCCTGGACAACCTGACCTTCGTCGTGAACTGCAACCTGCAGCGCCTCGATGGCCCGGTCCGCGGCAACGGCAAGATCATCCAGGAGCTCGAGGCGCAGTTCCGCGGCGCGGGCTGGAACGTCATCAAGGTGATCTGGGGCCGCGAGTGGGACACCCTGCTCAACGCCGACAAGGACCGCTCGCTGGTCCACCTCATGAACACGACGCCCGACGGTGACTTCCAGACCTACCGGGCCGAGAACGGCGCGTTCATCCGCGAGCACTTCTTCGGGCGCGACCCGCGCACCAAGCAGCTCGTCGAGAAGATGACGGACGACGAGATCTGGGCGCTCAAGCGCGGCGGGCACGACTACCGCAAGATCTACGCGGCCTACAAGTCCGCGCGCGAGCACACGGGCCAGCCGACGGTCATCCTGGCGCACACCATCAAGGGCTACGGCCTGGGCTCCGGCTTCGCCGGGCGCAACGCCACGCACCAGATGAAGAAGCTCAAGAGCGACGACCTCAAGACGCTGCGCGACTCGCTGCACATCCCGATCACGGACGAGCAGATCGACGCCAACCCGTACGTCCCGCCGTACTTCCACCCGGGACCCGAGGACGAGGCCATCCAGTACATGCTGGAGCGCCGCCGTCAGCTCGGCGGGTTCGTGCCCGAGCGCCGCACCACGCACACCGCGCTGACCCTGCCGGGCGACAAGGTGTACGAGGGCCTGGCCAAGGGCTCGGGGCACCAGGAGGTCGCCACGACGATGGCGCTCGTGCGCCTGTTCAAGGACCTCGTCAAGGACAAGGAGTTCGGCCACCGCCTGGTGCCGATCATCCCCGACGAGGCCCGCACGTTCGGCCTGGACTCGATCTTCCCGAGCGCCAAGATCTTCAACACGCTCGGCCAGAACTACCTCGCCGTGGACCGCGAGCTCATGCTGAGCTACAAGGAGTCCGAGTCGGGGCAGATCATGCACACCGGCATCAACGAGGCCGGTTCGGCATCCGCGTTCCAGGCCGTCGGCACGTCGTACGCGACGCACGGCGAGCCGCTGATCCCGTTCTACTTCTACTACTCGATGTTCGGGTTCCAGCGCACCGGCGACCAGTTCTGGGCGGCCGGCGACCAGATGGCGCGCGGGTTCCTCATCGGAGCCACCGCCGGCCGCACCACGCTGACCGGCGAGGGCCTGCAGCACGCCGACGGCCACTCCCCGCTGCTCGCGGGCACGATGTCGCACGTCGTGCACTACGACGCGGCGTACGGCTACGAGCTGCGGCACATCGTGCGCGACGGCATCGAGCGGATGTACGGCGAGGGCCACGACCGTGACCGCGACGTCATCTACTACCTGACCGTCTACAACGAGCCCATCGTGCAGCCGGCCGAGCCGGAGGGCGTGGACGTCGAGGGCATCCTGCGCGGCATCCACCTCGTCGCGCCGGCCGAGGGCGACGGGCCGCGCGCCCAGATCCTCGCGTCGGGCGTCGCGGTGCCGTGGGCGCTCGAGGCCCAGCAGCTGCTGGCCGACGACTGGGGCGTGCGCGCCGCGGTCTGGTCCGTGACGAGCTGGAACGAGCTGCGCCGCGACGGCCTGGCCGCCGACCAGCAGGCCTTCCTGCACCCGGGCGAGGAGCCGCGCGAGGCGTACCTGACGAGCAAGCTCGCCGGCGCCGAGGGTCCGTTCGTCGCCACGACGGACTACGACCACCTCGTCGCCGACCAGGTCCGCGCGTGGATCCCCGGCACGTACGCGACGCTCGGCGCCGACGGGTTCGGCTTCTCCGACACCCGCGCCGCCGCGCGCCGCCACTTCAAGATCGACGGCCCGTCGACCGTGGTGCGCGTGCTGCAGCAGCTCGCCCGCTCCGGCGCGGTCGCCCCCGAGGCGCCCGCGCAGGCCATCGAGCGGTACCGCCTGCACGACGTCACGGCCGGTACGTCCGGCAACGCGGGCGGCGAGAGCTGACCAGCGACTGACACGACGAAGGGCGCCTCCCAGACTGGGAGGCGCCCTTCGTCGTTCGCACGGTCAGGTGCCCGGGATCGTCTGCTCCGCGTGCGCGACCTCGCGGACGAGCTCGTCGCGCAGGTCCACCACGGCCTTCGGGTCCTTGTAGTGGTCGAGCGCCGCGATGTGCTGCTTGGCCTCGAGCGGGCGCCCGGCCTCGATCGAGGCGAGGACGAGCTGGCGGGCCACCTCGGGGTCGTGCTCCTTGGGGTGCCAGTGCCCGACGCCGAGCCCGAGCGCGTCGACCGGCGCGCCGGCCTCGCGCAGCAGCGCGAGCGCCTCGACGAGCGCACGGCCCGAGGGGTCGCGCTCGGCGGCGGTGCGCAGCCGGCGCAGCGTGCCCTCGTGGTCGTCGCGCACGGACAGCCGCGCGACCTCGATCAGCGGGAACCACGCGCGGGGGTTGCCCGCGAGCTCCTCGCCGAGCGCCCAGACCGCGAGGTCCGCGGCGCGCTCGCGCTCGCTCTCGTCGAGACCTTCGGCGGTCAGCGGGTCGTCGTCGTGGCTGGAGTCGGCGGCGCGGCGCCGCACGATCTCGGCAAGTGCGGCGAACGCGCGCTCGTTGTTCGGGTCGTCGCTGAGCATGGAGCGCAGCGCGTCCTCGTGGAGCGTGTCGCCGCGTCGGGCAGCGCTCGTCGGCCGACGCGCGCCAACGGTCGACGCAGACGTGGGACGGCGCATGAGCTGTCGCAACCGGGGCAGAAGAGCCATGCAGCGACCCTAGCCGCTGGTCGCCGAAGGCACCCGGCGACCGCGGGCGCCAAGGATCACACTTTGTCGACTTCCCACAACCGCAGCCCTATGCTCGCCCCATGCCCAGCTCTTCCACCACGCCTCCTGCTGCGGCCACAGGCGGCCGGCAGCGGTCAGCGGCGGCACGCCGGCCCGTGGTCCCCGCGCACGGCGGGCCCGAGACGCAGCGCCGCGTGCGCGACGGGGCCGGGCTCCTCGCCGCGGCCGCGATGCGTCGTCTCGACGAGGACCTCGACTGGTACCGCACGCTCCCGGCCGAGGACCGCTCGTGGGTCGGGCTCGTCGCCCAGGCGGGCATCACGGCCTTCGTCACCTGGTACGCCGACCCCACTCGCCCCCCGCACGGCGTGGGCGACATCTTCGGTGCCGCGCCGCCCGAGCTCACCCGGTCGATCTCGCTGCAGCACACGCTCCAGCTCGTCCGCGTGGTCGTCGACGTCGTCGAGACGCACTCCGACCGGCTCGCCGCCCCGGGCGAGGAGCGCGAGCTGCGCGAGGCCGTGCTGCGCTACTCGCGCGAGGTCGCGTTCTCGGCCGCGGAGGTCTACGCCCGTGCCGCCGAGGTCCGGGGCGCGTGGGACGCGCGCCTCGAGGCCCTCGTCGTCGACGCGCTCGTGCGCGGGGATGTCGACGACGCGATGCGCTCGCGCGTGGCCGCACTCGGCTGGAGCGGACGCGGGTCCACGCTGGTCATGGTCGGGACCACGGCCTCCACGCTCGACGAGGTCCGCGCCTCCGACCTGCGGCGGGCCACCCGCCGGGCCGCCGACGACGCGCTCGTAGGCATCCAGGGCGACCGCCTCGTCGTGTTCCTCGGCGGGGTCGGGGACCTGCGCGCGGCCGCGGTCTCGCTGCTGCCGCGCTTCGGCCCGGGACCGGTCGTGCTCGGCCCGGAGGTGCAGGACCTGTCCGACAGCGCCCGCTCGGCGCGCGCCGCTCTCGCGGGCCTCGCCGCCGCGGCGGCCTGGGAGCAGGCGCCCCGCCCGGTGATGGCCGACGACCTGCTGCCCGAGCGCGTGCTCGTCGGCGACGTCGCCGCACGCCGCACCCTGATCGCCCAGGCCTTCGCGCCGCTCGCCGCGAGCCAGGGCTCGTTGCTCGAGACCCTGTCCGCCTACCTCGGCACCGGCCGCTCCCTCGAGGCCGCGGCCCGCACCCTCTACGTGCACCCCAACACCGTGCGCTACCGCCTCAAGCGGGTTGCCGACGTCACCGGGTGGGACCCCTTGGACGCGCGCGAGTCCTACGTGCTGCAGACCGCCCTCGCGGTGGGCCGGCTCGACGCGAGCAGCCCGAGCGCTTTGTAGGACACGCACAAGGGCACCCGAGAAGGTTGGTGCGCGCCGTGACCGGGTTCGCCCGCGCACGGCAGGCACAGTTGTCCCGTGCTCGTCGTCGCCTGCCCCGGTCAGGGTGCCCAGTCCCCCGGCATGCTCGCTCCCTGGTTGGAGCTGCCCGCGTTCGCGGCGTCGCTCGGCCGGGCCTCGGAGGTCACGGGCCTCGACCTGGTCGCCCACGGCACCACGTCGGACGCCGACACGATCCGCGACACCGCGGTGGCCCAGCCGCTGCTCGTCGCGTCCGCGCTCGCGAGCCTGCGCGCGGTGCTCGGCCTCGCCGCCGACGCGCCCCTCGGCGCGGCGATCGCGGGACAGGTCGACGTCGCCGCAGGCCACTCGGTCGGCGAGCTCGCCGCGGCGGCCGTCGCCGGCGTCCTGACCGACGACGAGGCCCTCGCGCTCGTCACCGTCCGCGGCGCTGCCATGGCCCGCGCCGCCGCCGTCACGCCCACGGGCATGGCCGCGGTCCTGGGCGGCGACCCCGACGAGGTCCTCGCCGCGCTCGAGCAGCACGGCCTCGTCCCGGCCAATGTCAACGGCGGCGGCCAGGTCGTCGCCGCGGGCACGCTCGAGGCGATCGCCGCCCTCGCCGCCGCGCCTCCCACGCGGGCCCGCGTCATCGCCCTGCAGGTGGCCGGCGCGTTCCACACCGCGCACATGGCACCGGCCGTCGCCGAGCTGCGCGACGCGGCCGCGGGCCTCACGCCGCAGGCGCCCGCGCTCACGCTCCTGACCAACCGCGACGGCTCGGTCGTCCCCGGCGGCGAGCAGGCGCTCGACCTCGTCGTCGCACAGGTCGCCAACCCCGTGCGCTGGGACCTGTGCCAGGCGCAGCTGCTCGAGCTGGGCGTCACGGCCCTGCTCGAGGTGGCCCCCGGCGGTGTGCTCACCGGACTCGCCCGGCGTACGCTGCCCGGGGTCGAGACGGTCGCCGTCAAGACCCCTGCCGACCTGGACGCCGCGCGTGACCTCGTGCGCCGGCACGCCGGGTCGTCCACCCTCGCGAGCACCCAGGAGCAGTCGTCGTGACGCGTCCCACCCTCACCCAGGCCACCGGCCCCGCGCACACCCGGATCCTCGGGCTCGGCGGAGTTCGCGGCGAGAACGTCGTCCCGAACGACGACCTCGTCGGGCCGATCGACTCGTCGGACGAGTGGATCCGCCAGCGGACCGGGATCGTCACGCGTCGTCGCGCGGGCGCCGAGACCTCGGTGCTCGACCTGGCCGAGGCCGCGGCGCGCGAGGCCATCGCGAACGCGGGTCTGACCGGCGCGGACATCGACGCCGTCATCCTGTCGACCGTCACCTACTTCCACCAGACGCCCGCGGGCGCCGCGATCATCGCGGACCGCATCGGCGCGACCCCGGCCGCCGCGTTCGACATCTCGGCCGCGTGCGCCGGCTACTGCTACGGCATCGGCCAGGCCGACGCGCTGGTCCGCTCGGGCAACGCCCGCAACGTGCTGGTCATCGGTGCGGAGAAGATGAGCGAGTTCGTCGACCCGACCGACCGCTCCATCTCCTTCCTGCTGGGCGACGGTGCGGGCGCGGTCGTCGTCGGCCCGTCGGACACCCCCGGCATCGGTCCCACGATCTGGGGCTCGGACGGCTCGCAGGCGCAGGCCATCCGCCAGACGCACTCCTGGCTCGCCACGCGCGACGAGGACGCGGGCTGGCCGACGCTGCGCCAGGAGGGCCAGTCGGTCTTCAAGTGGGCCGTCTGGCAGATGGCCCCCGTCGCCCAGAAGGCGCTCGACGCCGCGGGCGTGACGGCTGACGAGATCGAGGCCTTCATCCCCCACCAGGCCAACACCCGGATCATCGACCAGATGGTCAAGACGCTGAAGCTGCCCGACTCCGTCGTGGTCGCCCGCGACATCGTCGACACCGGCAACACGTCGGCCGCCTCCATCCCCCTGGCCACCGAGCGCCTCCTGCGCGAGGGCCAGGTCTCCAGCGGCGCGCTCGCGCTGCAGATCGGCTTCGGCGCGGGGCTGGTCTACGCCGCCCAGGTCGTCGTCCTTCCGTAGCACCGGCTGTACCGTTCGTCCGACCCATCCCAGCTTCACCCCCTACCGAGGAGAAACCCCATGGCGCACAGCGAGCAGGAGATCCTGGCCGGCCTGGCCGAGATCGTCAGCGAGGAGACCGGCCTGCCCACGGACTCCGTCCTGCCCGAGAAGTCGTTCACGGACGACCTGGACATCGACTCGCTGTCGATGATGACGATCGTCACCCTCGCCGAGGAGAAGTTCGACGTGCGCATCCCCGACGACGAGGTCAAGAACCTCGTCACGGTCGGCGACGCCGTCTCGTTCATCGCCGGCGCGTCGAAGGCCTGACGCTGCCGCACCGGGCACGTCCCCGGGACCACCACCCGGGGACGTGCCCAGCACCTCCCCCCGCCGACCAGGAGCACCGATGAGCCACCCGATCGACGTCGTCGTCACAGGACTGGGCGCCACCACGCCGCTCGGCGGTGACGCACCCACCACCTGGGCCGCGGCACTCGCCGGCGAGTCCGGAGCGCGCCCCTTCGAGAACGACTGGGTGGAGAAGTACGGGCTGCCCGTCACCTTCGCCGCGACCATCAAGGTCACGCCCGACGAGGTGCTCCCGCGCCCCGAGATCAAGCGCATGGACCCCTCCGCGCAGTACGCGATCATCGCGGCGCGCGAGGCCTGGGCCGACGCGGGCTCCCCCGAGGTCGACGGCGAGCGGCTCGGCGCCGTGGTGTCGTCCGGCATCGGCGGCATCTGGACCACGCTCGACGGCTGGGACACGCTGCGGGAGAAGGGCGCGCGCCGCATCCTCCCGATGACCGTACCCATGCTCATGCCGAACTCCCCGAGCGCGTACGTCTCGCTCGAGTTCGGTGCGAAGGCCGGCGCGCACGCGCTCGTCTCCGCGTGCGCCTCGGGCGCCGAGGCCATCGGCTACGGCGTCGAGATGATCCGTACCGGCCGGGCCGACGTGGTCATCGCCGGCGGCACCGAGGCGACGATCCACCCCATGCCCATCGCCGCGTTCGCCGCCTCGCGCACGCTGTCGCTGCGCAACGACGACCCCACGGGCGCCTCGCGTCCGTACGACACCGACCGCGACGGCTTCGTCATCGGCGAGGGCGCCGGCGTCGTCGTCCTCGAGAGCGCCGCGCACGCGGCGGCCCGTGGCGCCCGCGTCTACGGCCGCATCGCCGGCGTCGGCCTGTCCGCCGACGGCTACCACATCACGTCCCCCGAGCCCTCGGGCGACGGCCAGATCCGCGCGATGAACTCCGCCCTGGCCGAGTCCGGCGTCGCGGCGAGCGACATCGTGCACGTCAACGCGCACGCCACCTCGACCGTCGTCGGCGACCTCATCGAGGCCCGCTCCGTGCGCGGCGTGCTCGGCGAGGACTCCGACCACGTGGCGCTGTCGGCGACCAAGTCGATGACCGGCCACCTGCTCGGCGGCGCCGGCGCCCTCGAGACGATCTTCACGGTGCTGGCCCTGCACGACCGCCAGGCGCCCCCGACGATCAACGTCGAGAACCCGGACCCCGAGCTCGTCCTGGACCTGGTCCGCGACAAGCCCCGCGCGCTGCCCGAGGGCGACATCGCGGCGATCAACAACTCGTTCGGCTTCGGCGGGCACAACGTGGCCCTGGTGGTCACCTCGGCCTGACGCCGCAGCAGCAGCCGAGCCCCGCCCCCGGCAGTCCGGGTGCGGGGCTCGTGCGTTGCTCGGGAGGTTCAGCCCACCACCCTCAGCCCACGCGGTGCAGCCACCGCACGGGCGCGCCCGCGCCCGCGTAGCGGAACGGCTCCAGCTCGTCGTCCCACGCCTGCCCGAGCGCGAGGTCGAGCTCGGTGCGCAGCCGCACAGGGTCGGCGGAGTGCTCCAGGGCGGCGCGGATGCGGTCCTCGGGGACGACGACGTTGCCGTGCACGTCGGTCGCGGCGTGGAAGATCCCAAGCTCCGGGGTGTGGCTCCAGCGCGAGCCGTCGACGCCGCGGCTGGCCTCCTCCGTGATCTCGTAGCGCAGGTGTGCCCAGCCGCGCAGCGCCGACGCCAGGCGCGCGCCCGTGCCGGGCTCGCCCTGCCAGGAGTGCTCGGCGCGGAAGAACGACGGGCCCGCGGGCTGCTCGGTCCAGTCGAACGCGACGCGTCCGCCCACGACGTTGCCCGCCGCCCACTCGATGTGGGGGCACAGCGCGCGGGGCGCAGAGTGCACGAAAAGTACACCGCGGGTCATCGGACCTGCCATGTCGTCCTCCTGAATCGGCTCGAGGTTCGTCTTCCCCAACGACCTCGTCCCGAACGACGGGAGTACGCACGGTCACGCAGTGTGCTGGTGCCAGTGTGCCCGACGAACGCCGCCAGGACCAGTCACACGCCCGGACTGCTCAGAGCTGTTCGCGGATCGCCCGCATCGCCTTCTTGCGGACCGACCGCTCGAGGCGGTCCAGGTAGAGCATCCCGTCGAGGTGGTCGACCTCGTGCTGCAGGCAGCGCGCCATGAGCTCGGTGCCCTCGACGACGACCTCCTTGCCGTCCAGGTCCGTGCCGACGACCCGCGCGTACCAGGCGCGGCGGGTCGGGTACCAGAGGCCGGGGACCGAGAGGCAGCCCTCGTCGCCGTCCTGGTACTCCTCCTCCGAGACGTCGACGATCACGGGGTTGAGCACGTAGCCGATCTCGTCGTCGATGTTCCACGAGAAGGCGCGCAGGCCGACGCCGATCTGGTTGGCGGCGAGCCCCGCGCGGCCGTCGTGGTCGACGGTCTCGAGCAGGTCCTCGACGAGCGAGCGCACGCGCGCGTCGATCGTCGTGATCGGGTCACAAGGGGTACGCAGGACGGGGTCACCGACGGTCCTGATCTCACGCATGGCCATGCCCCGATCCTCCCATGACGGGTCGCCTCACCTGGTACCGAACGCACGAAGGGCCGGTGACGACTACGTCACCGGCCCTTCGAGGAAAGCTGTGAGGTCACTCCCCCGCGCGCTGCTGCGGGACGCCGGTGAGGAGCTGACGCACCTCGGCCTCGTGGAAGCGGCGGTGGCCGCCGAGGGTACGGACGGCCGAGAGCTTGCCGGCCTGGGCCCAACGCGTGACCGTCTTCGGGTCGACGCGGAAGAGCACGGCAACCTCGCCGGGCGTGAGAAGTGCACCCTGCGAGAGGGGGGCCTCGGTGGTGTTGATCGCCATGATGGATCTCCTGTCGTTCGGTAGCTCGGCTGACCCTGTAGGCCCCGTGGCTTTGCGTCCCCACCTTGCGGCGGGTTTGCCGTTGTCGCTGACAAGAAGGAACTATGCCCGAAACTGGACACTTGTGCAACAACCGCCCGCGTCCGATTCGCTCGCAAACGGGTGAAATCGAATCGCCACGTATCGGACGGATCCGGCGTGCCTCGTCGCCCCGGGCACCACTTTCGGGTCTCTCCCCTGGTCAGCGTCGTGGTGCCGTAACCTGGCGACACCTCGGGGCAGTAGCTCAGCCGGTCAGAGCAGCGGACTCATAATCCGTGGGTCGTGGGTTCAAGCCCCACCTGCCCCACCGAACGTCGTCGTAGGTCAGACCGTGTCGCGCTGGGTCTGAGCCGCCTTGTCGCGACGCCGGCTCCCCCGACGACCCAGCGTGAACGCGACGAACGCGGTGCCCGCGACCAGCACGAGGATCCCGATCTGGGCGATCACGTCGAACGCGGTGGGGACCAGGGGGTTCGCCATGGCGCCGACTCTAGCGAGCCGCGACGAGCCCGCAGCCGAAAATCGTGCGGCCCGACCGCATCACCGCTGTCAGGCTCCCCCACCATGACCCGCGAGCACCTCACCAAGAACCTCATCAGCTGGGCCACCATCCTCGAGCCCAGCACCCGTGACCAGGCGATCACGACGGCCACCATGCCGTTCGTCTACCCGCACCTGGCCCTCATGCCCGACGCCCACCTGGGCAAGGGCGCGACGGTCGGCTCGGTCATCCCCACCCTCGGCGCGATCATCCCCGCGGCCGTCGGCGTGGACATCGGCTGCGGGATGATCGCCGTGCGGACGCAGTGGACCGAGGACGAGTTCCGCGCCGCGGGCTCGCTGGCCACGCTGCGCCAGGCCATCGAGGCGGCCGTTCCGCTGTGGGCAGGTGTCTACAACCAGGCGCTCACGTCGTCGGCGGCCGTGCGCGTCGCCGAGCTGGAGGCGAAGGCCGAGCGTGCGGGCTTCGACCCGGCCGCGTATGCGGGCAACTGGCGGCTGCAGCTCGGCACGCTCGGGTCGGGCAACCACTTCATCGAGGTCACGGTCGACGAGACGGGCGCGGTGTGGCTGTTCCTGCACTCGGGCTCGCGTGGGGTGGGCAACAAGATCGCCCAGCACCACATCGCCGTCGCCGCTGCGCTGTGCAAGCGGTGGTGGATCTCCCTGCCGGACCCGGACCTCGCCTACCTCGTCGAGGGCACCGAGGAGTTCTGGGCCTACGTGCGCGAGCTGCGCTGGGCCCAGGACTTCGCGCTGCTCAACCGCGAGGAGATGATGGACCGCGTCGTCGCCGCCGTCACGGCCCACATGGGCGTCGCGGTCGACGAGCAGGAGCGCATCAACTGCCACCACAACTTCACCGAGCAGGAGACGCACTTCAAGAAGAAGGTGTGGGTGTCACGCAAGGGCGCGATCCTCGCGGACCGCGGCCGGCCCGGGCTCATCCCCGGCTCGATGGGGACCGCGTCGTACGTCGTGGTCGGCAAGGGCGACAAGCTCTCGCTCAACTCCTCGCCGCACGGCGCGGGACGCAACCACTCGCGCTCGGCGGCTCGCCGGATGTTCACGCACGAGCAGCTGCGCGAGGCGATGGCGGGCATCGAGTACCGGGACACCGACGCGTTCATCGACGAGATCCCGGCCGCCTACAAGGACATCGACCAGGTCATGGCCGACGCGGCCGACCTCGTCGAGGTCCGGCACACGCTGCACCAGATCGTGAACGTCAAGGGCGACTGATCGCGCGCCGGCCGGGGAGCTCCCCCGGCCGGCGCGTCACTCGTCAGGTCTCGCGCAGCTCGTCGGTCACCTCGTGCTCGACGAGCACCGGGACGAAGTCCCGCACGGCTGCCCCCTCGAACTCGTCAACCTTCGCGTCCACGGTCTCGCGGACCACCTCGGGCTCGACGTCGGGGAACTTCTCCGCGACGCGCTCGACCACCTCGGCGATCGCCTTGTCCTCGTCCTCGATCGGCATGCCGCGATCATCGGCCGCGACCGCCGCGAGGTCAACGCACGGAACATGAACACTGGACGCCGCGGCCGTGCCAGAGTGAGCGTGACGACGACGTGCACCAGGGGGAAACATGGCCGGACCGACCTATCCACCAGCTGGGCCGGGCTACGGCCCCGCGACCGGCGTGGCCTACCAGCCCCCGCGGCAGCCTCCGACGAGCGGCCTGGCGATCGCGGCGTTCGTCGTCGCGTTCTTCTCCGGGCTGGTCGGCCTCATCCTCGGGATCGTCGCCCGCCGCCAGATCCGCCGGGACGGGACTCGCGGCGACGGGTTCGCCGTCGCGGCCATCGCGATCGGCACGGTCAGGCTGGTGCTCGAGATCGCCGTGGCCGGCTATCTCATCGCCGGGCTGGCGACCGGGACGGTCGCGGGCGAGTCGTCCGAAGAGGCCGTCGCGAGCGTGCCCGCGACCGGCCCCTTCGCCGCGGGCACCTGCGCGGGGTCTGACGGCGCGTCCGAGGGCGCAGGGTCCACCGTCGACTGCTCCGAGCCCCACGTGCTCGAGGTCGTCGGCACGACGGCCGGCGACGTCAGCTCAGCAGCGCAGGAGTGCAGCCGTCAGGTCGCCGACATCGCCGACGCCACCCCCGGGATCCCCGCCCACCGGGCGGACGCGATCGCGCTGATGGTGGGTCCCGACCCCGTCGCCTGCGTGATCATCTTCACCGACGGCGACGTGACGGGCTCGGTCGTCGACGGGACGCTCGCCCCCGCGAGCTGAGCGCTCAGAGCTTGCCGTACTTCGAGCGCACGAACGAGTAGATCCCGTACGCGATGAACCCGATGCCGACGATGGCGAGCAACCAGACGCCGGCTGGCTGGTCGCGCAGCGTGTGCAGCGCGCCGTCCAGTCCCTTGGCCTTGTCCGGGTCGGCCTTGACGGCCGCCAGCACGAACAGGCCGCCGACGATGGCGAGGGCGACGCCCTTGGCGGTGTAGCCGAAGATGCCGAGGCGGCGCACGGTCACGCCCGCGGTGCCCGACGGGAGCGAGTGCAGGTCCTCGAGGAACTTCTTGCGCAGCCCCTTGAGGGCGTAGATGACGCCGCCGACGACGATGGCGGCGCCCAGCAGCCCGACGAGGAACCGACCACCCGGGGCGGACATGAGCGACTCGGTCGCGTCGGTCGTCTGCTTGGAGCTCGACGTGCCGCTCCCCTGGGCGAACGAGAAGACGGTGACGGCCAGGGCGAGGTAGATGACGGCGCGCAGGCCGGCCTCGAGGCGGTCCTTGGTGCTCGACCCCTGGCTCGTCGGCTGCTTGCGGAACGCGACGGCGAGCTGCCAGAGCCCGAGCGCGACGAACGCCACGACGGAGGCCCACAGGATGAACCCGCCGAACGGCGTCTCCGAGATCGTGCTGAGCGCGCCGGACTGGTCCGCGTTCTTCTTCTCGCCGCCGAAGGCGATCTGGAGCGCGATCACCCCGATGAGGATGTGGAGCACGCCGTTGATCACGTAGCCGAACCGTGCCATGAGCTCCCAGCCCCGCTGCGCGGTGCCGCTCGTCGTCCCAGCCGTCATCGATCCGTGCCTCTCGTCGTGGGTCGTGTCGGCGCCGATCGTGGCAGGGGTCGCGCGTGTCCGCGACCGGAGAGCGCGCGGGTACCGTGGGGCCGTGCCCGTCTCGCCCCGCAACCGTCGACTGACGGCCTCCGATCGCGCCCGCCTCGAGCTCCGGTCCGGCGACCGCGCGCTCGTCGCGGTCGAGCTCGCCGACGGCCGTCGCGCCGTCGCCTCCCGCCTCGCCCTGCACGTCCTCTCGACCGACTCGGTGACCCGCACGCCGTGGGCCGACGTGGACAACGGCACCCTCGACGCCGCGACCCGCACGCTCAGCATCCGCTGGGTCTGGGGCGCCACGACGCGGCTGACGTTCGCAGAGGACCGCGCGTCGGTCAGGTTCAGCCAGACGTTCCGCGAGCGGGTGCAGCAGTCGGTGGTGCACACGACGAGCGTCGCACTGCCGGACGGGCGACGAGCCCGCGTGGCCCTGCGCCGCGACGAGGACGGGGAGCTGTTCAGCCAGGTGCTGGCCGACGGCGACGTCGACCTGGCCGACCCCGCGGTCGCGGCGCTGGTCGACGCCGCGGAGGACACGGTGCGCGACGCGGCCGGCCTCCCCCGGTGACGCACGTCGCGTCCGAGGCACCCCTTTCAGGCTGCTAGAGTTTTCCCCGCTGCGATCCCCCGTAGCTCAATTGGCAGAGCATTCGACTGTTAATCGAAGGGTTACTGGTTCGAGTCCAGTCGGGGGAGCACATGAAGGGCCTCTGACCCGCGGAAACGCCGGTCAGAGGCCCTTTTCTCATGCGCGGCTCAGCGGAGCGAGGCGATCAGCGCCTCGGTGTCGCCGACGAGCTGGTCGGCCGCCGTCGTCGAGACGTGCCGCCCGCCGGACCACCGCTCGACGGTCCGCACGAACCGCTCGAGGCCGCGCACGGCCTGCTGCTCGCGGCCCCGGTCGAGCGCTCGCTCGACGGAGGCCAGCTGCGCGTCGAGCACGCGTGCGGCTGAACGGCTCACGTCGCCGGACGCGCGCAGGTCGGCGAGCGACCCCCGCAGCTGCTCGATCGTCGGCGCCGCGTACTCGAGGCCGAACCCGGCCGGGAACAGCGGGTCGGCGGAGTCGTCGGCTACGTCGGAGAGCTGGGCCTCGACCGCCGCCATCGAAGACGGCAGCTCGAACGGCAGGGTCCCGCCGGGTCGACGCTCCCCCGCGATCGTCTGGAGGAGCACCTCGTCGGAGACGCCGTAGTTGGCGAGCACCGCACCCGCTCGGTCCACCACGTTCGTCAGGACGAGCGGGCGGTCGAGCTTGGGCACGGCCACGGTCGGCACGCCGGCGTCGACGGCCGCCTGGAACGCCGCGTAGTCGGGCTCGGTCCCCGCGAAGTCCAGGTCCGTGAGGTCCGGGCCGCCGCGCGGGTCGCTGAGGCGGACGATCGCGAGATCGGCGTCCGCGAGGTCCGTCACGACCGTGTAGCCGGCCGCGGTGGCGGCGTCCCCGCTCACGCCCGAGAGGTACACGTGCGCGTGGTCAGCCGGCGCCGCCGGGAGCAGGTCGCCGGAGTTGGCGAGCAGCGTGAGCGACTCCGCCTGCGCGGCATCCCCCACGGCCGTGAACGCCGCGTTGCCCGCGATCGCCGCGGCCTTCGTCGGGCTCACGAACGGGTTCTCGAACAGCCCGAGCTCGAACTTCTGCACGAGCACACGACGCGCGGCGGCGTCGACGCGGGCGCGGGAGACGAGGCCGTCGGCCACCGCCTGGAGCACGTAGCTCGGCTCGTCCGAGCCGCCCACCTGGTCCACGCCGGCGTTGATCGTCAGCGCGAAGCGCTGGAGCACGCTCTGGTCCTCCACGCCCCAAGGCATCCCGACACCCCACGGGCCGACGAAGAAGGCCGGCGGCCGGTTCTCCTGGCACGCGACCGGGCAGTCCCCCGTGATGCCCCAGTCGGAGACGATCACGCCGTCGAACCCGTACCGGCCGCGCAGGAGGTCCTGCAGCAGGAACGAGCTGAACCCGGCGCCGACCTGCGGGAGCGCGGTGCCCTGGTAGACGAGGTCCTTGAGGATCGAGTACGTCGGCATGACGCCCGCGGTGTCCGCGGCGAAGGCACCCGTGAAGGGCACGATGTGCTCGGCGAAGTTGCCGCCGGGGAACGTGGCGTAGCGGCCGTAGAAGTAGTGGCTGTCGAAGCCCTTGTCCTGCGCGCCGTAGCCGACCCAGTGCTTGGTGACCGTGGCGACGCTGTCCGGGGTGAGCCCGCGCGTCCCGTCCTGCAGGCCCGCGACGTACGCCTTGACAAGCCTCTTGGCGAGCGTGGAGTCCGACCCGAACGTGCCGTTGATGCGGGTCCATCGCGGCTCGGTCGCGATGTCTGCCTGCGGCGAGAGCGCCTCGGTGATGCCGACGGCGCGGTACTCGGCGCGGACGATGTCCCCCAGCTCGCGGATCGTGGCGGGGTCGCCGATCGCGCCCTGCCCGATGGCGTCCGGCATGGCGGTCGTGCCGATCCGGGCGACCGTCTGACCGCCCGTGACCGAGAAGCCGTTGCGCGGGTCGGTCGAGATGACCACGGGGATCCCCAGCGGCTGGTTCTCGGCGATGGCCTGCACGGCGTTGCTGGCAGTGGCCATCGCGGCGGGCTCCGCGGCCAGCCGCGTGATCATCGTCGTGATGCTGCGGTCCGCGACCAGGCGCGTCGTCCCCGCGACGTCGTACCCCGTGCCGGACGCGGGAAGCGTGCCGTGCACCATGAGGCCGGCCTTCTGCGCGAGCGTCATGCGGCCGAGCAGGTCACGGGCGCGGGCCGACGCGGGGAGCCGCCAGTCCTCGTACGGCGTGAGCCGGCCGTTACGGTCGAGGTCGCGGAACTTCAGGCCGTGGACCGACAGGATCGGGGCCGACCGGGTCGAGAGCGTGGGTTGCCGCTCATGGCGCTTCGAGGTGGCCTCGCTCGGCGCCACCACGACCCCGAGCGCGAGCGCCGCGGCGAACGCGGCACCCCCTGCTCTCCACAGTGGGCGGTGCTTGCGGGTCCCTGGGCGCGACGTCGTCGTCGTGGACATGGTTCCTCCTCGAACCTGTCACCACGGCCGCGTGCGAGCGCAGCCGCTCGTTCGCGTGAGCACGCTGCTCACCCGATCGAGTGTGTGACGGGGTCGCGAAGGGCGCCACTCGGGGTGGCGACCGACAGCGCCTAGCGCCGACGCGCGAACGACCAAGCGTCGACGTGGTCTGCGAGGCGGTAGATGCCCGTCGCGAGCATCACACCGCCGCCGATCACGCCGAGGAACCCGACCACCTCGAACACGGCGTCCAGCACCGCGATCGACGAGATGCCCGAGACGATCGGGCCGAAGAAGACGCCGGCGAACCCGAACGCCAGCAGGCCCGCCGAGTTGCGGAACGGAGCCGCCGCCTGGGTCGACGCGGGACGCGGACGGTGCACGGGCGTGGGTGCGACGACGGGGTCGGGTGCGCTCATTCCGCGACCGTAGCGCTGGCGAGCACCCGCGCGGGCGGGTTCCGGGGACGGGCTACGCGGCGAGCGGGAGCTCTTCGGCCGGTTCCCGCACCGACAGCCGGCGCACCACGCGCACGGCGCCGTACGCGACGCCGTAGACGGCCGCGCCGGCGATCGCGTCGAACAGGAAGTGGTTGCCGGTCGCGATGATCACGACGAGCGTGACCGACGGGAACGCGATCGCGAGGACCTTCTGCCATCGCACCTTGCTGACCGCGAACACCGCGAGCCCGCACCACAGAGCCCAGCCGAAGTGCATCGAGGGCATCGCGGCGTACTCGTTGGAGACCCCGTGCCCGGAGTCGGCGGCACTGCGTCCCCACGTCTCGAAGACCACGACGGTGTCGATGTAGCCGCCACCCGGCAGGAGGCGCGGCGGCGCCGCGGGGAACACCCAGTAGCTGACCAGGGCGAACATCGTCATCACGACGAGGACGGAGCGGTGCACGACGTACTGCGCCGACGAGCGTCGCCACAGCCAGGCGAGCACGAAGATCGCCGACGGCAGGAACAGCGTGGCGTACATGTAGTTCGCGACCGTGATGATCGCGGTGTGCTGCGCGAAGAAGTGGTTGATCCCGTGCTCGATGTCGAGGCCAAGGGCCTTCTCCACGTTGAGGATGTCCCGCGAGTGCGCGTTCGCGACCCGGACCTTGTTGGGCGCGTGGTTGCGGATGATCGAGTAGACGACGTAGACGGCGACCATGATGGCCGCCTCACGGGCGAGCAGAGCGCTGCGCGCGCGGCTCATCACGCGCGGCCGCTGCTTCTCGACCGTGCCCGGGCCCGCCGTCACGTGAGCGGCACCTGGATGCGGGTGGTCCTCCTGCGCGCACGAGCCAGGCTCGGCGTGCGGAAGGTCAGGGGCATCCCTCGATTGTGGCACCTGTACAGCCCAAGCACCCGCATTTTCTCGGCGGGATTCGGGCATCTCGTCGGTGATCTTGGGCACCACGTCGCAGGCCACGACGGTGCCGAAATGTCCCGCTGGACGAACTGGTCATCGAGCCTCACACTTGCGCTGCCCCTCTTGATGGTCCGGCCGCCGACGGCCGGGAAAGGACCCCCGCGGCCGTGTTGCGCACCGTGAGCTCTCATCTGTCCCTCGACGTGCGCACCCCACTCGAGATGCACCTTGCCGTGGCGGTCGCCGACGGCTCCTACGACCTCTCCGAGGTCCTGACCGTCCGCCACGAGGACGGCATCCTCGACGTCCTCGAGGTCAAGACCGGGCACGGCGGGCGCATGCACCGCGTGCTGGCTCCCGCGGGCCGCGTCGTCGTCGACTACCACGCCACCGTGCACGGCCAGGCCGACCCGGCCTCCATCGAGGACCTCGACCTCATCGAGTTCCGCCGGCCGAGCCGGTACGCGGACTCCGACCGCCTGCTCTCGTTCGCGCGCGACCAGTTCGGCGGCCTCGAGGGCCGTGCGCTGCTCGACGCGGTCACCGACTGGGTGCACGGCCACGTCACCTACTTCAGCGGTGCGAGCCTGCCGACCGACGGTGCGACCGACACGCTGCTCAAGCGCCGCGGCGTGTGCCGCGACTTCGCGCACCTCGTGGTCGCGCTCGTGCGTGCGTGCGACGTCCCTGCCCGGCTCGCCTCGGTGTACGCGCCGGGGCTCAAGCCGATGGACTTCCACGCGGTCGCCGAGGCGTTCGTCGACGGGCAGTGGCAGGTGGTCGACGCGACCCGCCTGGCCCCCGTCGGCACGCTCCTGCGCATCGCGACCGGCCGGGACGCGACCGACACGGCGTTCCTCTCGTCCTACGGCGGCTCGCTGGTGCTCCGGTCGATGACGGTCACCGCGTCGGTCGACGAGCAGCCGCCGGTGGTCGACGGCCCGACGCAGCTGCGCTGAGGTCCGCACTCACGCCACCTTCGGCGAGACGTCCTGCCGGTCGGCGGACGACGAACGACCCTTGGTGGCGTCCTGCACGACGCGCGCCCGCGTCTCGAGCAGGCGCGTGACGAGCTCCTGCGAGAAGCCGAACAGCAGCGCGAACACGGCGACCTGCGACGCGCTGGTCAGCGAGACGCCGGGCACCTCGCCGCTCTGGACGAGCATGACGCCGACGACGGCCGTGAGGCCGCCCAGCGGCACGCGGACCAGGCTCAGCGCGGGTGTGATCCGGTAGGGCGACGAGCCGGGACTGGCGCGCCGCATCGCGATGATCGCGGCGAGGGCACCGCCGAGGGCACCGAGGAACGCCACCACCCCGGCGTCGCGCGACGTGGCGGTCGCTCCCCCACCGGGGCACAGCGTCCCGCCCCCTCCGCTCGGGCCGCACAGCGGCAGGTACTCCGGCCGCAGCGCGGCGGCGACGATCGTCAGCGCGAGCGCGAGGGCGGCGAGCATCGCCACGCGCAGGAGCCGGTTGCGCCAGTCGCGCAGGTTGCGGTGCTCGTCGTCGGCCAGCTCGAGCGACGCCTGCAGCGCCGCGGCGATGGTCTGGCGGTCCTCGGCCGTGGCCTGGTGTGCCGCGACCCGCTCGCCCAGCTCGGGCTCCTCGACCGCGAGCCGTAGCGGGTCGCCCTTGGTCAGTCGCATGATCGCTCGACGACGCGCGTCGACGAGCTGTCGCGGCAGGGCGGGGGTCTCGACGACGAGCGGGAGCGTGGCCTGGGCCAGGTGCGTGGCGTTCCACGCGGTCTCGATGCTCGTGCCGTTCCACCACTGCCAGCGCGGGAAGGGCGCCATCGAGGCGCGCCGCGCCGTGCCCAGGTGACGCTCGACCGCCGCGCGCGGGCCGGCCGGCAGGGGCGAGACCTGCGCGCTGATGTCCTCGACCCGGTGGCGGACCTCGACCTGCCAGGGGGCGACGTGCTCGCCGTGGTTCCACCAGCGGGCGGGCTCGGCCTCGTGCTCGTGCTCGTCGACCGCCGGCGGCTCGATGGTCACGTCGGGCGTGACTTGCACGTCGACGGCCGGCTCGGGCACGAGCGGCTCGATCGCGGGCTCCTCGGCCAGGATCGCGGCAGCCGTGGCTCCCCGCGTCGCGCGCGGGCTCATCGTCCGCGGCTGACGCCGCTTCCGGGCCGTCGCGGCGGCGGCCGGCCGGCCGGTCGCGCTCGCCACCGAGCGGGCGGACGCGACCCCGGCAGGCGGCTTCGCCTCCGTGGTGGACTTCTTGATCGATGGTGGTGTCTGCGCGACCATCGCGCACCCCTGACCCCGCAGGTCGGCCTCGACGTGAGGCCCTGTCACCCGAAAGGATGACGCCGACGGTCGTCAGATACCAGGGCTTTGGCCCCCGTTCACGCGCTCTCGCGCAGCATCCGCCGGCGGCCCTCGACTGCGACGAGCTCCGCGAAGGCCGCCGAGTACGCGGCCGGGTCGGCGGTCGCGTCCATGCGCTGCAGCGCGCCGCGCAGCTCGGCGATGTGCCGCGTGAAGCCCAGCTCCACGAGCCGCAGCACCACGCCGCGCACGTAGTCGGCCAGCGCCGCCGGGCGGTCCTCGGGCAGCGGGGCGACGGCGAGCTCGGTGACCAGGGGCGCCACGGCCATGGCGGCCTCCTCGATCACGGCACCGACCCACGCGGTCGCGTCGCCCGCGGCGGTCAGCGGCTGCGCGACGGCGAGGCCGCCCGCGGCACGGATCGCCTCGTGCACCGCGCGGTAGGCGGGGGCGGAGAATGCGTCGGCGGCGAGCTCGTCGAACTCGGTGGGGACCAGGTGCGGGGCCTGCAGGACCACCTCGAGCGCGGTGCGCTCCGTCTGGCCGACCGGGTCGCGTCGGTCGGGCACGGGCATGCGCGCGGGGCGCTCGGGCTGGCCGTCGTTCGTCGGGCGGCCGTCGTCGGACCGTCCCTGCGGGCGCCGGTCGTCGGGGCGTCCCTGCGGCCGGCGCTCGTCGGGGCGTCCCTGCTGGCGGCTCTGGCCGCCGCGGTCGTCGGGCCGACGCGCCTGCGCGGGAGCTCGCGACGCATCCGTGACCGCACGACGCACGCTGTCCTGGTCCTCGATGCCGAGCCAGCCGGCGAGCAGGCGCGTGTACTCGGGGCGCAGCGCGGCGTCACGGATGCCGGCCACGACCGGGGCGGCGGCGCGCAGCGCACCGACGCGGCCCTCGGCGGTCGCGAGGTCGTAGGTGGCGAGGGTGGAGCGGATGACGAACTCGTACAGCGGCTGGCGGCCCGCGACGAGCGCACGCACCGCGTCGGGGCCCTTGGCCTGGCGCAGCTCGCACGGGTCCATGCCGGACGGCTCGACCGCGACGAACGTCTGCGCCGAGAAGCTCTGGTCCTCGCCGAACGCGCGCAGCGCAGCCTTCTGACCTGCGGCGTCGCCGTCGAACGTGAAGATGATCTCGCCGCCGACCGACGTGCCGGACGCGAGCTGGACCCCGCCGCTCCCGCCGCTGTCCCCCACCAGGCGGCGCACGATGCGCGCGTGGTCGGAGCCGAACGCCGTACCGCAGGTCGCGACCGCGGAGCCGATGCCGGAGAGCTGCATCGCCATCACGTCGGTGTAGCCCTCGACCACGACGACGCGCTTGTCGCGCTGCATGTCGCGCTTGGCCAGGTCCAGGCCGTAGAGCACGTGGGACTTGCGGTAGAGCGGCGTCTCGGGCGTGTTGAGGTACTTGGGGCCCTGGTCCTCCTCGAAGAGGCGGCGCGCGCCGAAGCCGACCGTCTCCCCCGTGACCTCGCGGATGGGCCACACCAGGCGGCCGCGGAACCGGTCGTAGATGCCGCGCTGCCCCTGGCTGACCAGGCCCGACGCGGTCAGCTCGGCCTCGGTGAACCCGCGTCCGCGCAGGTGGCGCAGCAGCGAGTCCCAGCCCTGCGGCGCGAACCCGACGCCGAAGTGCTCCGCCGCGGAACGGTCGAAACCGCGCTCGGCGAGGAACGTGCGGCCCGCGGCGGCACCGGGCGAGGCGAGCTGCTCGCGGAAGTAGGTCTCGGCGACCGCGTGCGCCTCGATGAGGCGGCGGCGCTTGCCGGGCTCGTCGCCCGGCCGCGGCGCGCCGCCCTCCTCGTAGCGCAGCTGGATCCCGACGCGCGAGGCCAGGTACTCGACCGCCTCGGTGAAGCCGAGGCCGTCGACCTGCTGCACGAACGAGATGACGTCGCCGCCCTCGCCGCAGCCGAAGCAGTGGTAGCGGCCGACCTGCGGACGCACGTGGAAGGAGGGGGAACGCTCGTCGTGGAAGGGGCACAGGCCCTTGAGCGAGCCGACGCCGGCGGGCTTGAGGGTGACGTGCGCGCCGACGATCTCCTCGATGCGCGCACGCTCGCGGACTGCCTCCACGTCCTCCCGTCGGATGCGTCCCGCCACGGCCCGAAGTCTAGGCCGGATCAGCCCGCGCTCGGTCCCCGCGCGACCCCATCCACCCGTCCGCCCCGCAGCTCACCGAGCGCTGGAGAAACGGCGCACTGCGCTCGGGCCGCCCGGCGGCGTCCGTGGTTGCAGCCTTCGTTGCACGACACGCCGTAGTTCCCGCGGCGTGTCGTTCAACCACCCCTGCAACCACGAGCGGGGCTCAGCGGGTCGGCGCGAACCCCGTCGCGCGCGGAGGGTCAGTGGCGTGGGGGGTGGACCAGGCGGGCGTGGAGGTCGGCGGCGGAGACGTCCGTGAGGGACGCCACCTGGTCGACGACCACGCGGAGCCGGGCGGCGTCGTTGGCGGCCGCCTGCCAGTCCGCGGCAAACGGCGGCTCGAGCGCGAGCGGCGCGCGGTCGGACAGCACGCGCACGAGGTCGGTGAGCATCTCGCGCTGCCGGTGGTACAGCGGTTCGAGCTCGCGCGGCGCCATCACGTACGCGACGGCGAGGCCCTTGAGCACGAGGATCTCGGCGAGCGTCTCGTGCGGGACGACGAGCTCGGCCGCGTACCGGGTGAGCGGGCCGGGGCCGTAGCGCTCGCGAGTCGCGAGCTGCGAGGCCTTGGCGAAGCGGCCGATGAGCTGGCTCGTCGCGTCCTTGAGCATCGCGAGCGCGCCCCGGGACCCGTCGAACCCGGGCCGCCACAGCTGCGCGCGGACCAGGCGGTCCATCGCGTCGCGCAGCTCGGCATCGCTGACCGCGTCGCCGTACCAGGTGCTCACGGCCTCGACCACGCGGTCGCGCTCGTCGGGCTGCGTGAGGACCTCGAGGTCGAGGCGCGCACCGACGACCGCGTCCTCGACGTCGTGGACCGAGTAGGAGATGTCGTCGGCCAGGTCCATGACCTGCGCCTCGAGACACTTCCGGCCCTCGGGTGCGTCGTGCCGCAGCCACTCGAACACCGGAAGGTCGTCCTCGTAGACGCCGAACTTGTGCGTGGGCCGCCCGCTCGCCGCGCTGACCGGACCCTGCAGGTGGCGCCACGGGTACTTCACCGAGGCGTCGAGCGACGCGCGCGTGAGGTTGAGGCCCACCGCGGTGCCGTCGGGCGCGACGACCTTGGGCTCGAGGCGGGTCAGCAGCCGGAGCGTCTGGGCGTTGCCCTCGAACCCGCCGATCCCCCGGGCCAGCTCGGCCAGCGCGCGCTCTCCGTTGTGGCCGAACGGCGGGTGCCCGAGGTCGTGCGCGAGGCACGCGGTGTCGACGACGTCGGGGTCGCAGCCCAGCGCCTTGCCGATCTCGCGGCCCACCTGCGCGACCTCGAGCGTGTGCGTCAGGCGCGTGCGCACGAAGTCGTCCGACGAGGGGCCGAGCACCTGCGTCTTGGCGCCCAGCCGGCGCAGCGCGGACGAGTGCACCAGGCGTGCCCGGTCGCGCTCGAAGGCGGTCCGGGCGCGCGACTTGGAGCCTTCGGTGACCCACCGCTCGCGGTCGGCGTCGACGTAGCCGTCCAGGTCGAGGGTCTCGTCGAGCGCGGTCACGTCGCCCAGCCTAACGACGCGCCCCGACGTCGGCCGTCAGGCCAGCCGCCAGACCTGCGCGGTCGGTCCCGATCCGGGCAGCACGAGGTCGGCACCGAGCGACGCACCGCCGTAGAGGTTCACCGGCTCGGAGGACGCGAGCCAGGCCGGCAGGGCGGCCCCGGACCACGGCGCGCGGGCCAGCAGCACGAGCACCCGCTCGTCGGCGGTCTCGCGAAGGAAGGCCACCGCGTCGTCCTCGACGACCACCCAGCGCAGCCCGCCGTCGCGCAGCGCGCGCGACGAGCGCCGCAGCGCGATCAGCTCGCGGTAGGTCGAGAAGGTCGAGGCGTCCCAGCCCGGTCCGCCGTCCGCGTCGATCGCGTCCCACGGCATCGGCACGCGCGCGTGCTCGCCGTTGACGCCGGTGGCGCCGCCCTCGTCGCCCGCGAACAGCACGGGCGTGCCGGGGTACGTGAACAGCAGCGCGGCCGCGACCTCCTGCATCGCCGCGGAGCCGACGACCGTCCGCAGCCGGGCGGTGTCGTGCGAGGCGAGCATGTTCCACTGGTGGCGGGTCACGGCCCACGGCACGGTCGCGTCGAAGTCGCGCATCGTCGCGACCATGGATGCGCCGCTGTGGCGCGGGACCGGCACGGGCATGCCCATGAACGAGGCCGACGTGCCGGCAGCAGCGAGCCAGGTCCAGGCGGGACGCGTGAAGGCTGAGTAGTTCATGTTCACGTGCCAGCCGCCCACGGCCAGGTCGGCCGCCGCGTCGTGGAAGTGCTCGCTGACGAGCACCGCGGACGGGTTGAGGTCGCGCATCGTCGCGCGGATCTCGCGCGCGATCTCGTGCGTGAAGTCGTCGGCCGCGTACCGCCCCGTCATGTTGGCGACGTCGATGCGCCAGCCGTCGAGGCTGAACGGTGGCACGAGCCAGCGCCCGATCACGGACGAGGGACCGCGCACCATGCGCTCGGCGAGGTGCGGCGCATTGTAGTTGAGCTTGGGCAGGGACGCGTGCTCGAGCCAGCCGACGTATCCCGGCTCGGTCGAGGTCCAGTAGTAGAACCCGGCCTCCTCGCTCGACCGGTCCGCCTGGGCGCGCGCGAACCACTCGTGGCCCGCGCCCGTGTGGTTGGTGGTGAAGTCGCCCATCAGGCGCAGCCCGCGGGCGTGCACCGCGGTCGAGAGCGAGGCGAGGGCGTCGTCGCCGCCGAGCAGCGGGTCGACGGAGTCGAACGTGCTCGCGTCGTAGCGGTGGTTGGAGCGGCCCGGGAAGATCGGCGTCAGGTACAGCGTGTCGACGCCGAGCCGCTCGAGGTGGTCCAGGTGCTGCTCGATGCCGCGCAGGTCGCCCCCGTAGAGCTGCTGCGCCACGCCGTGGCCGGCCGCGATGGGCTCGTCGGCCCAGTCCGCCGGGAGGGCCCAGTCCGGCAGCGGGCCATGGTCGTCGCCCGAGCGCGCGAACCGGTCCGGGAACACCTGGTAGACGACCGCGTCGTCCATCCACTCGGGTGCCGGCTCGTGCACCGTGATCCGGAAGTCGGCCGCGTCGGGCACGTCGCGGTCGAAGACCCCTCGCCCGTTGACCCAGCGGTAGCCGTCCGGCTCGTCGAGCAGGAACCGGTAGGACGCCACCGGGTTGTGCACCGGCAGGTCGGCGACGTACCAGCGCTCGTGCTCGTCGGACCGCTCGAGGCGGGCCGGCGAGAGGCGCGGTTCGCCGTCGCGCACGGCGCGCAGCCAGACGGCCGTCTCGGGGTTGTCGGCGGGCACGCGCAGGCGGACCGGGACGACGTCGCCGAGCCGTGGCGTGGCGCGCGGGACGTACAGCTCGGAGCCGTCGTGGTGCGGGCCGAGCTGCCGGAGCGGTGCGCTCATCCCTTCACGGACCCCGAGGTCAGGCCGCCGACGATGTACCGCTGCAGGAACATGAACAGCAGGATCACCGGGATCGCCGCGACGACGGCGCCGGCGGCGAACAGGCCCCACGGTGCGGTGCGCTCGTCGGACGCCCACGAGTACAGGCCGACGGCCACGGTGTACTGCTCGGGCCGCTGCAGCACGACCTTCGCGACGAGGAAGTCGCCGAAGGCCGAGACGAAGGACAGCAACCCGACGACCGCGAGGATCGGCGTGACCAGGCGCAGGATGATCGTCCAGAAGATCTGGGCGTGCGTGGCGCCGTCGATCTTCGCCGCCTCGTCGAGCTCGCGCGGCACCGTGTTGAAGAAGCCGTACATGAGGAACGTGTTCACGCCGAGCGCACCGCCCAGGTACACGCAGATCAGGCCGAGCAGGCTGTTGAGGCCCAGGCTCGGGAAGACCTCGCCGAGCGAGAGCAGCAGCAGGAAGATCGCGACGAACGCCAGCGTCTGCGGGAACATCTGCGCGAGCAGCAGGCC
The DNA here is from genome assembly GCF_003470205.1 of Cellulomonas rhizosphaerae. Lineage (GTDB taxonomy): Bacteria > Actinomycetota > Actinomycetes > Actinomycetales > Cellulomonadaceae > Cellulomonas > Cellulomonas rhizosphaerae. Next base: position 54,886 of record NZ_QWKP01000222.1, read on the forward strand.
GGTCAGCGAGCCGCGGCGGCCCTTGAACCGGAACCGCGAGAACGCGTACGCGGCCGCGGCACCCATCAGCACCGTGCCGACCGCCGTCACGGTGCAGACGATGAGCGAGTTGCGGGCCCAGGTCCAGAAGCCGCGCTCGGCCAGGTTGCTGTAGTTGTCGAAGCTGATCTCGCGGAACAGCTGGTTGGAGCCGGTCAGCGTGCCGCCCGGGTTGAGCGACGCGGAGAGCACGTAGAGCAGCGGCAGCACGCAGACGATGATCATGACGATCCCGACGATGTGCCTCCACCCCACCTCGCGCCACCAGCGCATGCCCGTGACGGCGGTGTGGTTGGCGTTGGAGTTCGCCGACTTCGGCGGACGGACCTCGCTCGCGGTGGTGACCATCTCAGAGCTCCTCGAGGCGACGGGTCCGACGGAAGCCCCACCAGGAGATCACGCCGACGATGATGAAGATGAGGATGGACAGCGCGCTCGCGAAGCCGTACTGCTTCACGCCCGACTCGAAGGCCACGGAGTAGACCATCGAGATGAGGATGTCCGTGTGGCCCACGATGATCGGCGTGCCCTCGAAGTTCGGGCCACCGCCGGTGAGCATGTAGATCAGCGAGAAGTTGTTGAAGTTGAACGCGAACGACGAGACCAGCAGCGGCGCTACCGAGACCATGAGCAGCGGGAAGACGATCGAGCGCTGCACCCGCGCGGCGCTCGCGCCGTCCATCCGAGCCGACTCGAGCACGTCGCCCGGGATCGACTGCAGCGCGCCCGTGCACACCAGGAACATGTAGGGGAAGCCGAGCCACAGGTTCACGAGCAGCACCGACACCTTGGCGAGCGTCGGGTCCGTGAGCCACGGGATGTTCGCACCGCCGAGCAACGTCTCGTTGATGAACCCGAAGTCCGGGTTGAGCATCCCCTTCCAGACCAGCGCCGCCAGGAACCCCGGGAACGCGTACGGGAGGATCAGCAGCGACCGGTAGATCTTGCGGCCGCGGATGCGCGGGTCGTTGAACACCACCGCGAGGAAGAGCCCGAGCGCGAACGTCGTGAGCACGGACAGGATCGCGAACACGAAGGTCCAGATGAGGATCGAGATGAACGGACCGGAGATCCGCGAGTCGGTGAACGCCCGCGTGAAGTTCTCGAAGCCGACGTTGACCTTCCAGCCGGGCGTCAGCGCGGTCCCGTCCGGGGCCCGGAAGCTGCCGCGGTCGTCGGGCGTGTAGACCGTGCCCGTGGCGCTGTCCGTCATGGTGCCGGCCGCCGGGTCGTAGCTCATCGTCGACTGGTAGATGTAGCCCGTCGAGCCGTCCTGCGTGCGCAGCGAGCCGTCCGCCGGGTCGTCCGAGACCGGGACCCGCAGCGAGACGATCGCCTCCTGCTGCTGGGCGATCGCGGCGAAGTTCAGGACGTCCCAGCCCGGGACCTCGGTCGCCTTGTCGTCGGACGCCGTCGCGCCGTCGACGGCCTCGAGCGGCTGCTCGGCGGTGCCGACCTCGACCTGGCCGTCCTGCACGACCGCGAAGCCGAGCTCGCCGTCCTGGCTGACGATCGTGATCGGGTAGGCGGCCGAGCCCTCGACGCGCTGCTCGTTCTGGATCTGGATCGCAGCGATCGCGTCGGCCTGCGTCGAGTTGTGCCCGTCGCCGTAGTTCGTGAAGGCGATGTAACCCGTGTAGCACGCCGTGAAGATGACGTACACGAAGAGGAAGACGAGCCCCGGGAAGAGGTACTTGCCCGGCAGCGCGCGCTTGGAGAAGTAGACCCAGTTGACGACCAGGAGGACGACGACGAGGAACGCGACGATCCCCCACTGGGAGACCGCGACCGCGGAGAGGATGCCATAGACCGCGCCGGCGTCGATGAGCGCGACCAGGATCACCTTGACCCAGAAGCCTCGCCCGTAGTTGCGCGCGTGGGAGATGCCGTCACCGCGGGGGCGGGACCTGCTCGGTGGTGGCTCGGGCGGTGCGCCCGCACTGTCGGTGACGACGGTCTGCTGCGACATGGTGGTCCTTTGCTGGGCGCCTCGTTACGCCGAACGTTGCGGGCAGTCTGCTCCGGTCCCCGGGCGTACGCACGGGGAGAGACAACGGTCGCCCTGCTCCGCAGCGGAGCACGGAGCAGGGCGACCGGAGGGACTACTTGGTGCCGTCGACGGCATCCTGCATGTTGGTGACCATCTTGTCCCAGGCCTTGACGGGGTCCTTGGCCTGACCGCTGATGATCTGCACCTCGGTGGTGCCCCAGAAGGCCCACATGGCGCCCATCTCGGGGATCGAGGGCATCGGGGCACCGGTGGCGCCGGCCTCGTTGAAGCCCTTGAGCACCGCGTCGTCGACCTTGTCAGCCGAGGCCGTCAGCGCCGGGAGGCGGCCGCCGGCCTTGTAGAGCTCGGTCTGGACCTTCTCGGTGGTGAGGAAGTTCGTGACGAACTCGTTGGCGAGCAGCGGGTTCTTCGACTTGGCCGAGATGAACGCGCCCTGCACGCCCACGAACGGCTTGGCCTCGGAGCCACCGGCGCTCGGCACGGGCAGGACGGAGATGTCCATGCCGGCCTCGGTGAACGCCGTGGTGTTCCACGGGCCGGTCACGATGTACGGCGTCTCGCCGTCGAGGAAGGCCTGCTTGGCCTTCTCGCCGTCGATCGTCGCGATCAGGACCTTCTCCTTGCCGAGCTTGGCGAGGTACTTGGCGAAGTTCTCGCCGTTCTCGCCGCCCAGGCCCAGCTCGTTGGTGTACGAGCCGTCGGCCGCCTGCTTGAAGATCGGGGCGTCGAACGAGGTCTGCAGCGGGTACAGGTGGTACGCGTCGCCCGCGTCACCCTGCTGGATGACGACCGAGTACTTCTTGTCCGCCGACTTGCCCTCGGTGATGAGGTCGTCGAACGTGTTCGCCTTGGTCTCCGGCAGCAGCTTGTTGTTGCGGACCAGCGCGATGTTCTCGATGGCGTACGGCGAGCCGTACAGCTTGCCGTCGTACGTGAAGGCCTGGATGGCCGACGACGCGAAGCCGCTGGCCTTGTCGCCGAGCTCGATCGGGGCCACGACGCCGTTGTTGACGAACTCGCCGGTCCAGTCGTGGGCGCCGATGACGACGTCCGGGCCCTGGCCGGTCGGGACCTGCGAGACGAAGTCCGTGCGGATGTCGCCCGAGACCTTCTGCACGAGGTCGACCTTGATACCGGTCTCGTCCTGGAACTCCTGGACGATCGGCTTCATGACGTCGATGCGGGTCTCGTCGACCCACATCGTCAGCGTGCCGGACAGCGCGGGCGCGCTCGTCGTCTCCGCGGTGGTGGGCTTCGGCGTGGCGTCGCCCTCGTTCGAGCCGCCGCTCGAGCAGGCGCTCATCGTCAGCGCGAGGCCGAGGGCCGCCGCAACGACAGGGATGCTCCGTCGCATCTTCGATCTCCTGGGTTCAGTGAGTGTTTCAGTGAGTGTGCCAACGCTCGGCGGCATCACCACCGACACTGGCCTGATGGGGAGACGCTAACGTCGTTGCAACGTCGCCTGCAAGTCGTTACGGTAACTTTCAGGCAACGGTTTCACGGGGGTTCGTCGCCGGCTTCTGCTTGCCCCCCGAACGGCCCAGGACGAGGAGGTCCCGTGTCCCCTACGCTGCCCCCCGTGCGCACTCGACTGACAGACCTGGCTGAACAAGCCGGCGTCAGCACTGCCACGGTGTCGCGCGTTCTCAACGGTAAGCACGGTGTCTCGACACAGGCGCGCCAGGCGGTGCTCGCCGCGCTCGACGTCCTCGGCTACGAGCGGCCCGAGAAGCTGCGCACGCGCTCGGCGGGCCTCGTCGGCCTCGTCGTGCCCGAGCTGTCGAACCCCGTGTTCCCCGCGTTCGCGCAGGTCATCGAGTCGATGCTCACCGAGCGCGGGTACACGCCGCTGCTGTGCACGCAGTCCCCCGGTGGCACCACCGAGGACCAGTACGTCGACATGCTCCTCGAGCACGGCGTCGCCGGCATCGTGTTCGTCTCGGGCCTGCACGCCGACTCGTCGGCCTCCAAGGACCGCTACCACCGGCTGCGGTCCAGCGGCATGCCCGTCGTGCTCGTCAACGGCTTCGCCGAGGGGGTCGACGCGCCAAGCGTGTCGACCGACGACGTCGCCGCCCTGGACCTCGCGTTCCGTCACCTCGTCTCGCTGGGCCACCGGTCCATCGGGCTCGCGATCGGACCCGACCGGTTCGTCCCCGCCGCGCGCAAGCGCGCCGAGTTCACGGTCAACCTCGAGCGCCACCTCGGCATCTCCGACCCGACCGGGCACGTCGTCTCGACGCTGTTCACGGTCGAGGGCGGGCAGGCCGCGGCGCTCGAGCTGATCGATTCCGGGCACACCGCGATCATCTGCGGCTCCGACCTCATGGCCCTCGGCGCCATCCGAGCGGCCCGCTCGCGCGGGTTGTCGGTCCCGGAGGACCTGTCGGTCGTGGGCTTCGACGACTCCCCGCTGATCGCCTTCACCGACCCGCCCCTGACGACCGTGCGCCAGCCGGTCCTCGCCATGGGGCACGCGGCGGTGTCCGCGCTCGTCGCGGAGATCAGCGGCACGCCGGCGTCGCGCATCGAGCTCAAGTTCCACCCCGAGCTCATCGTGCGCGCGTCGACCGGGGCGGCGCCTCACGTCGCCGACCTGGCGGCCCACGCCGCCGCCGCGCCCGTCGCTCCCTGACGACCCGCGCCCCGCTCCCGCGTCACCCCCTGATTCGTCATACCCGAAAGGCGCACGCCCCCGTGACCTCGCTCGACACCCGCCCCGCCCTCGTTCATGCCCCGTCCGCCACGGACGGTGAGTGGTGGCGGCACGCCGTCATCTACCAGGTCTACCCGCGCTCGTTCGCGGACGGCTCCGGGGACGGCATCGGCGACCTGCCGGGCATCACGTCCCGCCTGCCCCACCTCGCCGAGCTCGGCGTCGACGCCGTGTGGCTCTCGCCGTTCTACCGCTCCCCGCAGGCCGACGCGGGCTACGACGTGGCCGACTACCGCGCGGTCGACCCGCTGTTCGGCACGCTCGACGACTTCGACGCCCTCCTGCTGCGCGCGCACGACCTGGGCCTGCGCGTGATCGTCGACCTCGTGCCGAACCACACGTCCGACGAGCACGTCTGGTTCGAGGCCGCCATGGCCGCCGGGCCAGGCTCGGCGGAGCGCGAGCGGTACCTGTTCCGCGAGGGCCGGGGTCCCGCCGGCGAGCTGCCGCCGAACAACTGGCAGTCGATCTTCGGCGGGCCCGCCTGGACGCGCGTCGCCGACGGCCAGTGGTACCTGCACCTGTTCGACTCGCGCCAGCCCGACCTCAACTGGGAGCACCCCGAGGTCCGCTCCGAGTTCGAGGACGTGCTGCGGTTCTGGCTCGACCGCGGGGTCGACGGCTTCCGCATCGACGTCGCGCACGGCATGGTCAAGGAGCCGGGGCTGCCCGACTGGGACGGCCACGTCTCGATGATCGAGGGCTCGGACGACGCCGCCTCCCCCGAGGACGCCGTGTCCGGCGCCGGCAACCAGGGCCCGATGTTCGACCAGGACGGCGTGCACGAGATCTACCGGGCCTGGAACCGCGTGCTCGCGCAGTACGCGGGCGACCGCGCGCTCGTCGCCGAGGCGTGGGTCGAGCCGCTGTCCCGCCTGGCCCGCTACGTGCGGCCCGACGAGATGCAGCAGGCCTTCAACTTCGCGTTCCTCGCGACGCTGTGGGACGCCCCCGCGCTGCGCTCGGTGATCGAGGCCTCGTACGTCACGGCCGACTCCGTGGGTGCGCCCACCACCTGGGTGCTGTCCAACCACGACGTGGTGCGGCACGCCTCGCGCCTCGGCCTCGCGGAGGCCGGCTCGCGCCCCAACGGCATCGGCCACGGCGACGAGCAGCCCGACGAGGAGCTCGGCCTGCGCCGGGCCCGCGCCGCGACCCTGCTCATGCTCGGCCTGCCGGGCTCGGCGTACCTGTACCAGGGCGAGGAGCTCGGCCTGCCCGACCACACCGCGCTGCCCGACCAACTGCGCCAGGACCCCGCGTTCTTCCGGACCGGCGGCGCCGAGCGCGGTCGCGACGGCTGCCGCGTGCCGCTGCCGTGGGCGGCCGACGAGGCCGGCTTCGGCTTCTCGCCGACCGGCGTGACCTGGCTCCCCCAGCCCGCGTCGTGGGCCGCGTACGCGTTGGACGCGCAGCGTGGTGTCGCGGGCTCGACGTACGAGACCTACCGCGGCGCGCTCGCGCTGCGGCGGGCCGAGCACCTCGGCACGGGTGGCCTGACCTGGGACAACGCGTTCGGCGACGAGGTCATCGCGTTCGAGAACCGCGACGTCCTCGTCGTGGCCAACCTCGGTGCCGACCCGGTCGAGCTGCCGGTCGGGCTCACCGTGCTGGCCTCGTCGGGCGACCTGCCGGACGCGACCACCCTCCCCGGCGACACGACGATCTGGGCGCGCCGCGCCTGAACCTCAGGGACGGCCGGACACGTCGAACGCCTGCGCGCTGCGCGCGGGAACGGTGACGCTGATCCGGCCGTCCTCGACCTTCGCCTCCGCACATCCGGCGGCGAGCACGTCGCAGTAGTCGCCGTCGGCCAGGCTCGTAGCGAGCGTCGTCGTCAGAGCGTCGTCGCCCGCGTTGACCACGACGAACCCGCGCTGCCCGCGCCCCAACGCGACCGCCTCGCCCTGCGACCAGGTGTCGACGACCGGGGCATCGCCCACCACGCCGCGCCAGCCGACCATCCCGGCGATCGCCGGCCAGCGGTGCTGGCACACCCACGTCGCGTCGGTCCCCGGCCCGGCGTCGGCCGCGCACGACGCGTCGAGCACCGCGCCGGCCGCATCCTGCGGCGGTCCCGCGTCGGTGTCCTCGAACGCGTACCCCGAGTACACCTGCGGCGTGCCGTAGACCCCGCCGAGCATGAGGACGTTCGCGATCGCGTAGTCGACGTCGCGGTAGCTCAGGGTCGAGCCGTTGCGCTCGGTGTCGTGGTTGTCGACGAACACCACGGCGTCGTCGGACGGCACGTAGCGCGCGCTCGCCGTGCCGAGGTCCAGCGCGAGACCCGGCGACCCGGCCAGGACGCCCTGGAGCTCCTTGCCGTACGTGAACTCGTAGACCTGCCCGTTGCCCAGGTACTGCTCGGGCGTGATCGGCTCGTTCGAGCCGCGGATCACCTCCTGCGCGATGGCGGTCCCCGGCGGCAGCGGCGCGACGATCGCGGCGATGTCCGCGGGCGCCATGTGCTTGGCGGCGTCGATGCGGAACCCGTCGACGCCGAGCGAGACGAGGTCCTGCAGGTAGGCGGTGAGCGTGGCGCGCACGTGCGCCGAGCCCGTGTCGAGGTCCGCGAGGTTGACCAGCTCGCACGTCTGCACCTCGTCGGCGTCGAGGTAGCTCCCGATGTCGTCGCCCTCGGTGAGGCCGCAGTGGTGGAAGTCCCGCGGGGTCCAGATGCCGGGGTACGTATAGTGCTCGAACGACGAGCCGGCCCAGCCGACGCCGGGCTCGTCCTGGCCGGTCATGTGGTTGACGACCGCGTCCGCCCACACGTCGACGCCCGCCGCGTGGCAGGTCTGCACCATCGCCGCGAACTGCTCGCGGGTGCCGAGACGCGACTCGATACGGTAGCTCACGGGCTGGTAGGCGGTCCACCACGGCGATCCGGTGATGTGCTCCTGCGGCGGCGACGTCAGCACCCACGCGTAGCCGGCCGGACCGAGCTCGTCGGTGCACTCGCGCGCGATGGCGTCCCAGGTCCACTGGAACAGCTGCACGCCCACGTCGTGACCCGAGCCGTCGGTCGCTGGCTCGGCGGCCGGGTCGGGCGCGGGTGCGGGTGCGGAGCAGGCGGCCAGGAGCGCCAGCAGCGCACCGAGGACGCCGAGCACGGCGGCTCGTCGGAATCTCGTCATCGTCACCCCGTCGGCGGGCTGCAACGTTGCAGCAACTTGCAGAACGGGGTTCAGGCTAGCGCGGCTTGCGCGTGAGGATCAGGTGGACCACGCCGGACGGGGACGGGGTCGCCTCGATCTCGAAGCGCTCCTCGAGCCCCTCGAGACCGTCCCAGAGGCGCTCGCCGCGGCCCAGGACGATCGGCGCGACGACGACGTGCAGGTGGTCGATCAGGTCCGCCTCGAGGAACTGGCGCACCGTCTCGACGCCGCCGCCGATCCGCACGTCCAGGTCACCGGCCAGGGCGCGGGCCTGCTCGAGCGCTGCCGCGGGGTCGGCGTCGACGAAGTGGAACGTCGTCCCGCCCTCCATCTCGAGCACCGGGCGCGGGTGGTGCGTGAGGACGACGACGGGGGTGTGGAACACCGGGTCGTCGCCCCACCAGCCCTTCCACTCCTCGTCCTGCCACGGGCCGCGCTGCGGGCCGAACTTGTTGCGGCCCATGATCTCCACGCCGATGCCGGTGGCCCACTGGCTGGCGAACGACTCGTCGACCCCGAACGACGCCTCCCCCTCGCCGTGCATGCCCATCCCGCGGAACGTGCGGGTCGGGAAGGCCCACGCCATGAGCCGGTGGCCGGCGTGCCCGAACGGGGCCTCGAGGCTCTGGCCCTCGCCGGTGCCGAAGCCGTCGAGCGAGATCGTGAAGTTGTGCACGCGGACGAGGGACATGCCATCTCCTGGGGTTGCTGAGCCGTTGGCCAGATCCAAGCACCGACCACTGTCAGAGGGTCACCGTCGTCCCGACGAGCACCAGCTCGGAGGTGTGCGACCCCTCGATCCCGACGCCCGTCGGACGGGCGCGGAACCCGGGCAGGTCGGCCAACCCGTCGCTGCCGTCGGTCACGCGCACCTCGACCGGATCCGCCGTCGCCAGGGTCAGCGTCACGTGGACGCCGTCGGCCGGGGGCGCGTTGAAGACGACGTCGAACGTGCCGTCGGTGACCGGCACGTCGCGCCCCTCGACCGTCGCCGTCCGCACGCCGGACGCGGTCAGCCCCACGAGCCGCACCGCGCGCTTCGGCGTGACGGTGAAGCTCACCGCGCTGCCCGTGCGCGTGACGTCGCCCACGACCGGCGCGGGCAGGTCGGCGGCCTCGGCCGGGCCCGTCGCCTCGTCCGCGGTCAGCATCGGGAACTTCGCCGACAGGTCCTCGTGCCCCGTGACGAACTGGCTCGTCCACGTGCTCGGCTCGATTTCCTGGCTCGCCCACCACGCCTGCCCCGAGTCGGCGTCGAGCGCGTACATGAGCTGCGTGGGCAGCGGGTGGCGCGCGTCGAACTGGTCGACGACGAGCCCCACGCCCAGGCAGACCACGGTCGCAGCACCGGCGACGACGGCCGGCAGCGCCCGGCCCCGGCCGCGCGGGATCGCGCCGTCCAGGACGGGGAGCAGCACCATGCCGAGCAGCACCGCGAACAGCGCCGGCGCGGCACCGGTCGCCAGGCCCAGCGCGGGCATGAACAGCAGCACGATCGGCGCGAGCACGACGACCGCGATCGCCCCGGCGACCGTGTGCGCCACGAGGCCGCCCGTGTCGCTGCGCACGAGCACCGCGACGATCCCGGCGAGCCCGCCCGCCAGGGCGGGCAGCGCGGCGAGGTAGGACCCCCCGGGCGTGAGCGCGGCCAGCACCACGCCGAGCAGCGCGAGCCACGCCAGCGCGCCGACCGCGAGCGCGGTGGCACCGACGCGGTTGCGCAGCGCGGTGTACCAGGTGAGCAGCACGGTCGCGACGAGCAGCACGAGCCCCGCGCGGAACCACCAGGGCCGCCACGGGTCGATCATCTCGCCGTACCCGGGCCGGATGGCGACGAGCGCGAGCCACAGGAGCTGGGCGAGGACCGCGACCGCGACGATGGGCACGACGCCGAGCAGCAGGGCCGCCACGAGCCGTCGTCGGGCGACCAGGCCCCGCCGCACGGCGACGACGCCGAACGCCGCGACGGCCAGCACGGCCGCGACCGCGAACGGCCACACGAGCCAGCCGGGGTAGCGCACGAGCGTGCCGGGCGCCGGGAAGTAGGTGGCGTCGCCCGACGAGGGCTGCGCGAGCTCGGCCACGTCGCCGTTGCCGAACGAGCGGGCCAGCGCGAGCGCGTTCGAGCCGTGGTGCTGCAGGCTCGCCTTGTCCATGTACTCGGGGCGGTCCTCGGGCGAGTGGTAGACCGCCGAGCCGTCGATGTACGCGCTGTTCAGGCCCGTGAACCGGTCCTGCTCGCGGAACGGGGTGAAGTCGGTGTCGTTCGGCAGGATCCGGTAGACCTCGACGGCCATGCTGCTGCCGACCGGGTAGGGCACCTGGGCGTACTCGTCGACCAGGGCGGCGTTGCCTCGCGACGTCTCGAACATGATCGCCGGGCCCGACGCGCCGCGGGCCTCGAAGTTGAGCACCACTCCCCCGTCGGCGGCGAGCGGGTCGTCGTGCACGAACGCCTCGGCGCCGCACAGGCACGCCTCCTCGGCGTCGGTGAACACCAGCACGATGTCGTTGCGCAGCGGCTCGCCCTGCGTCAGCGCGCGGGCCGTCTCGAGGAGCGTGGACGTGCCGGCGCCGTCGTCGTTCGCGCCGTAGGAGACCTGCACGGAGTCGTAGTGGGCGACCATGAAGACGCGACCGGTCGAGTCGGTTCCCGGGATCACCGCGACCACGTTGTTCACGTGCGCCAGCCCGTAGGTGGAGCCGAGCGCGCCGGTCGCGCCGACTCCCTCGTGCACCTCGGGGCTCAGGCCCAGGCCGGTGAGCGTGTCGACGATGTGCTGGCGGACCGTGCCCGCCGCCTTGCTGCCGGCGACGTGCACCTCCTGACCGATGGTCTCGACGTGGTCGAAAGCCCGGGCGGCGCTGAACTGGTCGGCGGGTGCGTCCTCACCCTTCGGGGCCGGTGGCCACACGGACCACAGGCTGAGGAAGGTGAGGGCGGCAAGGACGACGAGGGCGGCGAGCGTCATCGCCCGCGGCCGGAGCTGCTGATCCACGCGCCCATGATCGCATCGGGCCACCGCTAGGTTGGCGCCATGGCGAACGTCCTGGTCAACGGCGCGGCGGCGTGGAACACCCTCGTGCGCGTCCCGTCCCTGCCCGAGCCGCGCTCGCACATGCTGTTCGCGAGCGGGCACCACGACGGGCTCGGCGGGACCTCGGCGGGCAAGGCCGTGACGCTGGCCGCGCTCGGGGTCGACGTCACCCTCGCGACGCTGCTGGGCTCCGACGCGCCGGCCGACCTCGTCCGCGAGGCCCTCACGCACCCTCGCCTCACGGTGCTGGCCTCGCCGGCGCGCGACGGACGCACCGAGCGGCACGTCAACCTCATGGCCGACGACGGCTCACGCGTCTCGATCTACCTCGAGCTGCCCGCCTCCACCGGCACCCCGCCCGAGGTCCTCGCCGCGCTCGACTCCGCGTCCGTGGCCGTGCTGGACCTCGCCGACTCCTCGCTGCCGCTGCTCGCCGCTGCCCGCTCGCGTGGTGTGCCGGTCTGGTGCGACGTGCACGACGACGACGGGACGGGCGAGTACGCCCGGCCGTTCGCCGACGCGGCCGACGTGCTGCTGGTCAGCGCGGACCGCCTGGCCGACCCGCGCGCCTACCTGCGCTCCCGCGTGGACGCCGGCTGCCGGCTCGCGATCTGCACGGACGGCGCGCGCGGGGCGATCGCACTCGACGCCGACGGGTGGTGGTCGGTCGGCACCGCACCGGTCGAGACCGTCGCCGACACCAACGGCGCGGGCGACGCGTTCTTCGCCGGCCTGCTCAGCGGGACGCTCGACGGGCTCGGCACGGGCGGCGCGCTGGCGCGTGCCTCCGCGACGGGCGCTCTGGCGGTCGCGACGACCGACCTCGGAGCGCCCCGGGCGACCGCGGCGGAGGCCGACGCGCTCGCCCGCTCGGTCGTCGTACGGCGGGACTAGCCCCCGGAGACGCTGAGCTCGGCCTCGTGCAGGTCGCGCGCGAACTCCTCGGACAGCTCGCGCGAGTCGAGCCAGCCGTACGGCAGGATCGGGCGCTTGGGCGACCCGGCGCGGCCACGCTGACCCTCGGCGGCCTCGCCCGGGTACGGCTGGTCCAGGTCGAGCCCGGCGAGCCGGTCGTCGAGCTCGGCCATCGTCGAGACCAGGCCGAGCGCCGCACGGGTCTCGCCGCCCACCACGTAGCCCTTGAAGTACCAGGCCATGTGCTTGCGCATCTCGCGCAGCGCCTTCGACTCCTCGCCGAAGTGCTCGACCATGAGCTCGGCGTGGCGGCGCACGACGGTCGCGACGTAGCCCAGGCCCGGCCGGATGCGCTCGTCGGACCCGGCGAACGCGGCCGCGAGGTCCGCGAACAGCCACGGCCGGCCCTGGCAGCCGCGCCCGACGACGACGCCGTCGCAGCCGGTCTGCGCGACCATCTCGAGCGCGTCCTCGGCGGACCAGATGTCGCCGTTGCCGAGCACCGGGATGTCGGTGACCGTCTCCTTGAGGCGCGCGATCGACTCCCAGTCGGCCGTGCCGGAGTAGTAGTCGGCCGCGGTGCGGGCGTGCAGCGCGACGGCCGCGACGCCCACCTCCTGCGCGACGAGGCCCGCCTCGAGGTACGTCAGGTGGTCCTCGTCGATGCCCTTGCGCATCTTGACCGTGACGGGCACGCCGTACGGCGATGCCGCCTCGACCGCCGACGAGACGATCGAGCGGAACAGGTCCCGCTTCCAGGGCAGCACGGCTCCCCCGCCGCGGCGGGTCACCTTGGGGACGGGGCAGCCGAAGTTGAGGTCGACGTGGTCCGCGCGGTCCTCGCTCGCGATCAACCTGACGGCCGCGGCGACCGTGGCCGGGTCGACGCCGTAGACCTGAACGCTGCGGGGACGCTCGTCGGGCTCGTGCGAGATGATCCGCATCGACTCCTCGCCCCGCTCGACCAGGGCGCGGCTCGTCACCATCTCCGCGACGTACAGCCCGGCGCCGGACTCGCGGCACAGGCGGCGGAACGCGGCGTTGGTGACCCCGGCCATGGGCGCGAGGACCACGGGGGTGTCGATGGTCAGGGGCCCGATCCGCAGCGGCGGGAGCACGGACGTGCCCGTGCTCGCAGTGGTCGTGGTCATGACACCCAGTGTCCCATCCCGCCCTCTCCACCGGTGAACCACGAGGCCAACGGCTACGTTTGCGCTCATGCCCCTGCAGCTCGTCCAGGTCAACATCAAGGCGCGCGACGACGACGCCGTCGGCCGGTTCTGGGCCGAGGCGCTCGGCTGGGCGGTGTCCAGCGAGGCGCCAGGCGTGACGAACGTCGAGCCCGCCGGGTTCGCGTGGCCCGACCCGAGCGCCGTCTGCATCGACGTCGTCGCCGTGCCCGACCCGGGCTCGGTGCACTACCGCGCGCACCTCGACCTCGCGAGCACCTCGCTCGCCCACCAGGCCGCGCTGGTCGCACGGTTCCAGGGCCTGGGCGCGACGCTCGCCGACATCGGCCAGGGCGACGTGCCATGGGTCGTCATGGCCGATCCCGAGGGCAACCTCTTCTGCGTGCTCGAGCCCCGCGCGCTGTACGCCGACACCGGACCGATCGCCACGATCGTCGTCGACTGCGCCGACCCGCGGGCGCTCGCCGCCTTCTGGGGCCAGGCGACCGGCTGGGTCGTCGACGAGGTGACCGACGACCACGCGCGGCTGCGGGCACCCGAGGGTGTCGGGCCCTACCTCGAGCTGCTCCGGGCCCCCGACGCGGCTGCCGTCCACCGCATCCACCTCGACCTGCTGCCGTCCCCGGTCGAGGAGCAGGCGGCGGAGGTGGCACGCCTGCGCGCGCTGGGCGCGACCGACGCCGACGTGGGCCAGGGCGAGGTGCCCTGGGTCTGCCTGGCCGACCCCGAGGGCAACGAGTTCTGCGTGCTCGGCCGGCACTGACGCCTAGAGGTCGCAGTGCCGCAGGATCTCGTCGACCACGGCCTCGATCGGGGCCGTCGCGTCGATCGCGATCCCCTGCTGCGGCACGTCCCCCTTCGTCGCGTGCCAGTGCTCGATGCGCGCACGCTCGGTCGGCTTCCCACCGCCCCACTCCTCGTCGGGCCGTGCGTCGAGCCGACGGTTGAGCGTGACCAGGTCGACCTCGAGCACGAAGACGGCGTCGAACAGGTCGATGAACTTCGGGAAGTTCCGCGACCCGCCGCAGAAGAAGGTGGCCGGGTCCGCCCGGTCGGCCGCCAGCGCGCGGACCTGGTCGACGTCCCAGATGTGGTGCTCGTGCAGGCCGGCGTCCGTCCGCTCCCCGGTCTCGGGATCGCCCTGGTAGGCGAGCACGCGGTCGCCGTGGACGACGTGGAACCCGCGCCGCGCCAGCTCGTCGGCGACCGTGGTCTTGCCCGTGCCGGACAGGCCCTCGACCAGGTAGTTCCGCGCGCCCATCGCCTACAGCCAGCCGTTGTCCTGCGCGATGCGGGCCGCCTCCGCGCGGGTGCGCGCACCCGTCTTGCCCATCGCCGCCGAGAGGTAGTTGCGCACGGTCCCCTCGGACAGGAACGTCCCGGCCGCGATGTCGGCGACGGTCCCGCCGCCCGCGGCGGCGACCAGCACGTACCGCTCGCGCTCGGTCAGCGGCGAGGACCCGACGGTCAGCGACTCGACGGCGAGGTCGGGGTCGACCACGCGCAGCCCGCGGTGCACGCGCCGGACCGCGTCGGCGAGCTGCTCGGCCGGGGTGTCCTTGACGACGAACCCGCTGGCCCCCGCGTCGAGCGCGCGGCGCAGGTAGCCCGGCCGCCCGAAGGTCGTGACGATCAGCGAGCGGCACGTCGGCAGCGCGCGGTGCAGCTCGGCCGCGACGGTGATGCCGTCGAGGCCGGGCATCTCGACGTCGAGCAGCGCCACGTCCACCGCGTGCGCGCGAGCGGCGGCCAGCACCTCGTCGCCGCGACCCACCTGCGCCGCGACCTCGAGGTCCGCCTCGAGGTCGAGCAGTGCCGCGAGGGCACCGCGCACCAGTGCCTGGTCGTCGGCCAGGAGCAGTCGGATCACGGGGTGGCCTCCCGGGTCGTGACCAGCAGGCGGAAGCCGCCGAGCGGGCTCGTGGACACCTCGACGCGCGCGCCGGCCGACCGCGCGCGCTCGACGAGCCCGTGCAGGCCGTTGCCGCGCTCATCGGCGGCCGGGCCCGTGCCGTCGTCGTCGACCGTCAGGGTCTCCGCCGTCATGGCGATCTGCACGTGCGACGCCGCGGAGTGCCGCAGGACGTTGGTGGTGCCCTCGCGGATCGCCCACGCGAACAGGACGCGCAGCTCGTCGGGCACCTCGTCGATCGTGCCGGGCACGACGGCCTCGATCGCGGCCGAGTCGAACGCCTGGCGTGCGCCGGCGAGCTCCCCGGCCAGGGTCACGGCGCGGGTCGCGGTCACCATGCCGCGCACGTCCGCGAGCGCGGTCCGGGCCAGCGTCTGCACCTCGAGCATCTCCGTCCGCGAGCGCGCGGGATCGACCTCGAACAGCTTCGCGGCCAGCTCGGCCTTGACCGAGATGACCGTCAGCGAGTGGCCGAGCACGTCGTGCATGTCCCGCGCGATGCGCTCACGCTCGCGCTCCACGGCCAGCACCGCGACCTCGTCGCGCGCGACCTGCAGCTGGCGGTTGCGCATCACGAGCTGGGTGAACCCGAACACGGCGACCGACGCGAGGACCACGGAGATGACCAGGTCGTCGATCGTCTCCCAGCCCGGGACGAGCCGCGGGACGACGACGATCACCACGGACGACCCCAGCGCCAGGCCGAGCGCGCGCGGGTCGCGGAGCAGGAAGATGCCTGACACGCAGATGAAGACGAGCCCGACGAGCCCGTCCTGGTCCGCGGCCAGGCAGGCCAGCGCGACGAGCACGCCCTGTCCCGCCAGGAAGGGCACGGCCCGACGCAGCGGCATCGTCCGGCCGTGGGGGCCCGCGTGCGTGAAGACGACCCACGCGAAGCTGAAGGCCAGCGCGAGCACCGCGAGGAGCGAGACGACCCGCTCCCAGCCGGCCGCGCTGTCCCACGCCGCCTGCCACGGCTGCAGCAGGAACACGGCCCAGACGATCCCCATCACCGGACCGAGCACACGCATCGTGCGGCGCGCGCGTCCGGGAGGCAGGTCCTCGCGGCCCGGGCGGGTGACGTACAGCGCGGTGTCGCCCTGCGGCCAGTCCTCCCGGACGCGTCGGTACCAGCTCGTCACGGCGCCCACGCTATCGCCCGCGCACGGGCGCGACCCGGCGCCGCTCGGGCTGCCGGGTCGCGCCTCGTGGGTGCTGGTCACACCCGCGCCGTGTCCCGGCGGAACCGCCAGGCCGCGCCGACGACGAACACGATGCCCCAGACCACGACGTTGACGACGGCCCACATCGACACGCCCTCGTCGGTGATCGGGCCGCGCACGATCTCGGCCAGGCCGTAGGTCGGCACGAACTGCGCGATGGTCGCGAAGACCCCGTCTCCGAGCGGCATGAACAGCCCACCGGCGAAGGACAGCAGCGCGAGCACCGGGCCGAGGACCTGCATGACGTTCTCGGACGGCAGCAGGTACCCCATGAAGAGCCCGAAGGCGGCGAACACCGAGGACCCGACCCAGGCGAGCGCGAGCGACACCAGGATGCGGGAGGTGTCGCCGGTCGCGCCCGAGGCCATGCCGACGGCAGCGGTCACGACGACGGCTCCGAGCCCCATCACCATGGCCACCGCGACCTTCGTCGCGACGTAGGTCACCGGGCTCAGCGGCGTGAGCCGCAGCTGGCGGGTCCAGCCCTGCGCCCGCTCGATGGAGACGCTCGCCCCGCCGCTCGTCGTGGACAGGATCGCGCCGTACAGGGCCATCGAGATCATGATCCAGGCGGTCACGTTCGCGTGCCCGACGGACTCGGTCTTGTAGCTGCTCACCGTGCCGAACAGCAGGAAGAACACGGGCGGCATGACGAGCGTGAAGATGATCCCGCGGCGGTTGCGCAGCAGCCGGCGCAGCTCGATCGTCAGGTAGGTGCTGTTGAGCCCGCGGCGGGCCCGCGTGGCGGGGACGGCGATGGCGGTCATGCGATGCTCCCGGTGGACTCGGCGTGGTCGGTGGTCAGGGCCAGGAACGCGTCCTCGAGCCCGCGTGCGGCGATCTCGAGGTCGGTCGCGTCCGTGGCGGTCAGCAGGTGGCGGGCGACCGCGTCGGAGTCCGTGGTCCGGATGATCACGCGCTCGCGCCGTACCTCGACGTCCTGAACGCCGGGCAGAGCCCGCAGCGCGGCCTCGTCGAGCGGGCCTGCGAACGACGCCGACACGACACGGCCCGACGTCAGGCTCTTGACCTGCGCGGCCGAGCCGTCGGCGACGATGCGCCCGTGGCTGACCAGCACGATGCGGTCCGCGTACGCGTCCGCCTCCTCGAGGTAGTGCGTCGCGAAGATGATCGTGCGACCGCGAGCGGCGTCGGCGCGCAGCGCGTTCCAGAAGTCGCGCCGCCCCTCGACGTCCATGCCGGTCGTCGGCTCGTCGAGCACGATGACGTCGGGGTCGGGCAGCAGCGCGAGCGCGAACCGCAGCCGCTGCTGCTGACCGCCCGAGCACTTGCCGACGCGGCGGTCGGCGATGTCGGCAATGCCGGCCCGCTCCATGACCTCCTTCGGCGACCGCGTGCCGCGGAAGAACGAGGCGGTCAGCTCGATCGTCTCGGCGACGGTCAGGTCCTTGAGCAGCCCACCGCTCTGCATGACCGCGGACACGCGGCCCGCAGCGATCGCGGAGGTCGGCTCGAGGCCGAGCACCTGCACCGTGCCCTCGTCGGGCTCGGCCAGGCCGAGCAGCATGTCGATCGTGGTCGTCTTGCCGGCGCCGTTCGGGCCGAGGAACGCGACGACCTCGCCGGGCCGCACGGCCAGGTCCAGGCCGTCGACGGCACGCACGGTGCCGAAGGACTTGCGCAGTCCGCGCAGGTCGAGCGCGAGGGTCCCCGTGACGGGGGTGTCGAGCAGCTCTGTGGTCATGACTCGATCCTGGCGGTCCCGCGGCGGGCGCTCACCCGCCGTGCGTCACGACTCGCACATGACGGATGTCACGACTCAACCTGCGGACCGGTGCGGGCCACGCGCGACGAGCAGTTCACGGTCTCCATAGCCGCGCACCAAAGATCTCTGCGCAGACGCGTCAACCGTTCGCGGCGCTCGTGCGTCTGCCAGATAGACCGTCTCGCCGCCGTCGCGGTGCGGTCGATTCTGGCGCCGCACGGGCGCTGTCTGACGACGCGCACGACTGACCCGGTGGGTCTGGGGGTCCGGGTCAGTCGTGCGGTCGGCGCGCTCAGCGCAGGTCAGGCACCGATCAGGCGTGCCGCGAGGTAGCTCGTCACCTGGTCGAGCGAGACGCGCTCCTGCGTCATGTCGTCACGGTGGCGGATCGTCACGGCCTGGTCCTCGAGCGTGTCGAAGTCCACCGTGATGCAGAACGGCGTGCCGATCTCGTCCTGGCGGCGGTAGCGACGGCCGATCGCGCCGGCGTCGTCGAAGTCGACGTTCCAGTTGCGACGCAGCTCGGCCGCGAGGTCGCGGGCCTTGGGCGACAGCGACTCGTTACGCGACAGCGGCAGCACCGCGGCCTTGACGGGCGCGAGGCGCGGGTCGAGCTTGAGCACGACGCGGGTGTCGACGCCGCCCTTGGTGTTGGGCGCCTCGTCCTCAGTGTAGGACTCGACGAGGAACGCCATGAGCGAGCGCGTCAGGCCGGCGGCCGGCTCGATGACGTACGGGACGTAGCGCTCGTTCTTGGCCTGGTCGAAGAACGACAGGTCCTGGCCCGAGTGCTCGGTGTGCGTCTTGAGGTCGAAGTCGGTGCGGTTGGCGATGCCTTCGAGCTCGCCCCACTCACTGCCCTGGAAGCCGAAGCGGTACTCGATGTCGACGGTGCGCTTGGAGTAGTGCGACAGTTTCTCGGCCGGGTGCTCGTAGTGGCGCAGGTTGTCGCGCGCGATGCCCAGGTCCGTGTACCAGTCGGTGCGCCGGTCGATCCAGTACTGGTGCCAGGTCTCGTCGGTGCCGGGCTCGACGAAGAACTCCATCTCCATCTGCTCGAACTCACGTGTGCGGAAGATGAAGTTGCCGGGCGTGATCTCGTTGCGGAACGACTTGCCGATCTGGCCGATGCCGAACGGCGGGCGCATCCGGGCCGTGGAGTAGACGTTCTTGAAGTTCACGAAGATGCCCTGCGCGGTCTCGGGCCGCAGGTAGTGCAGGCCGGACTCGTCCTCGACCGGGCCGAGGTAGGTCTTGAGCATCATGTTGAAGTCACGCGGCTCGGTCCACTGACCGCGGGTGCCGCAGTTGGGGCACGCGATGTCCGCGAGGCCGTTCTCGGGAGCGCGGCCCTTCTTCTCCTCGAACTCCTCAAGCATGTGGTCCTCGCGGAACCGCTTGTGGCAGCTCAGGCACTCGGTGAGCGGGTCGGTGAAGACGCCGACGTGGCCCGACGCGACCCAGGTCTGGCGCGGCAGGATCACCGAGGAGTCGAGGCCTACGATGTCGTCACGGCTGGTGACCATCGTCCGCCACCACTGGCGCTTGATGTTCTCCTTGAGCTCCACGCCGAGCGGGCCGTAGTCCCACGCGGACCGCGTTCCTCCGTAGATCTCACCGCTCGGGAAGACGAAGCCACGGCGCTTCGCGAGGGAGACGACGGAATCGAGACGGGACGGTGCAGCCACGAGGGTTCACTCCAGGGGTTGGCCCGCTGCTGGGTGCGGCGGGCGGATGACCGCGACCGGGTGCCGCGGGATGAGCCTGCTCAGGCTACCGGCCGCACCGGCGCGCCGCCGTGCCGGTCCGGCCGGGGCGCGCCAGCAGCGGCACTCTAGGATCGCGGCGTGGACGACGATCCCCTGAACGCCTTCGGACTCGGCTCGGTGTCGCTGATCGTCGCCGTCGCGGTGCTGTTCGTCGTCGCGATGGCGCGCTCGCACGCGACCTACTGGGCGGGCCGCGGGGTCGTGCGCGGGGCCAAGACCGTGCACGAGACCGACAAGGGCTTCGCCTGGTGGCGCTCGATGATCGAGCACCTCGAGGCCTGGACGAACACGCGCGCCGCACGGCGCGGCCTCGACCTCGTGCGCCGGTGGGGCGCCCCCGCCGTCTCGCTCGCCTACCTGACGTTCGGCGTGCAGACCGCCGTGTTTGCCTCCGCCGGGCTGATCAGGATGAAGTACACGAAGTTCAGCATCGCGTCCGTCCCGGGCTCGATCGCGTGGGCGATCATCTGGTCCACCGTCGGGCTGGGCGCCGTGTGGGGAGCGATCCGACTGTTCGCCAAGTCGCCGATCGCGTTGATCGCGGTCGTGCTGGCCCTCGGTTCGCTCCTCGCCTGGTGGATGCGCCGCCGCCTGCTGCGGCGCGCCGCGGAGTTGCAGGCAGCCTCAGCCGCCGGGCGCCACGAGGCGGACCACGGCAGGCACGTCGCCCCCGCCGACGAGGACTGAGCTCGGCTCAGCCCTCGTCGGACGCCTGCGCCACGCAGAACTGGTTGCCGTCCGGGTCGGCGAGGACGGCCCACGGAAACCCGCCCTCCTCGTGCCGCGCGACGAGCGTCGCGCCGTCCCCCAGCAGCCGGTCGACCTCGGCCTCGCGATCCGGCGCCGACAGGTCCAGGTGCACCCGGTTCTTGCCCGGCGTCGGGTCGGCGATCTGCTGGAACGCCAGGATCGGACCGGTGCCCGACGCCGGCCTGACCAGCACGAACTCGTCGCCGTAATCGGCGTGCACCGACCCGCCCGTCTGCCGCGCCCACCACTGCGCGAGCCCGGGCGCGTCGGTCGTGTCGAACGTGATCATCCCCAGTGAGATCGTCATGGCCGCACGCTACCGACCGGGACTGACAGAGCGTCGTGGCCGCGTTGCGAACACCACGGCTGCAACCACGATCGCGATCGCCTCGGCGACGAAGGCGAAATTCGCCTGCGCCTGGGCACCTCGGCAACCGGGCGAAAGTCCCTCGGGACCCATGTCGAACGACGTCGTCACGAGTGTCAGCACGCTCCGTCCGCAGTGGCCGCGGAACCACGGCTCCGTCACGAGGAGTGCGATGCTCAGTACCGTCGCCGCTCCCAGACCGAGAAGCGTCCAGCCCGGCACGCCGAATCCTGCACGATCCACCCTGCGGGTCAGCGACGTCAGCGCGATGAACCCGAGCACCGCGAAGTCGACGAACAGCACGCAAGCCGTCACGATGCTCGCCCGTCCATGCTCCAGGGCCGCGTCATGCGGGGTCGCTCGTCTGCCGACGAACGGAGCGTCGGCCCGCGAGGACGAGCGCCACGGCGCCAGCCGCCAGGGCGGCGAGCTCGAGACCCAGCGCCAGAGCGGGTTGGATGCCCGCGGTGTCCAGGCACCTGCTCTCGTCGATGACGAAGGCCTGGAGCGAGGCGTCCGTCCCCGTCAGCACGTCCAGCCCGGCGCACGTGCCGACCTGCCAGGGGCCGCCCCACACCAGCACCAGGTCGACCACGGTCACCAGCACGAGCGCGCCGAGCCCGATCGCTACACGCCGGCTCAGCCGCCCGGCCGCACGCAGGCGCACGGCCGCCACGACGCACACGACGATCACCAGCAGGTCGACCGGCCCGAGCATCCCCGTCATGACGGCTGGTCGACCGCCCCGCCGTACCGCCGGTCCCGGCGCGCGTACTCCTCGACCGCGCGCCACAGGTGGCGCCGGTCCACGTCGGGCCACGGCTCGTCGAGGAACACCATCTCGGCGTACGCGGCCTGCCAGATCATGAAGTTCGAGGTCCGCTGCTCGCCCGACGAGCGCAGGAACAGGTCGACGTCCGGCAGGTCGGGCTCGTCGAGGTAGCGCGCGAACACCTTCTCGTTGATCCGGTCCGCCTTGACCTTGCCGGCCGCGACGTCGCGAGCGAGCGCCTGTGCAGCGTCGGCGATCTCGGCGCGGCCGCCGTAGTTGACGCACATCGTCAGCGTGCAGGTCGAGTTCCCGCGCGTGCGCTCCTCGGCGGTCTCGAGCTCGTTGATGACGGACCGCCACAGCCGCGGGCGGCGGCCGGCCCAGCGCACGCGCACACCCCAGGAGTCCATGAGGTCGCGGCGGCGGCGCAGCACGTCGCGGTTGAAGCCCATGAGGAAGCGGACCTCCTCGGGCGAGCGGGACCAGTTCTCGGTGGAGAAGGCGTAGGCCGAGACGTACTC
Source organism: Cellulomonas rhizosphaerae (assembly GCF_003470205.1). Taxonomy (GTDB): domain Bacteria; phylum Actinomycetota; class Actinomycetes; order Actinomycetales; family Cellulomonadaceae; genus Cellulomonas; species Cellulomonas rhizosphaerae. Next base: position 76,993 of record NZ_QWKP01000222.1, read on the forward strand.
GACGCCGACCTCGATGGCCCCCGCGACGACGTCGAGCAGCGACGCCTCCCCCGCCCGGTGACCCTCGACGCGGGGCAGGCCGCGCGCGTTGGCCCACCGGCCGTTGCCGTCCATGACGACCGCGACGTGCTTGGGTACGAACTGCTTCGGGATGGCCGGGGGGCGGGCGCCCGAAGGGTGCGGATAGGGGGCGACGACGTCGTGAGGCACGAGCGCCATTCTGCCGCTCCCGCCTACCGGCCGAGGGTCAAACGCGCTCGACCATCGGCAGCGACCGCAGCTGTCGCTCGAGGTGGAACTGGCTGTAGGCGGCGACGAGTCCGTTGCCCTCGCCGCGGTGCCGCTCGGCGCTCGCGTCGGCCACCGACCAGTCCCCCGCCAGCAGCGAGGCGAGCAGCGCGAACGTCTCGGGCGCCGGCGACGCCGCCCCGGGCGGACGACAGCGCGAGCAGACCGCACCACCGGACGCGATCGCGAACGCGTGGTGCGGGCCCGGCTCACCGCAGCGGGCGCAGTCGGTGAACGAGGGCGCCCAGCCTGCGATCGCGAGCGCGCGCAGCAGGTAGGAGTCGAGGATCAGGCCGACCGCGTGCTCCCGCGTGGACAGCGCCCGCACGGCACCGACGAGCAGCCAGTACTGCTGCACGGCGGGCTCGCGCTCGGCCTCGACCAGCCGGTCGGCGGTCTCGAGCATCACGGTGCCCGCGGTGTAGAGCGTGTAGTCCTCGCACACCGAGCGTCCGTAGGGGCCCAGCGTCTCCGCCTGCGTGACGATGTCGAGGTTGCGGCCCGTGGACAGCTGCAGGTCCACGTGCATGAACGGCTCGAGCCGCGAGCCGAAGCGCGACGAGGTGCGCCGGACGCCCTTGCCGACCGCACGCACCTTGCCGTGCGTGCGGGTCAGGAGGGTGACGATGCGGTCCGCCTCACCCAGCTTGTGGGTGCGCAGCACGATCGCCTCGTCGCGGTAGAGGCTCACCGGGTCATTGTCCCCCGCACCACCGACACCTCCGCGGCAACACGCATCGAGCGGGGTGTGCTCTGCGTGGAGATCGGGTGTCGGCGGCGCGGGAGCATCCGTGCGGGGCGTCGCCGGGGTCGCCGACGACGCTCCGCACGCCCGGCACCGGGCGGCGGTGGAGCCCCGTGCCGGAAGCGGAGCGGCCGTCAGCGCTGGTAGCGGTTGACCGCGGAGGTGATCGCCTTGAGGGAGGCCGTCGTGATCGACGGGTCGATGCCGACGCCCCACAGGATCTGGTCGCCGATCGCGCACTCGACGTAGGCCGCCGCGGTGGCGTCACCGCCGGCCGACAGCGCGTGCTCGGCGTAGTCGAGCACCGCGATGTCCACGCCGATGCCCTTGAGGGCCGTGACGAAGGCCGCGACCGGGCCGTTGCCCGAACCCTCGATGGTGCGCGAGTCGCCACGGTCGACGAGGTCGACGACGAGGGTGTCGGCGCCGTCCTGCACGCTCGTCGCCCGGGTGCCGCGCAGCGAGAACCGGCCCCACGGGACGAGGTCGCCGAAGTCCTGCACGGGCGTCGTCACCTTGGCCACCTCGACGGGCAGGTACTCGTCGACGAAGATCCGCCACAGCTCGTCGGCCGTGACCTCGGTGCCGTGCTCGTCGGTGTGCTTCTGCACGACCTGCGAGAACTCGATCTGCAGGCGACGCGGCAGGTCCAGGTCCTTCTCGGACTTCATCAGGTAGCTGATGCCGCCCTTCCCGGACTGCGAGTTCACGCGGATGATCGCCTCGTACGAGCGGCCCACGTCCTTGGGGTCGATCGGCAGGTACGGGACGGCCCAGACGATGTCGTCGACCGTCTTGCCGACGCGCTCGGCGGACTTCTCCAGCGCGTCCAGGCCCTTCTTGATCGCGTCCTGGTGCGAGCCCGAGAACGCCGTGAAGACCAGGTCGCCGCCGTACGGGTGGCGCTCGGCGACGGGCAGCTGGTTGCAGCGCTCGACCGTCCGGCGGATGTGGTCCATGTCGGAGAAGTCGAGCTCGGGGTCGATGCCCTGGCTGAACAGGTTCATGCCCAGGGTCACCAGGCACACGTTGCCGGTGCGCTCGCCGTTGCCGAACAGGCAGCCCTCGATGCGGTCGGCGCCGGCCTGGTAGCCCAGCTCGGCGGCGGCCACCGCGGTGCCGCGGTCGTTGTGCGGGTGCAGCGACAGCACGACCGACTCGCGGTAGCGCAGGTTGCGGCTCATCCACTCGATCGAGTCGGCGTAGACGTTCGGCGTCGCCATCTCGACCGTGGCGGGCAGGTTGATGATGACCTTCCGGTCCGGCGTCGGGGCCAGCTCGTCGAGCACCGCGTTGCAGATGCGCAGCGCGAACTCGAGCTCGGTGCCCGTGTACGACTCGGGGCTGTACTCGTAGAACACCTCGGTGTCCGGGATCAGCTCCTCGTACTTCTTGCAGAAGCGCGCACCCGAGACGGCGATGTCGACGATGCCGTCCTCGTCGGACCGGAACACGACCTCGCGCTGCAGCGTGGAGGTCGAGTTGTACAGGTGCACGATGGCCTGCTTGGCGCCCGCGATCGCCTCGTAGGTGCGCTCGATGAGGTGCTCGCGCGCCTGGGTCAGCACCTGGATGACGACGTCGTCGGGGATGCGGCCTTCCTCGATCAGCATCCGGACGAAGTCGAAGTCCGTCTGCGACGCGGCCGGGAAGCCGACCTCGATCTCCTTGAACCCCATGTCGACCAGCAGCTCGAACATCTCGAGCTTGCGGGCGGGGTTCATCGGCTCGATCAGCGCCTGGTTGCCGTCGCGCAGGTCGACCGCGCACCAGCGCGGGGCCTTCTCGATGCGCGTGTCGGGCCAGCGACGGTCCGGCAGGTCGACACGGATCTGCTCGTGGAACGGCCGGTACTTGTGGATCGGCATCGGCGACGGCTGCTGGGGGCTCGTCTCGAGATAGCTCATGGGGTCAATCCTTCGCTGCGTGTCTGCGGGTGGCCAGCCGGCACACGGAACACCGCGGCGAGGATCCGGCCTAGAAGGCCTCGCCGCGGCAGCGAAGAAGGAGGGTGTACCCGAGCATGCGCGCCACACTACTCCCGGTCACGCCGCGAAAAGCAAGTCGGCCCGCGACCCGAGACGCGCGACCGTCAGCGCAGCGCCACGATCCGGTCGTCGGCCAGGACGTAGAGCTGGGCCCCGAGCCGGACCACGCGGCGGGTGTCGTCGGGCAGCTCGACCTGCCACACCTGGTCGCCGTCGTCGAGCCGGAACGCCGCGATCCCCCGCCCGTTGTCGGGCATCCGCACGGGCACCACCACGCGTGAGCCGTCGCTGAACACGCCCCGCGGCTCGACCGCGACGGGCCGCTGCCACACGCGCCGGCCGGTCGTGGCATCGAGCCCGACGAGCGCCTGCTCGCGCTCCAGGAGCACCCGCCCACCCGCGTCGAGCACCACGGAACCGGCGGGCTCGGTGGCCAGCCACGTCGGCTTCTCCGCCCGCCCCAGGTACGCCCGCACGGCCACCGCACCGTCGACCTCCTCGATCGTCAGGATCCGCCGCGAGGCGGGGTCGTCGACGGTCGGCTCGAGCGCCTCGCCCTGCGTCGTGAGCACGATCCGACCCGTGTCGTCGGTCATCCGCGACACGGCGGCGATCGAGCCCGCGCTCGACAGGTAGCGCGTGCGGACGTACGTGCCGTCGGAACGCAGGCGGACCACGTCGTCCGTGTCGTCGAGCGGCAACGCGGTGCCGTCGTCGGCGTGCAGCGCGAGCTGGGACGGGAACGAGGATGCGACCACGACGTCCCCCGCCGCGGCGAGCGTGATGTTGCCGGTGTCGCGCGGGTGCGCGCGGTCGGACGCGGGCGCCTCCCACCGCACGACGCCGCTGTCCGGGCTCACGCGGACCACGCCCAGCCCGTCGGGCACCCACCCGGCGAGCACCACGTCGCGACCGACGACCGCGATCTCGCCCCACCGACCGGGCACGTCGTGGACCGCCACGACGCGGCCCGCGGTCGCGTCGACGACCACGAGGCTCGACGGCGGGTCGCTCCCCCGGCCCGGCCTGCCCGCGACGCACGCGACCCGGCCTCCCAGGGCGGCGCAGTCCTGGATCGGGGACCCCGCGGAGCCGAACGGGCCCTGCTCCCACAGCCGCTCACCCGTCACGACGTCGACGCCGGCGAGGTGGTGAGCGGGGTCGTCGGTCGCGACGACGAGCGTGTCGCCGACCAGGACGGGCACCACCGCGTTGTCGGCGTCGACGCTCCACCGCTCCTGCAGCGGCCGAGCCAGCGAGTGCACCGCACCGTCGAACGCGGCGGCCGAGAGCACGGCCGTCCGCTCCCGGCCCGCGGTCAGGCGGGGCGCGACGACGACGAACGCGACGACGAGGGCGAGGACGAGCGCACCGCCGACCGCGGCGACCACGGGGCGGCGGCGTGCCCATCCCCACAGCCGGGACGGTTCGTCGACCGGGCGCGCGGCACCGGCCCGCTCGTCCTCGAGCAGGACCATCTGCAGCGGGCGTTCGCGGCCGTGCGGTCCCACCCGTGCACCGTACGTCCGCGCGGCACGCCGCGTCAGGACCTGACGGCCGGCCCTCGCACGACGACGAACGAGTAGTCGCCGAACGCGACCGTCGCGCCGGGCCGCAGCCGGATCGGCTGGTCGACCGGGCAGACCACCTGCGCGCCGTCCGGCAGGGTCACCACCGTGCCGTTCGTCGAGCCCCGGTCGGCGACCCAGACGCCGCTCGGGGTGACCGCGACCTGCAGGTGCGTCTTGGACACCGAGCGGCCCGGGTCGATGACGCGCACGATCTGCACGTCGACCGCGGCGGCCGGGTTGCGACCGATGAGCGCGACGCCCTCGACCACGACGCGGCGCCCGTCGCTGAGCGCGAGCTCGGCGGTGGTGGCCTCGGGCTTCTCGGCCGGCGGTGCGGGCGCGGGGCGCGGCACCGAGCGCCGGGTCATCTCCAGCTCCGGGTCGAGGTCGGCCACGGGCTCGGGCGCCTCGACGACCGCGTGCGCGGCCACGTGGACCGGCTGAGCGGGGGGCGGCGGGGGCGGCGCGGCGGCGTGCTTCGCCGCGGGCAGCGAGCCGAGCGCGGTCGTGCGGACCATCGGGATGGTCCGGGTGTCGACATCGGGACCGTGCTCGCGCGGCACGAGGGGCGCGAGCAGCAACGGCTGGCTCCCGGTCACCGTCGGGACCTCGCTGCCGTTCGGCGTGGACGCCCACGGCGGCACGGGCGCCGGCGCCGTCCGGGTGGCACGCAGTGCGGCGGACCGGGCGGGCACACGGACGTCCGTCGCCGGGTCGCGCCATGCGGGTGCGACCGGCGGGGCCTTGCGCACGTCGATGACCTCGTCGCGCGCCGCCTTGTCGTGCCACCCCCGGTTGCGCCCCGTCGGGTCGAACGCGGGCGAGACCAGCACCACGAGCTGACCGATCCCGAACGCGAGCGTCCCGGCCGCGACCACGAGGCCGCGCAGCAGCACGCGCGCCACGCCGATCGGCTGCAGGGTCTCCGCGTCCGCGGTGCGGATGCCGACCGCGAGGCGGCCGAGCGTCCAGCCGAGCCGGCCGTGCCACACCCACTGCAGCACGACGAGGGCCAGGAGAAGCACCGCGCCGACGACGACGAGCACCGCGGCGCTCTCGAGCGAGGTGCCGACCAGCAGCGGGAGCGCCGCGAGGCTCACGAGGAGCCCGTCGAGCAGGTAGCCCGCGAACCGTCGTCCGAGCGAGGCGACGGTGGCGGGAGCCTGGGCGAGCGCAGTCATGACGTCTTTCCTCGGGGCTGGTTCGCGCGGTGCGACGGGCGGTGCCGGCCGCGCAGCGAGACGAGTGACAGGCGCGCCCGCAGCCGGCGGCGGCGGGTCGAGCCCCGACGCATCTCGCGCACCGCGGTGTCGACGTCCGCCCAGTAGGCGGCGGCCTCGGCGGCCGTCGGCCGCTGCGCGGAGAACACGGCGCGGTCGGCCGTGCGGGCGAGCTGCGCGACCGTGCCGGCGGCGACCGGCTTGGCCCCCGACTCCGTGAGCGACTGCGCCAGCGCTTGGGCGGACTCGGTGCGGGTCGCGTGCGGCACGACCGGCTGGCGCAGGTCGACAGCGGCGTCGAGTACCTCCTCCCACCCGCCCGCCACGCGGTGCGCGGCGTCGCGCGTGCGGCGGCGCTTGCGACGCCGGCGGGCCTTGATCGCCCCGACGACCAGGAACGGCAGGGCGAGCAGGAACACCGGGACGGCCACGGCGCCGCCGACGAGCGCGATCGTGCGCCACAGCGGCACGGACGTGTCGGTCTCCGGCGGCGAGTCGGGCGTCGGCTGCTCGGTGTCGTCGTCGGGCGGCTTGACGGCGTCCGGCGCGGGCGGCGGCGGCTGCACGACCTGCGGCTGCGGCTCGGACGGGTTCGGCTTCTCGTTCTCCTGCGGCGTCTGCTCGCGCGGCGGCGTCGCGTCGAACGGCACCCAGCCGTGGCCCACGAACGCGATCTCGACCCACGCCTCGATGTCGTCGCCCGTGACGGCGACCGGCGCGTCGGCATCGACCGTGGCGCCGTCGGCGGCCGGCTTCGGCACGAAGCCCAGAACCACGCGTGACGGGAGCCCCATCTCGCGCGCCATGAGGGCCATCGCGGACGCGTACTGCTCGCCGTCGCCGACCATGAGGTCGCCGTCCAGCAGCGTGACCATCCGGCTCGCGCCATGCCCAGAGAGCGAAGGCGCCTGCCCCGCGTCGACCAGTCCGTCGCTGAAGTACCCCTCCTCGGAGAGCCACTGGGCGAGCGTGCGTGCCACCTGCACGGGTGTCCCGGCGTCGCGAGCCACGTCAGCGGCGGTCACCCCGACGACGTCAGGGACCCCGGTCGTCGCGGGCTGGGAGACGTCCTGGCCCTCGGCCCGTCCCACCTCGCGGTCCGTCGGGACCGGCGGCACCACGACGTCCATCGAGTACGTCAGGCCGGGGTGCAGCGCGCCGGTGAGTACAGCGGCGCCGGTGGCCTCGTTGAAGCGCAGCCCGTCGGCCGCGGTGTCGTCGGCGATGTCGATCGACGTCGCCTCGCCGATGGTCGGCAGCCAGACGCCCGAGAGCGCGTCGATGTCGATGTCGACGCGTGCCGCGGTGCCGCGCTCGGTCGTCGGGATGGTGTCACCGACGCGGCGGAACTCCCCCGAGCTCTGGGCCGTGCTGTCGCCCGCGACGTTCCACACGACGCCGTCGTAGCGGTCGAGCGTCGCCAACCGCACGCGCGCACCGGACGGCAGGCCCGCGACGGTGAAGAGGGTGGTGTCCTTCTGCCGCTTGACGAACTCGCGGAACCCGGCGAGCGGGCTCGGGTAGGCGCGCGGGTCGAAGGGCGGCACGATCTCGTCGCGCACGACGAGCCGCGGCGTCTCGCCGACCACCGCGGGGGCTCCCACGACCGCCGCGCCGGCAGCCACCGCCGTGATGACGGCGAGCGAGACGACGCGCCGCGCGCGCAGCAGACCGGCGCGCCAGGACGCCCACGGCAGCAGGACCAGGAGCAGCGCCACGCCCGTGGCCAGCGGCGGGATGCTGGGCGCCCGGGTGCCGAGCAGCGCCACGACAGCCGCGACCAGCACGGGGACCACGGCGGCCGATGCCGCCCCGGACGCGCTGCGCACGCGCAGCGCGAGCCCGAGCGCCGCGGTGGAGCCGATCAGGGCGAGCAGGAACGGTGCGACGAGCAGGCCGCCGCTGTTGCCGACGGGCGGCTGCAGCGTGAGCATCTCCTGCCACGACGACCCGACGCCGCGAGCCAGCGTCTCGAGCGTGTCCAGCGTCGGGACGACTCCGGCGACCGTGGTCGTCGGGGCGGCCAAGGCTCCCCCGGCCAGGGCGTACACGACGACGAGCGCGGCGACGACCGCCAGCGCGGACCAGCCGCGCACGGCCGCGAGGACGGCGAGCCCGCCGCCGAGCAGCAGGCCGCCGACGATCGCCGGCAGCGCCGTCGTCCCGCCGTAGACGGCGAGCAACGGCCACAGCGCGAGCGTGAGCGCGCCGAGCAGGCAGGCCGCGTCGACCACCGTGCGCCCGGCGGAGCGGATCGGGGTGCGCCTCACGCGAGCGCCCTGCGCAGCAGCCGGGGCAGCTCGTCGAGGTCGCCGAGGGTCGCGAGGGTCAGCGCTCCCTGGCTGCGGACGGCGAGCTCGCCGTCACGGACGCACCGCACGACGAGCGTGCGGGTGCCGAAGGGCACGTAGCGGGCGGCGACCCGCAGGTCGGCCTCGGTCGGCACCGAGCCGGTGACGAGGATCGCGACCGTGACGTCGGGGGTCTCGCGCGTGACGCGGCGGCCCAGGATCGTGGCGCCCGCACCGGTCGACGAGGTCGAGATGGCCGAGCAGTCGTCGAGAAGGCGCGGCGGCGTGTCCACCCGCAGCGAGCCCGGACCCGCCAGGACGGCGAGGCCGCGCTCCTCGCGGATCACCTGCGCGCCGATCGACGCGACCGTGGAGACCGCGAGCTCGAGCTCGTCCTCGTGCGCGTAGTCGGCGGGGTCGGTGGCCAGCGCGATGACCGTCTGCGTGCGGCGGGTGTCCTCGAACTGCTTGACCATGAGCACGCCACGGCGCGCGGTGGTGCGCCAGTGGATGTAGCGCCGGTCGTCGCCCGCGACGTAGTCGCGCAGCGCGTGGAACGAGAGGTCCGCGTCGGTGATCTCCCGGGTCGACTGGCCTTCGAGGTCGCGCAGCAGCCCCGCGCTCGCACCCGCGAGGGGCACCACGCGGGGGTGCACGTAGAGGTCGACGGGGCGCGTCCACAGCACGCTGCGGCGCACGAGCCCGAGCGGGTCGCCGCGCACGGAGCGCACGGGTCCGACGACGACGACGGCGCGCTTCTGGGTCGGGATCGCGAACAGCTCGTCGTGCGTGCCTCCGGCTGCGAGGCCAGGCACGCCCAGCTCGGCGACGTTGGAGCCCACGGGCAGCTCGATGCGCGAGGGCAGCGACCTGCGGCGCGCGCGGTTGGTGACCTCGACACGTCCCACGGCACGCTCGCCGATCCGGACGCGGCGGTCGGCCATGTCGAGCTCGACGTCGTAGCGCGCGCGCCCGATCGTCATGAGCAGCGCGACGACCAGGACGGCCGCGAGGCCGGCCCCCAGCGCCGCGAGCTCGAGCCAGCCCAGCCAGCGGCCCACCACGAGGGCGGCGGCCGCGACGAGGGCGACCCCCCATCCCAGCGGTGAGACGCGCATGCTCAGGCCGCCCGGACCGTCGGGGGTGCCGTCACCTCGAGCACGCGGGCCACGACCTCGGCCTGCGTGACGCCGGCGAACTCCGCCTCGGAGTCGAGGATGATCCGGTGCGCCAGCACGGGCTGGGCCAGGTCCTTCACGTCGTCGGGCAGCACGAACTCGCGCCCCTGCGACGCGGCCCAGACCTTCGCGCAGCGCACGAGCGCCAGGCCGCCGCGCACGCTCGCGCCCAGGGCGGTGCGGCCGTCCTCGCGCGTCGCCTCGAGCAGCCGGGCGATGTAGTCGAGCACCGCCTCCTCGATGTGCACCGTGGTCGCCAGGTCGGCCATCGTGCCGACCGCCTGGGTGGTGATGCGCGCCGTCAGCGCCGCCGTCCGGTCCTTCGCTCCCGCGAGGATCTCGATCGCCGAGGCTCGGTCCGGATAGCCCAGCGACGTCTTGAGCAGGAACCGGTCGAGCTGCGCCTCGGGCAGGCGGTAGGTGCCGGCCTGCTCGATGGGGTTCTGCGTGGCGATCACCATGAACGGGCGGCCCACGGGGTGGGTGATGCCGTCGACGGTGACGTTGCCCTCCTCCATGACCTCGAGGAGCGCGGCCTGCGTCTTGGGCGAGGCACGGTTGATCTCGTCGGCCAGCACGACCGAGGCGAAGATCGGGCCCGGGTGGAACTCGAACCGCTGCGTCCCCTGGTCGTAGATCGTCACACCGGTGACGTCGGAGGGCAGCAGGTCCGGCGTGAACTGGATGCGGTGGTGCGTCCCCTGGACCGTCGCGGAGATCGCCTTGGCGAGGCTCGTCTTGCCCGTGCCCGGAGCGTCCTCGAGGAGCACGTGACCCTCGGCCACCATCGCCGTCAGGACGTGCCGGACCGTGTGCTCCTTGCCCAGGAGGGCGAGGCTCACGTTGGACACGAGGGCGTCGAACGTCTCGGCGAACCAGGCGCTCTGCTCGGGTGTCATCTGGGTGTCTCTCCTTGGCGGTACGGACGGGGTCGAAGGTCCATGACGGTCAGCCGCCGCCGGTGTCGGGCGGCGGGGTGGGTGCGGGGCGGACAGTGATGGTCGCCGACTTGTCGTCACCTGGACCGCCGTTGGCGCTGACGGCGCGAACCCGGATCGTCACGGTCTTCGCACCACTGCTCGTATCGACGTCGAGGCTCACGCTCTGAGTAGAGCCGGTGGAGGTCCACTGGTCCGAGCCAGCCAGCTGATACTCGTAGGTCACGCTGCTGGCGCCGCCCAGGTCACGTGGTTCATCCCAGCGAGCCGTCACGGTCGCGGCGCCGTCCGCGGCAGCGTCGAACTTCAAGTTGCGAACGACGTCCGGCTCAGTGACCCGGCTGTACGTGCGTGGACCGGCGGTCGTACTCGTGTTGCCGGAGGACGCGTCGGCCTTGACCTCGACAGCAAGCGTGAACGATCGATCGAAGAGCTTGAGTGTCGGAAGGTCGCTCACCGTCGCCTGCGTGTCGGACGTCGGAGCCTGCCAGTCGCGCCACGTGTTGTCGACCTTGAACCGGACGAGGTACTGGGTCGCCGTTCCACCGCCCCATGTGCTCGGCGCAGACCAGGTCGCCGTCACGGACTGCGGCTGCCCATCTCCGTCAACGACGGCGTCGCCCAGGGTCAAGTTCCGGACTTCCGACGGTGGCGTCGTCGCGGTAGCCGTCGCGGTCGCCTTGTCAGCACTGATTCCATTGGCGTTGTTCGACTGGACCGTGAACGTGTAGTCCGCTCCGCCCGTCAGACCATCGACGGTCGTGCTCGAGCCCGACACCGTCATCGGATCGCGCCCGTCGGAGACGTTCACGGTATAGCCGGTGATGGGCGTGCCGTTGCCGGTTGCGCCACTCCAGCTCAGGTCCACAGAGCCCTTGCCGTTGTTGACGGAGGCGGTGAGTGACGTCGGCGCCGTGGGGAGCCCGCTCGTCGACGCATCCGTGCTGCCTCGCGTCCCCCAGCCCGCCTTGTTCTTTGCGCGGACGGAGACCTTGTACGGCTCACCGGTCTTCGCATCGTTGAACGTGTAGGACCGCGTGCTGGCGGAGACCGTGGCAGTCGTCCCGCCGGGGCCGGCGACCGTGACCTCGTAGGACCCGATCCGGTCGCCGTTGTCCTTCGGCGCGCTCCAGGTGACCTCGAGGACGCTGCCCGCCTTCGTGTCGGTGGGATCGGCCTTGACGTCGGGCGCGGCGGGGACACCGGCCGGGGTCTCGGTCGCCGACGGGCTCCAGGCGCTCGGCTTGGGCGCCGCGTTCATCGCCCGGACGCGGACGGTGTAGCTCGTGCCGTTGGTCAAGCCGGTGAAGCTGTGGCGCGTCGAGACCTCGGTGACCGACGTGGTCGAGCCGCCGGTGAGCTGGACCTCGTAGGAGGTGACCGGCGAGCCCGTCGACGCGGGCACGTTCCACGAGACGTCGAGCCGGCCGTCGCCGAACTCGATCGCCGGGGTGCCCGGGGCGTCGGCGACGGCGTCGGGTCGGGCGGGGAGGGACGCCGGGCTCGGGTCGGACCAGCCGACCGCGTTCTGCGCGGCCACCGTGAACGTGTACTCGGTGTCGTTCGTCAGCCCGTCGAAGGTGCAGGTCGTGCTGGCGCACGACTTCTGCAACCCTCCGGGCTGCGCCGTCAGCCGGTACCCGGTGATCGGTGTGCCGCGGTTGTCCGGAGCACGCCAGGACAGCACCACGGTGCGGTCGCGGATATCGCCCACCTGCGGCGCGGTGGGCGTGGCGGGCTTGCCGCGGACGACCACGGTGATGCGACCCTCGGCGTCGCGGTCCGGGTCGCCGGTCACGTCGCGCACGCGGAACCGGACCACCATGGAGCCGATGAAGCCCTCGTCCGGGCGGACGCTGACGGTCGAGCCCGTGTGGCCGGCGGTGCCGGAGTTCGGCGTCTCGACGACGGCGTCGACGACGGTGAGCGGCGACTGCGGGAACGGGTTGAACGCGCCCTCGAGGACGTTCAGCGTCTCCTGCTGACCCTCGGCCCCGTCGGAGACGGTGCGGTCCAGCACGCGCGGCTTGGCCCGGGTGCTCGCGATCACGCGCAGGTCGATCATCTGCTTGTCGAGGACGCCCGTGCGGCCGTAGTTGATCTTGACCGCGAGCTGACCCGTGCGGCCCTTGGGCGTGGTCTCGTCGGCCTTCACCGAGAGCACGGACTTGGTGAGCGTCGCGGTGAACCCGGCCGGCACGGCCGACGCGAGCGCGTAGGTGTACAGGCCCGCCGAGCCGTTCGGGCCCTCCGGGCCCGTGGTGAACGACTTGAGGTCGACCGTGATGGGTGCCTCTCCGGGCGCGACCTCGAGCACGGCCGGCGTGAACGTCGGCGGGTAGTCGTCAACGGCGTAGACCTCGATCGGCAGCGTGAGGAACGCACTCCGCGCGTGCGTATCGGCGGCTCCGGTTGAGTCGGTCACGGGGATGGTGATCGACGCCGACCCTGCGAAACCGTCCGCCGACGTGAAGACCACCTGTCCCCTGTCCGCGCCTGCCAGGGCTGCACCGTTCGAGTTCGACGCCGTGATGGCCAGCGGGTCGGAGTACGTCGCCACACGGCCGGGTGCGACCTTGACGTACTCGTCCAGTGCGATCTGCAGCTCCTCCCCCGACGCGACACGCAACCGCGGCGCGTTCGGTCGCAGGGTCGGAGGGAAGTCGCCCAGAGCGGGCACCGTGATGAAGGCGTACGACGACGCCGAGCCTCGGGGGGCGGTGCTGTTGGTGAGCAGGAACGGCACCGTCTGCGCGTGGTCGACGAGAGTCACGATTACCTTGCCGCCGGGGTCGACGCGGGCCACGTCCGCCACCGTCGCGGGCACGGACACGACGAGGTCGTCGGCCGGGCCGCTCGGGTTCTGCGCGACGGCGAGAACGTCGACCAAGACCTCGGTGAGGCCGAAAGTCTCCGCGGGCGACACGACCACGTCGCGCGCGATCGGAGGCAGCACCGGCGCCTGGTCGTCGACCGTCACCGTGAGCAGGGCCGAGTCGCGTCCGCCGGACGTGTTGGTCGCCTGGTACCGGATCTGGATCGTGTCGTTCTTGGCGGGCGCAACGACGACGATGCGGCGGCCGTCGATCTTCGCGTCGATCCCCTTGGGCACCTCGATCGCGGGGTCGATCGCGAGCTCACCCCCGCTGGAGTCGATGTCGTTCGCCAGCACGCGGACCTCGATGGTCTGGCCCGGCCGGATCGTGACGGCATCGTCCCGCGCGACGACCGTCGCCGCGTTGCTGGACAGCGGGCTCACGCCGATGGTGACGGTCGCGGTTGCCCGCTGCCCGACCCAGTCCTCGACGGCATAAGTGAAGGAGTCGGTGCCGAACTCGCGCGAACCGGCGGTGTACTCGATCCAGTCCGCGCCCTTGTCCGTCACGTTGCCGAGCTTGGGCGCGGACGAGTTGCCGAGCAGCGTGACGCCGTCGCCGTCGTCGTCGATGCCGACGAGCGGTATGGGGATACGGACCTTCTGCCCGGCGAACACCCGCGCGGTGATGTCCTTCGGGCGAGGAGGCTTCTTGTTCTCCGCGTCCGACGCGTGCACCTTCACGGTCACGGTCGCGGCCGTCGGGGTGCTCTTGCCGTCGGTGACCTCGAAGGTCGCCCGCGCGGTCACCGGCGTGCTCGGCGCCTGATAGCGCAGCACGTCACCCGAGACGAACAACAGCCCCTGGCCCGGCCCGAGCGCCTCGACGAGGTTGGTGCCCAGTGTCAGCTGGTCGCCGTCGGGGTCGTAGGCGGTGTCCAGCACCGGGATCGTCACGACCCCGCCCGTCCGGACGCTCACCTCGACGTTCTGCACCACCGGGCTCTGGTTCGTCGCCGCGGCCGGGATGGGCTGGACGACGATCTGGCCCGTCGCCGACGAAGTGCCGTTGGAGACCGTGTAGGTGAGCACCTCGGGACCGTCGAGAGTCAGGTCGGAGCGGATCTGCACGAGCCGGTGGTCCAGGACGGCGGCCTTCACCGGCGAGCCGTCGGGCACGTCGACGTCCTGCAGCACGAGCACGCTGCCCGTGGGGTCCGAGTCGTTGCTCAGCGGGTCGATCGTGACCTCGCCGCCGGCGGGCAGGAAGGCTCGGTCGCGCACGGCGACCGGCGGCGGCCGGTCGGAGGGCCAGTCCTTGACGTCGATCCGAGCGAGGCCTGTCGCCTGCTGCGGCGGCGCCGTCACCGTGAACGGCACGTAGTAGGTCCCGGTCCGACCCGCCGAGAAGGTGAACGTCCCCGCTTCGAGGTCGGGAGACAGCGTGGCGCCCGGCACGTCCTGCACGGCCGCGAGGCGCACCGGCTCGGCCGAGCTCGACCGCACCGCGTCGAGCGGCTTGATCGTCACGGGCTGGTCGGGGTAGGTCACGGCGTGCACGGGATCGATCTGAGGCGGCACGGACCCTGCGGGACGGATGTCGACGTCCAGCGTGCCCTTGATCGTGTGCGTGCCGTCGGAGACCTGCAGCGCGACACGCGCCCGTCCGAGCTTGTCGCCACCGGCCGTGAAGGTCAGCGTGCCGTCCTGCTGCGTGCTGACGCTGCCCCTGGCGGGGTCGACGCTCGCGCCGACCAGCAGCAGGTCGTCGCCGTCGGGGTCCTGGAAGTCGGCCAGCGCCTGGTAGGTCGCCTGGCCGCCCTGCTCGACCTTCATCGCCCCCGTGCGGATCTGCACGGGTTCGTCGTTGACGTCGTCCGGCCGGGCCGTGAGCCGCACGGTCGCGGTCGAGGGCGCGCTCGTGCCGCGCCCGTCGGTGATGGTGTACCGGAACGTCTCGCTGCCGGCGGCGGTCGGCGCGACGTCGACCTGCAGCGCGCGCCCGTCGTAGACCGTGCTCACGTGCCCGAACGACGACGGCAGGTCCTCGACCTCCGAGACGACGAGCACGCCGCAGTCCGGCGAGGAGTCGTTGTCGATGACCGGCAGGATCGTGGCGCGGCCCGGGCGGACGCCGAACTCGTCGTCGGCCGCTGCGGGCGGGGCGGACTCGGTCGAGCACTCCGTGACCAGGTCCTGGATCGTCTCGGTGCTGTCCGAGTCGTCCTTCTGGTCCTCGGGGTCGTCGGGCGTCTCGATGTCGTCCCAGTTGGGCGTGCGCAGGTCGGTGTCCTGCAGCGGCATCCACAGCCGCCCGCGCAGGGTGTCGTTGAGGACGACCATCGAGCGGTTGACGCGGAACTTCAGCACGTCCTGCGTCGAGGTGTCCTGGAGGTTCTTCACGACGGCGTCCTTGCCGTCGCACAGATGCAGGTAGGAGCCGGTCGCGGTCGCCCAGGCGGCGTGCGCGCACGAGCCGACCCGCACCGGGGCTGCGGGCGTGCCGCTGCCGGTGGTCGGGTGCTCGACGACCTTGCCGCCGTCCAGCGGCACCTCGTAGAGGGTGTCCGTGCTGGAGACGAGCACGCGCGACGACGACGGCCCCGGCTGCTGGAGCACGAGGCCGGAGCCCTCGAGGTCCACCGAGCCGTGCAGCGTCTGGACCGTCGAGCCGCGAAGCACGACCGGCTCGTCGCCGACCGCGGTCAGCGCATCGAACGGCCCGTCGCCCACCGTGCCGGCGTCGGCCGGAGCCTGGCCGGGCGCCACCCGTGTCGCCTTGCCCGTCGCGTCGACGGCCACGACGGTGCCGTCGGGCGCGACGACGGCCTGGCCGCCCTCGCCGAGCGCCACGTCGGGCGCGTCCGTCCCGACCCGCAGGCCCTCGAGCGAGCCGAGGGTCCGCACGTAGAGGCCACCATCAGTCCCCACGACGGACACCACGCCGGCCGCCATCGAAACGTTCTTGTCAGCCCCAGGGGCCGCCACCTGGGCGCCGAGCGTGACCGTGGCCGGGTCGACCACCGCGAACCCGTCGGGCTGCGTGAGGACCACGTCGCCGCCGTCCTGCAGCACGTCGAACGTGCTGCCCGCGGTCACCAGGCCAGCGTTGAGCTCCTCGACGGGCACGTTGTACCGCCCGAGCTTGAGCTGGCTCGTCGCGGTGACCCACACGCTGCCGTCGTTGAGGTCGACCTTCGCGAGCGGGAAGCCCTGGTTGACGAGCGCGAGCACCGCGACGAGCACGGGCACGGTGACGACTGCCGCGGCAGTCGTCACGCGCTGGCGCAGACGGGGCCACCTCACGGCACGCATCCCTGCGTGGGGGTGTCGGACGAGCGGCCGTCGGCGCGCACGAGCGAGACCTCGATGCAGACCTCGCCGCCGCCCGTGGAGGGGACGACGACCGTGGGCTGCGTGACGATCGCGAGCTCGGGCTCCCCCGTGGCCGTCAGGACGCCCCACGTGTAGCGGTCGCCGTCGGCGGGCTCCGGGTTGGTCCAGGTGAAGACGACGGTGTCGTCGGCCTGGCGCGTCCCCGACAGGCCTGTCGGCGATGGCACGTCGCGGCCCGCGACCGAGTCCGGCGGCTGGGAGAAGTCCGAGCTGCTCGTCGGGTTCGGGTCCGGCGTGCCGTTCATGGTCGCCGCGGCGATGGCCACCACGGCCGCGAGCACGACGAGCCCCGAGACGATCGCCGTCACGGCGCGACCCCGACCGCCCGAGGGCTCGTCGACGGGCTCGTCGACCAGGAGCTCCGTGACCGGCTGCTCGGGAGCGTCCGGCGGCGGCGGGACGGCGGACCACGTCGGGACGCTCGGCGCGACCTCGACGACCGGCCGGAGCCGGGTCGCGTCGTCGCTCTGGGCGGGCTGGCGCTCGTCGTCGGGCTCGCGCGGCATGTCCGGAAGGTCGAGCGGCGTCACGGGCAGCCCGAGGTCCGCCTCGACCTGCTGCAGCGCGCGGGCGACCGCCTGCGCGCTCGCGTACCGGCGCGACGGGTGCTTGGCCATCGCGCGCTCGAGCACCGCGAACAGCGCGGGCGGCACGTCGTGGCGGCCGAGCTGCGGCAGCGGTGTGCGCTCGATGCGGGTGACCAGGTCCTGCGCGCTGTTGTTGCCGCCCGGCACCTCGAAGGGAGTCCGGCCGGCCAGCAGCGAGTAGATCGTGGCCGCGAGCGAGTACACGTCGGAGCGCTCGTCGCCCGTGGGGTGCTCGGCGAGCAGCTCCGGGGGCGACCACGGGATCGACATGCCGACCGTCGCCCCGGCGCCCTGCCCGACCGTCGCCGCGATGCCGAAGTCGGTCAGCGCGGGCCAGCCGAAGTCGGTCGTCAGGACGTTCGCCGGCTTGATGTCGCGGTGCAGGATGCCGACGCGGTGCGCGGCCTCGACCGCCGACGCGAGCCGGATCCCGATCCGCAGCGCCTCGTGCACCGAGACGTGCTCGGTGCGGTAGCGCTGCGCGAGCCCGGGACGCGAGCAGTACTCCATGACGAGGTACGGCCGGCCATCGGCCGCGATCGCGGCCTGGTGGATCGTGACGATCGACGGGTGGTGGGAGAGCTGGGCCATGAGGTTGGCCTCGGTCTGGAACCGCGTGCGGACGTCGTCGTCCAGGCTGCCCGCGAGCAGCACCTTGACGGCGACGTCGCGGACGGGCAGGTCCTGGCGGTACAGGAAGACGTCCGCGAACCCTCCCAGCCCCAGCAACCGCACGTACCGGTAGCCGGGAAGCGTCGGCGGCGCCGAAGGCTCCCGGCGTGCGGTCACGACCCGCGCTCCACCGTGAAGGTCACGCCGTCACCCAGGTCGACGACGTGGCCGGCCTCGACCACCGTCGCCTCGCCCGGGTGCAGACGACGAGCGCCCTCGCCCTGCTTGGTCACGTGCACGCCGTTCGTCGACGCGAGGTCGGTGACGAGCACCTGGCCGTTCTCGACGCGGACCTCCGCGTGCGTGCGCGAGATGTCCTGCTGCGGGCTCGGCACGGTGACC
>NZ_QWKP01000223.1 GCF_003470205.1 Cellulomonas rhizosphaerae
GCACGGTCGGGTCGATGTCCGCCGAGTGCGGGGCCGAGCCGGCGTCGACGATGGTCAGCGGGCAGGAGAACACGTCGGCCGGGTTCGTCGTCGCGTCCTGCAGCGTGCGGTACCGGCCGACGCTCGCGTCGGTGCCGGCCAGGGCGAGCGCCGCCTCGGGGCCGACGGCCGTCGCGCACACGTCGCCCTGCGCGAGCGTGTCGCCCAGCTCACCGATCGTCGGGCGGAACTCGGAGCGGGACTGCAGGGCCGCGATCGCGTCCCAGCCCTCGACCGTCGCGCCGTCGCCGTCCGGCGTTACCGACCACGGGGCGCACTGCCACTCGTCGTCGACCCGCTCCCCGGTGACGGGCGCCCGGCCCGCGCTGAGCGAGAGCCAGCCCGCGGAGTCGCAC
This sequence comes from Cellulomonas rhizosphaerae, assembly GCF_003470205.1. Classification (GTDB taxonomy): domain Bacteria; phylum Actinomycetota; class Actinomycetes; order Actinomycetales; family Cellulomonadaceae; genus Cellulomonas; species Cellulomonas rhizosphaerae. The sequence continues at coordinate 396 of NZ_QWKP01000223.1, forward strand.
CACGACGCGCGCCCGGTCACGCCGGGCGACACCGCGCCGGCGGCGGCACCGTCGCGCAGCAGCCCCCACAGCGTGGGCGTCGCCGAGCGGTCCACGTCGGCCCAGGTCAGGCCCGCGGTGCCGATCACGACGACCGGCTTGTCGGTGCTCACCGCGACCTGGCCGGTGCCCGACGTGACGGCCCCGGCCGCATCGGCCTGGGTCGGCACGGTGACGGTCACGAGCAGCAGCACGGCGAGCAGCGCGCCGCCGGTCGCGACGAGGACCGCGGGCATGCGGCGCAGTGGGGCGTCGGCCTCACGCGGGACGGTCGTCGCGGGCAGCCGGTCCCACGCGCTCGCGAGCGCCGAGACCACGAGGGCCACGCCCGCCAGGCCGAGCACCGCGATCGCGACGACGACGCCGCTGTCGTTGACGAGCGCGCCGAGCAGCGCCGCGACCACCACGGACAGCAGCACGCCGCGCAGCAGCGGCCAGGAGGCGTAGGCGCGGCGCAGGAACGCGGGCCGCCAGCGGTCCGGGCCCACGAGGACCGCGCACACCGTGAGGCAGGCGAGTGCGGCGAACGCGCCCGCGGGCTGGTCGATGGTCGCCCAGGCGCCCTGCGCCTTGCCCGAGACGACGCCCCACGCGTCGCCGTCGATCACGCGCTGCACGAACAGGCCGAGGTGCGAGCTGCGGCCGGGCCGCGCCCAGTCGACGACCGCGACGACGGTGACGGCCACGACCGCGCCCACGAGGATCACCAGCGCGCGCCGGACGGTCACCACGGCACCCGCCACGGCGACCACGAGCACCGCGAACGCGGGCACGAGGGCCAGCACGCCGCCGAAGTCCGCGCCGAACGTGGGCCACCCGTCCACGACGACCGACACGACCCCGACCGCCGACACCGCGACGACGGCCGCCGCACGCCGACCCGCGGCCCGCAGCCACGCGCCGATCGCGCCGGCCAGCACGAGCGCGGCGGCGGCGTACACGCCGAACGTGGTGTTGCCGAAGCCGTAGTACCGGGCGCCCGCGGTCGGCGTGACACCCAGGATCGAGCCCTGCTGGAGGACCGTGCCGGTCACGCCGTCGACCGTCAGGACCAACCAGGTCGCGCCGGCTGCCGCCGCGGCCAGGCGCCACCGGCCGCGGGGCAGGACGCGGGAGACGAGCCACGCGGCCAGCGCGACGATCGTCGTCGCGAGCACGTACCACCCGGTCGCGGCGAACAGCGGCGCGGGCGAGCCCCACCAGCGCGAGAGCGCGGCGAGGTGCGCGCCGACGGGCGTGCACACGCCGAGCAGCAGGACCGCGAGCACCGCGCGCCTCGTGGCGGGCGCGGGCGTGCGGCGCCGACGACGAGCGACCGCGACGGTCGCGAGCGCGACGAGCGCGGCCCCGGCGGCGGTGAGCAGGAGGACGGGCAGCAGCTGCGGGCTGATCGTCGTCATCTCGGTGAGGTAGCGGCGGTTCTCGACCGTGCGGTCGGTGCTCATCCGGCGCTCGGAGCTGACGACCAGCGGGGAGCCGTCGAGGTCGCTCGTGTCGGCGCCGCCCGCCTGCGCGAGGGTCGCCCCGAGGTCGGCGAGCGTCACGATGCCGGGCCGTCGCGTCGAGCCCGACGAGAGCCACCCGACCTCGCCCCCGCCGCGGCGCCACTCGACCACCACCTGCAGCCCGGTCTCGCCCGTGGGGCTGTCCGAGACGCCCGCGACGAGCACGTGCGTGCCGATCGGCACGGACCGGATGACCTGGCTCAGCCGCTGGTCGAGCAGCGTGAGCGCGTCGGCGCGCTGGGTGCGGTCCGCGGGCAGCTCGCCCGCGTCGAGGACCGTGGCGGGGCACGCGGTCAGGTCGAGCGTGGACAGCGCGCCCGGGTCCTGCGAGTACCGCGCGACGTCGCCGTCGAGGTCGGCCAGCGCGATCGCGCCGCCCGGGCCGGCGGCCGTGGTGCACGTGCCGGCGTCGTCGATCCGCTGGCCCACGGTCCCGGGGGTGCCGAACCCCTCGGTGCCCTCGTCGGACAGCGCGGCCCAGCCGGTCACCGAGTGCGGGGTCGGCTCGGCGTCGGCGCTCGTCGGGGTGACGGTGGGCAGGGGCTCGCACTCGACGGGCACGGAGTCGGAGTCGGTGTCGTCCGACGAGTCCGCGGTGCCCTCGTCGGGCGCGGGTACCGCGACGCGGCGCCCGGCGGAGATGGTGAGCCACGCGTCCACGGGGCACGTGACGGGGTTGGCCGTGTGCACCGAGATCGATCCGACGGACCCGCCCGTGATCATCCGCCACAGCGTCGGCGTCGCGCTCCGGTCGACGTCCGACCAGTGCAGCCCGCCGACGCCGACGAGCACCACGGGCTCGGCCGGCGCGGCCTGGTCGTCAGCGGACGCGGAACCGGCGCCCAGGGCCACCGCGAGGCACGCCACGAGCGCCGTGATCAGGGCGCGGGCAGGCCAGCTGGACGTCAGGGACACGGGCCCAGGGTACGGGGGCGACCCGTCAGCGGTGGGTCTGGGAGCTCGGCTTGGGTGTGACCTTGCGCTTGACGGCGCCCGCCGCGGAGCGGACCCGGCGCGCGTTCACGGCGAGCTGGACGTCGCGGTACTGCGCTGCGCGGTGCAGCTGGCCCTTGAGGTCCGAGCCCGAGGGGCGGTGCCGCAGGTCGCACGGCACCTCGACGACGCGGAAGCCGCGGCGCAGCAGGTCGATCGTCATGCCGGTCTCGACGCCCCACCCGTGCGCGAGCGGCGTCGCGGCCTCGAACGCCTCGCGCGTCAGGCAGCGCATCCCCGACAGCGGCTGCGTGGGCGTCCAGCCGGTCAGCGACTGGATGGCCCGACGAGCGGCGCCGACGACGATGCCGCGCCCACCCGCGCCCGGCTGCGGCGGGATCAGCGCGATCGCGAGGTCGGTGTGGCCCTCGACCACCGGCGGCACCAGCGGCGCGGTGTTGACCGCGGTCTCGCCGAGGTCGCCGTCGATGAACAGCAAGATCCGCGGCAGGCGGTCGGGGGCGTCGCGCATCGCGACCACGGCCGCACCCGTCTCCATGGCCGCGGCCTTGCCACGGTTGTGCGAGTGCCGCACGACGACGGCGCCGGCCTCGCGGGCCACGTGCTGCGTGTCGTCCTCGGAGCCGTCGTCGACCACGAGCACGAGGTCGACGTGCGGGATCGACTTGGCCGAGCGGACGGTCGCGGCGATGCGCCGCGACTCGTCCTTGGCGGGGATGACGACCGCCACGCGCTGGCGGACGCGCGGGGTGCGGGCCGCGGGGGTGGTCGTCGTCTGCGTCGCGCGGGACCGGCCGCGGGCGCGGGGCTTGGAGGCCCCCGCGTCGTCGTCGGGGGTCTGCGTGCCCTGGGCCGTCACGGCGTCAGCCTAGCGAGGTCGAAGGTGCTCAGCGCAGCGTGACCTGGCGCGCCACGAGGCCGGCGCGCGCGCGGCGCTCGTTCGCGTCGAGCGCCTCGGTGCTGGCCAGCGCCTCGGCGAAGACCGGCGCGAACGCGGCCACGGCACCCTCGATGTCCTCGGCCTCGGTGCCGCGCGGCAGCTCCCAGACGGGGACGACGAGGCCGCTCGAGCGGAAGTAGCCGACGAACTTGGCGCCCTCGAACCCGGACGCGCGCTTCGCGTGCAGGCGGGCGAGGCCGTCGAGGACGACCTGCTCCTCGTGCGGCTGTGCCCAGCGCAGGAACTCGCGCGCGCCCATGCGGCACCAGTACGCGGACTCGACACCGGCGAGCTTGACCGTGTCGATGATGCCGGCGTCGGCCTCCTCGATCGCGGCGGCCAGGTCGTCCGTGCGCTCGACGTCCGGCGCGAGCCAGTAGGCGAACGTGTCCTGGACCGTCACGTCGAACGGCACGGACAGGTCGAGGACGTCCTGCAGGCGGGGGCCGGCCTCGGGCAGGCCGGTCAGCTCGATCGCGGTGCCGGGCTCGGCGTCGATGGCCTCGAGGAGCGCGGCAGCGAGGTCGCGGCTCGAGTCGCCCGAGCTGGTCGTGGTCTGCAGGGCCAGGAGGATCACGCCGTCGGCGCGGTGCAGGGCGGGCCAGGCCTGCGGCAGGACGGTGGTGACGAGCACCTCGTGGGAGCCGTGCTCCTTCGTCGTGCGCGCGGTGCCCGTGGCGGCCGGGACGACCTCCTTGAGCGCGACCCAGTCGGGCTCGCCGGGGAGGCCCTCGAAGGGGCGCAGCACGAAGTCACCTGTGTTCTTGGCCATGGGTCCAGGCTACCGGGACCGGGGCCCGTGCATTGTCGTCGTCGCTGAGGAAGGATCGAGGCATGCACCCGCGCGCCGGAACACCCGCCCTGCCCGAGGACCTCGTCGACATCGACGCCCTGCTCGCCGCGTACTACGACCTCGAGCCGGACGTGACCGACCCCGACCAGAAGGTGGTCTTCGGCACGAGCGGCCACCGCGGCGGCGCGTTCAAGCGGGCGTTCAACGAGGCGCACATCGTCGCGATCACCGCGGCGATCGTCGAGTACCGCCGCGGGGCGGGCACCGACGGGCCGCTGTTCATCGGGCGCGACACCCACGGGCTGTCCGGGCCCGCGCAGCGCACGGCGATCGAGGTGCTGGTCGCTGCCGGCGTCGAGGTGCACGTCGACGCGCGCGACTCGTTCACGCCGACGCCCGCGGTCTCGCTCGCGATCCTGCGGCACAACGGCGCCGGGACCTCGGAGGGCGTGCGCACGCAGGGGCCCGGTCTGGCCGACGGCATCGTCGTGACCCCGTCGCACAACCCGCCGACCGACGGCGGCTTCAAGTACAACCCGCCGCACGGCGGCCCCGCGGGCTCCGACTCGACCGGCTGGATCGCCGACCGGGCCAACCAGATCCTCGCGTCGGGCTGGCGCTCGGTGCCGCGCATCCCGTACGAGCGCGCGATCACCTCCGAGCTGATCCGCAAGCACGACTACCTCTCGTCGTACGTCGACGACCTGGCCAACATGATCGACTTCGACGCGATCCGGTCCGCGGGCGTGCGCATCGGCGCGGACCCGCTGGGCGGCGCGGTCGTCGACTACTGGGGCGCGATCGGCGAGCGCTACGGCCTGGACCTCACCGTGGTAAACCCCGAGGCGGACCCGCGCTGGCCGTTCATGACCTTGGACTGGGACGGCAAGATCCGGATGGACTGCTCGTCGCCGTACGCGATGGCCTCGCTGGTCAACCGGATGACGGCGGGCGGCGGGCCGGCGCCGTACGACATCGCGACGGGCAACGACGCGGACTCCGACCGGCACGGCATCGTCACGCCCGACGGCGGGCTGATGAACCCGAACCACTACCTCGCCGTGATGATCGACTACCTGTACTCGGGCGCGCGCCCGCAGTGGCCGTCCGACGCGGGGATCGGCAAGACCCTCGTCTCGTCCGACCTGATCAGCCGCGTGGGCGCCCGCCTCGGCCGGCCCGTGATCGAGGTGCCGGTCGGGTTCAAGTGGTTCGTGCCCGGGCTGATCGACTCCTCGATCGGGTTCGGCGGCGAGGAGTCCGCGGGCGCCTCGTTCCTGCGCAAGGACGGCACGGTGTGGACCACGGACAAGGACGGCCCCATCGCGGCTCTGCTGGCCTCCGAGATCCTCGCGACGACCGGCAAGTCCCCCTCGCAGCGGCACCGCGAGCTCGTCGAGGAGTTCGGCGAGTCCTGGTACGCGCGGATCGACGCCGAGGCCACCCGCGAGCAGAAGGCCACCCTCGCGGCCCTCTCCCCCGAGCAGGTCTCCGCGACGACGCTCGCGGGCGACCCGATCGTGTCCCGCCTGACCCGCGCACCGGGCAACGACGAGGCGATCGGCGGCCTCAAGGTCACGACCGCCAACGCGTGGTTCGCCGCGCGCCCGTCGGGCACGGAGGACGTCTACAAGATCTACGCCGAGTCGTTCGTCTCGGCCGACCACCTCGCGCAGGTCCAGTCGGAGGCCAAGGACGTCGTCTCGGCCGCCCTGGCTGGCTGACCCAGCTCCGACCGACCACCTCGCCGGCTTCGAACCCGGCGAGCAGGTGGTTGCGCACGCCAATCGGACGTCAAACGTGCGCAACCGCCTGGTCGACCGGCTGGTGCACCGACGGGCGGGCCGGGGTCAGGCGGAGTCGCGGACGACCAGGGAGGTCGGGAGGGTGATGGTGGCCGGGTCGGCGCCGTCGACGACGTCCAGGAGGAGGCGGACCATCTCCGCGCTGATCCGCTCGAACGGCTGGCGCATGGTCGTCAGGGCCGGGTCGAGGGTCGCGGCGAGGCCGGAGTCGTCGAAGCCGCCGACCGCGACGTCCTCCGGCACGCGCCGACCGGACTCGCGCAGCACCTGCATCGCGCCCGTGGCCATGAGGTCCGAGGCGACGAACACCGCGTCGAGGTCGGGCCGCCGCTCGAGCAGCTCGCGCATCGCCGCGGTCCCGCCCTGGCGCGTGTAGTCGCCGTGCGCGACGAGGGTCTCGTCGTACGCGTCGCCCAGCTCGGTGCGGTAGCCCTCGAGCCGCAGCCGGCCGCCGGGGGTGTCGAGCGGGCCCGTGATGGTGGCGACGCGGGTGCGGCCCGTGTCGAGCAGGTGGCGCGTCATGCGGCGGCCGCCACCCAGGTCGTCGGCCGCGACGTGACCCACGGTCGACTCGAAGCCGAGCGGGATGCCGCACGCGATCGTCGGGATCTCCTGGCGCACGAGCGACCGCAGCACCGGGCTGCCCGCGTGCGAGGAGATGAGCAGCACGCCGTCCACGTGACCGGCGCCGACGTAGTCGAGCACCTGCTTCTGCTCGTCGGGCGTCCCCGCGACCATGAGCAGCAGCGGCATGCCGCGCGCGGCCAGCGCCTGCGCTGCGCCCCGCAGCAGGATCGAGAAGTTGGGGTCCTCGAACAGCAGGTGCTGCGCCTCGGTGAGCAGGAACGCGACCGAGTTGGACCGGCCGGTCGCCAGGCTGCGGGCGTGCTGGTTCATCGAGTAGCCGGTGGTCTTGATGGCCTCCTCGACGGCCGCGAGCGCGCCGGGAGAGACCCAGTGGCCGCCGTTGATGACACGGGAGACCGTGCCTCGCGAGACGCCGGCGGCGGCCGCCACGTCGCGGATCGTCGGGCGCTTGCGCGCCTGTCCTTGGGGTTCCATCACAGCGAACTCTAGGGGGCGCTCAGGCCTTGACCGCGCCGGCGGCGAGGTCGACCTGCCAGTACCGCTGCAGGAGCAGGAACAGGGCGATCAGCGGGATGATCGACAGCAGGGCGCCGGTGATCACCGCGGTGTACATCGCGGGCTGCGAGGCGCCCTGGTTGAGCAGTCCGGACAGGCCCACCGTGATGGGGAAGAGGCGGTCGTTGCCGAGCATGATGTACGGCAGCATGTAGTTGTTCCAGATGGCGACGAACTGGAACAGGAACACCGTGACCAGGCCCGGGACCATCATCGGGACCGCGATGCGCGCGAAGATCCGCGCCTCGCCCGCGCCGTCCGTGCGGGCCGCCTCGAGGACGTCGTCGGGCACCGAGGCCGCCGCGTAGATGCGCGCGAGGTAGATGCCGTACGGGCTGATGATGCTGGGCAGCAGCACCGACCAGTAGGTGTTGGTCAGGCCGACCTGGGCGAGCAGCAGGTACTGCGGGATCGCGAGCACGACGCCGGGCACGAGGACCCCGGCGAGGATGACGTTGAAGATGGCCTTCTTGCCCGCGAAGCTGAACTTGGCCAGCCCGAAGCCGGCCATCGCGGAGACGATCACCGAGAGCAGCGCGCCGACGCCCGCGTACAGCGCGGTGTTGGCCATCCAGCGCCAGAACAGGCCGCCGCGGTAGGCGGACAGGTCCTGGACGTTGTCCCACAGGTGGGTCGACGGCGTGAACGTGAAGGTCGTGAACAGCTCGCCGGCGCTCTTGGTCGAGGCGACGAGCACCCACGCGACGGGCAGCAGGCAGTAGGCGGCGCCGACGAGCAGCACCACGGTGGACAGCGTGCTGCGCTTGTTCGACGGACCCGTGGCGCCCGTGGTCGTGCGGACCACGGTCGGCGGCTTGGTCGGAGCGAGTGTGGCAGTCATGTCAGCTGTTCTCCTGGCTGAAGGCACGGCGCTGCACCAGGCGCAGGAAGCCGAACGAGAGCGCGAACGTGGCGAGCGCGATGATCACGGAGGTCGCGGCGGCCGAGTAGATGTCGTCGCGCGTGAAGGCGTCGCGGTAGACCTTCATGAGCGGGCTCCAGGTCGACGAGATCGTGTTGGTCAGGGGCCGGAGCGTCATCGGCTCGGCGAACACCTGCAGCGTCGCGATCATCGAGAACAGGAACGTGAGGATGAGCGAGGGCGTCACCACGGGGATCTTGATCCGCCAGGCGATCTGCACCTCGGTCGCGCCGTCGAGCCGCGCGGCCTCGTAGAGCTCGGACGGGATCGCCTTGAGCGCGGTGTAGATGACGATCATGTTGAAGCCGACGCCGCCCCACAGGCCGATGTTGGCGATCGCGAACAGCACCCACTGCGAGGACAGGATGTCCGGGGCGTCCCAGCCGATCTTGTCGAACACGTAGTAGAACGGGCTGACCCGCGGCAGGTAGAGGAAGCCCCACAGCAGCGACGCGATCACCGCGGGCACCGCGTACGGCAGGAAGATCGAGACCCGCGAGAAGCCGCGGCCGCGGGTGCGCTTCGAGTCGAGCAGCAGCGCGAACAGCAGCGCGAGGCCGAGCATCACCGGCACGAGCACCAGCCCGTACAGGGCGACCCGGATCACCGAGTCGATGAAGTCGGGGTCGGTCAGCGACCGGGCGTAGTTGTCGAAGCCCGCCCACACCTCGGTGCGGGCGCCCTTGCCGAGCCCGAGCCCGCTGACCTTGACGGTGCGGAAGCTCAGGTACAGCGCGTAGCCGATGGGCAGCGCGAGGAACAGCGCGAAGAGGGTCATCGCCGGGGCGAGGTAGACGTACGGCGCGAACCGGCCGCTGCGGCGGCGACGGGCGCGGGGAGGCGTCTGGACGGTCATCGTCCGGTCTCCTGTCGGGGTGGTGGGTTGGGCGGCCACCCGCGAGGGGGTGCGGGTGGCCGCCCGAGGGCCTTACTCGTCGACCGTGAAGCCGGAGTTCAACAGGTCGTCGACGGTGGCCTTCTGCATGGCCGTGAGCGCGGTGAGGAAGGCGGAGGCCTTCTTCGACTCGGCGGCCTTGCCGAACTGGTCGTTGTAGGCGGAGAAGGCGACGTTCACGTTGGGACCGTACGTGAACGGCTGGACCGACTTCGCGATGTCCGTGGCCGTCGTGTAGAAGTCCGGCTGGTTCGGGAAGAAGGCCGGCGGGGCGGACAGCGCCTCGGCCTGGCCCGGGAGGTCGGCCGGGTAGAGCCCGCCCTTGGCGACCAGGATGTTGACGGCGTCCTGGCTCGTGTTCATCCAGGTGGCGAACTTCGTCGCCGCCTCGACGTTCTTCGACTGCGACGTCACCGAGGTGGCCGAGCCGCCCCAGTTGCCCGTCGCGTTGTCGCCCGCGTTCCACTGCGGCATCGGCGCCATCTTCCACTTGCCCTGCGTGTCGGCGGCGTTGCCCGCGAGCACGCCGGGAGCCCAGATCGCGGAGACCCAGCCGGCCTGCGTGCCGTCGTTCAGCGCGGCGTTCCACTCCGGGGTGTACATCGGCTTGTTGTCGATGACGCCCTTCTCCACGAGGTCGCCCCAGTACGACGCGACCTTCTGGGACGCGGCGGAGTCGATGTCGACCGACCACGCGTCGCCGTTGATGCCCCACCACGAGGCGCCAGCCTGCTGCGTGAGGCCGGTGAACCAGCCCGCGTCGGTGGCCGAGAAGGTGCCGAGGTAGGCCTTGGGGTCGGCCTCGTGCAGCTTGGTGGCGACGTCGGCGTACTCGGCCCACGTCGTCGGGACGTCGAGCTTGTACTTCGTGAAGATGTCCTCGCGGTAGTAGAACTCCATGGGGCCCGAGTCCTGCGGGATGCCGTAGACCGCGTCGCCGCCCAGCGTCACGGACTGCCAGGTGCCGTCCGCGAAGTGCCCCGCGATGCTCGAGTCGACCGCGCCGGAGATGTCGGCCAGGGCGTCCGCCGCGACGAGCGTGGGGATCTTCTGGTACTCGGTCTGCATGAGGTCCGGGGCGCCCGAGCCCGCCTTGATCGCGGTGAGGAGCTTGGTGACCGCCGGGTCGCCGCCGTCCTGCTTGTTGACGGTGACCTGGATGTCGGGGTTCGCGTCGTTCCACGCCTTGACCACGTCGTCCATGCCCGGAGCCCACGTCCAGAACGTGAGGTCGACCTTCTCGGCCTTCTCCGTGCTGCCGCCCGTCGGCGAGCTGGACGTGGTGTCGTCGCCGGACGTGCAGCCGGCGGCGAGAAGCGTGGTTGCAGCGATGATCGCTGCGGCTCTGATGCCTGTGTGCAGGCGCATCTGACCTCCTCGTCGAGATCCGTCGCAGCTCTGCGACGAACGGTGGCGTCCCAGCGACGCCTGCCTGTGCCCGGTCACAGTAACTGCACGGGCCGGGGACTTGTCAACCACCGCGTCCACAGTGTTATCTGGTCGTTGTGCGCGGTCACAGTGACTGTGAGCGTGCACAGCATTCGCACACACTGTCACTGACTCGATGGAGCGTCATGTTCGCCGATCCCGGTCCCACCTCGCCGTCCTGGCCGCTCGGCCTCGACGCCATCGCCTACGGCGGGGACTACAACCCCGAGCAGTGGCCGCGCGAGGTCTGGGACGAGGACATCGCCCTCATGCACGAGGCCGGCGTCAACCTGGTGAGCATCGGCATCTTCTCCTGGGCGCTGCTCGAGCCGCGTGAGGGCGAGTTCGACTTCGGCTGGCTCGACGAGCTCATCGAGCTGCTGCACGCCGCGGGGATCCGGGTGGACCTGGGCACGCCGACCGCGTCGCCGCCCGCCTGGTTCTTCGCGACCTACCCCTCGGCGCGGGTCGTCACGCGCGAGGGCACCGTGCTCGGCTTCGGCTCGCGCGGCATGGCCGGCCCCAGCTCGCCCGAGTACCGCGCGGCGTCCGTCCGGATCGCCACCGAGCTCGCCCGGCGCTACGGCTCGCACCCCGCGATCGCGCTGTGGCACGTGCACAACGAGTACGGCGCCCCGGTCTCGGAGGACTACTCCCCCTCGTCGGCCGCGGCCTTCAGCACCTGGCTGCAGGACCGCTACGGCACGCTCGACGCGCTCAACAACGCGTGGGGCACGGCGTTCTGGGGCCAGCGGTACGGCTCGTGGTCGCACGTGGACGTGCCAGCGGTCGCCGCGAGCGTGGTCAACCCCGCCCAGCGGCTCGACTTCGCGCGGTTCACGGACCACGCGCTGCGCGAGTGCTTCATCGCCGAGCGCGACGCGATCCGCGCGCACTCGTCGGTGCCGATCACCACGAACTTCATGGCCGGCTCGTGCCCGTCGACCGACCTGTGGGCCTGGGGCCGCGAGGTCGACGTCGTCTCGAACGACCACTACCTGACCGCGGCCGACGAGCACCCCGAGGTCGGCCTCGCGCTCGCCGCGGACCTGACCCGCTCCGTGGCCGGCGGGCGCCCATGGATGCTCATGGAGCACTCCACGTCGGCCGTGAACTGGCAGCCGCGCAACGTGGCCAAGCGAGCCGGCGAGATGCACCGCAACTCGCTCTCGCACCTGGCCCGCGGCGCCGACGCGATCCTGTTCTTCCAGTGGAGGGCCTCCCGCTCGGGCGCGGAGAAGTTCCACTCCGCGATGCTGCCCCACACGGGGACCTCGTCGCGCGTGTGGCGCGAGGTCGTCTCGCTCGGGGCCGACCTCGGCCGCCTGGCCGAGCTGCGCGGCTCCCGGACCGTCGCCGACGCCGCGATCCTGTGGGACTGGGAGTCCTTCTGGGCCCAGGACCTGGAGTGGCGGCCGTCCGACGACCTCGACCACCGCGAGCGCCTCGCGGCCTTCCACGAGCGGCTGTGGCGCGACGGGCTCACCGTCGACATGGCCCACCCCGAGTCCGACCTCTCGGCGTACCCGCTCGTCGTCGCTCCCGCGTCGTACCTGCTCACCGAGGCCGGCGCGGCCAACCTCACGCGCTACGTCGCGGGCGGCGGGACCCTGCTGGTCTCGTACTTCTCGGCCGTGGTCGACGAGTGCGACGCGGTGCACGTGGGCGGCTACGGCGCTCCGCTGCGCGAGGCGCTCGGCATGAGCGTCGAGGAGTTCCTGCCGCTGCGCGCGGGCCAGTCCGTGCGCGTCGACCTGTCCGGGACCTCGGTGTCCGGGGACGTGTGGTCCGACGACATCGTGCTCGCGGGCGCGTCCGTGGTCGGCACGTACGAGGACGGTCCGGCCGCCGGGCGGCCCGCGATCACGCGGCACTCGCTGGGTTCCGGGCACGGCTGGTACGTGTCGACCCGCCTCGACGTCGAGGGTCTCGCGCCGCTCCTGCAGCTGGCCTACGCCGACGCCGGGATCACGTCGCCCGACCTGCCGGAGGGGGTCGAGGTCGTCCGCCGGGCCAGCTCCGAGGCGACCTACACCGTGGCGATCAACCACCTCGACGAGCCGGTCGCCGTGCCCGCCGACGGCACGGAGCTGCTCACGGGCGACCGCGTGGCGGGCACGCTGAAGCTCGGCGCAGGCGAGGTCCGCGTCGTCCGCACCCCCCGCTGACCCGCCCGACGGCCCGACCCGCCCGACCGGTGGCCGAGCAGGTGGTTGTGCACGCTTGCGGGCCGCGAAGCGTGCGCAACCACCTGGTCGCGGGGTCAGGACGCGGCGAGGAGGTCCTGGTAGTCAGGGTGGCGGGCGATCCAGGCCTTCACGTACGGGCACAGCGCCGCCACGCGGCGGTTGCCCTGCGCGCGGACGGCGTCCAGCGCGGAGCGGGTCAGGGCTCCCGCGATGCCCTGGCCCTCGAAGCGCTCGTCGACCTCGGTGTGCGTGAACGCGACCGTGGTCCCGATCACGTCGTAGTAGGAGACACCCATCAGCTCGCCCGACTCGTCGCGCGCCTCGAAGCGCTGCTCGTCGGGCACATCCGTCACGTGAACCGTCATGCGCTGATCATGCCCCCGGACCGCCGGCCGCGTACGGGGTGACAGGATGGGGGCGTGCTGGGGCCCTACGCAGATGTGCTGAAGCGGCCCGGCGCGCTCGCGTTCTCCGCGTCCGGGGCGCTCGCGCGGCTGCCGATGTCGATGGTGGGCATCGGGATCGTGCTGATGGTCTCCGCGATCTACGACTCCTACGGCCTGGCCGGCCGCGTCTCGGCCGTGTACGTCATCGCGCAGGCCGTGTGCTCGCCGCAGCTGTCGCGGCTCGTGGACCGGCACGGGCAGGCGCGGATCATGCGGCCCGCCGTGGCCGTGTCCGCCGCAGGGCTCGTCGGGCTGATCGTGGCCGCGATCGCCGAGGCACCCGAGGCCGTCCTCTACGTGACCGCGGCCGTGACGGGCGCGGCGATCGGCTCGTTCGGGTCGCTCGTGCGCGCGCGCTGGTCGAGCGAGCTGAGCGACCCGCGCCAGCTGCACACCGCCTACGCGCTCGAGTCCGCGGTCGACGAGCTCGTGTTCGTCGTCGGCCCCGTCGCCGCGACCCTGCTGGCCACGGGCGTGGAGCCGACCGCCGGGCTGATCGTCCCGCTCGTCGCGATGATCGTCGGCGGCTACTGGTTCTGCGCGCTGCGGGCCACCGAGCCCGCCGTCGCGCCCAAGGACCAGCCCCGCCCGACCGGCTCGGTGCTCCGCACGCCCGCGATGCTCGTGCTGGTCCTCGTGTTCGTCGCGATGGGCTCGATCTTCGGCGCGAACGACGTCTCGACCGTCGCGTTCGCCGACGAGGCCGGCCAGAAGAACCTCGCCGGCCCCGTGCTCGCGGTCTTCGCTGCGGGCTCGCTCGTGTCCGGCCTGCTGTACGGCACCCGGCACTGGAAGCGCCCCCTGCACCAGCGGTTCGCGAATGGGATGATCGCGCTGGCGGTCGGCGTCTCGCTGTTCTTCCTCGTCGACTCGCTGTGGATGCTCGCCGCGGTCATGTTCGTCACCGGCTTCGCGATCGCGCCGACGCTGATCAACGGCAACGCGCTCGTGCAGCAGCTGGTCCCGCCCGAGCGGCTCACCGAGGGTCTGACCTGGGTCGGCACCGCGCTCGGCGTGGGCGTCTCGGTGGGTTCGTCGATCGCCGGCGCGCAGATCGACGCGGACGGGTCGCACGCCGGGTTCCGGGTGGTCGTCGTCTCGGCGATCGTCGCCGTGGTCGCCGTGCTGCTGTCCTACCGGACCCTGCGCGGCAAGCACACGGGCCACGTCCACGACAAGCTCGAGGACCAGTCGGTCTCGGCCTCGGCGGGTGCGTCCGTGTCCGCCGCCGAGCTCGCCGAGTGCGTCGAGTCAAATCGTTTCGATGACGACGGCCGGAGCGCTACCGTAGAGCGGTGACCAGCACCGATGCCCTGTCGCAGATCGTCGCGCCCCTGGGGACGCTGGCGTCCGCGGAGCGGCTCACGGGCGGCATGTTCGCCACCACGCACCGCGTCACCCTGGAGGACGGCCGCCGGGTCGTCGTCAAGGCCGCGCCCGACGAGACCGATCGCCTGCTCAGCTACGAGCACGACGTGCTGCGCACCGAGGCGCTCGTCTACGGCCTGGCCGACGGCCGCCCCGAGCTGCTCATGCCGACCCTCCTGCTGGCCGACTTCAGCCGCACCGTCCTGCCCGGCGACGCCGTCGTCGTCAGCCACCTCGACGGCGTCCCGCTGAACGAGGCCGGCTTCGAGGCGGGCGACCCGCGCTTGATGCGCGTCGAGACCGAGCTCGGCGCCCACCTCGCCCGGCAGGGATCCGTCACCGGTCCGCTGTTCGGCTACCCGAGCAACCCCGGGCTGCAGGCGGGCACCTGGCCGGAGGCGTTCGGGCGGATCATCGAGGCGCTGCTGGCGGACGGTCGGCGGTGGGGCACCGCGTTGCCCGACGACGAGATCCGCGCGGCCGTGGCCCGCCACGCCGGTGCGCTCGCCGAGGTCACCACCCCGCGCCTGGTCCACACCGACCTCTGGCCCGGCAACCTGTTCGTCGACCCGTCGTCGGGCGCGCTCGTCGGGGTCATCGACCCGGAGCGGGCCATCTGGGGCGACCCGCTGTTCGACCTCGTCGGCGCCGACGCGATGTGGCACGGGACCTCGGCGCACCTGCTGGCCGGCTACGCGGCGGAGGCGGGTGCGCCGTGGGCGGTCGACGAGCCCGCCGCGGCGACCCGCCTGCTGCTCTACCGCGTGCAGCTCGCGCTCGTGATGCTCGTCGAGATCACGCCGCGCGCCTACGAGGGCGACTGGCTCGTCGAGTACGTCCACCAACTCCGCGCCATCCTCGACCGGGCGCTGGCCGGCCTGGCCTGAGGTGCGGGAGCACCGCCCCGCACACACGATGGGGAGATGGCCTCTCGCACCATTGCCGACCAGCTCGTCGCCCAGATCGTCGCCGCGGGAGCGCGGCACATCTACGGGATCGTCGGGGACAGCCTCAACCCGGTGGTCGACGCCGTGCGACGGGCGGCGGATGACGGCGTCGACATCGCCTGGGTGCACGTCCGCCACGAGGAGGCCGGCGCCTTCGCGGCGGCCGCCGAGGCGGAGCTGACCGGGCGGCTCGCGGTCTGCGCGGGCTCGTGCGGACCGGGCAACCTGCATCTCATCAACGGGCTGTACGACGCGCACCGCTCGCGCGTCCCCGTGCTGGCGATCGCGAGCCACATCCCGAGCGCGGAGATCGGCACGCAGTTCTTCCAGGAGACCCACCCGGACCGCCTGTTCCTCGAGTGCTCCGCGTACAGCGAGATGATCACGTCCGCCGCGCAGGCGCCGCGCGTCATCCGCTCGGCCATCCACCACGCGTACGGGGCGCCCGGCGTCGCGGTCCTCACGCTGCCGGGTGACGTCGCGGAGCTGGAGGCGGCCGACGACGGCATCGACGTCCTGACCCCGGCGCCGGCCCCTCGGGTGGTCCCGGCCGACGAGTCCGTCCGCGCGCTGGCCGCCGCGATCGACGCCGCCGACCGCGTGACGATCTTCGCCGGCGCGGGCGTGCGCGGATCGCGCGACGAGGTGCTCGCGCTGGCCGAGAAGCTCGCCGCTCCCGTCGGCCACTCGCTGCGCGGCAAGGAGGTCATCCAGTACGACAACCCGTTCGACGTGGGGATGACCGGGCTCCTCGGCTACGGCGCGTGCGCAGCGGCGCTCGAGGGCGCCGACCTGATCCTGCTGCTCGGCACCGACTTCCCGTACCCGGAGTTCCTCCCCGACGTGCCGACCGCGCAGGTCGACATCGAGCCCACCCGGCTCGGGCGCCGCACGCGCAACGACCTCGCGGTGCTCGGCGACGTGGGCGAGACGATCCGCGCGGTGCTACCCCTGGTGCGCGCCCGCACCAACCGGCGCTTCCTCGAGAAGATGCTCGCGCGGCAGGACAAGGCGATGTCGGGCGTCGTCGGCGCGTACACGAAGGACGCGGAGGACCTCACCCCGATCCACCCCGAGCTGGCCGCCTCGATCCTCGACGAGGAGGCGCCCGACGACGCGGTGTTCGCGGTCGACACGGGGATGGGCAACGTCTGGGCCGCTCGCTACATCACGCCCAACGGGCGGCGCCGGGTGATCGGGTCGTTCCTGCACGGATCCATGGCCAACGCGCTCCCGCACGCGATCGGGGCGGCGCTGGCGCAGCCGTCGTCGACCTCGTCGGGCGACCCCGCGGGACCGGGTGGCTCCGGTGACGAGGCCGCCCGGCCGCGGGCGGTCGTCGCGATCGCCGGGGACGGCGGGCTCTCCATGCTGCTCGGCGAGCTCATCACGCTGCGGGCGCTGGACCTGCCGGTCAAGGTGATCCTCTTCGACAACGCGTCGCTCGCGATGGTGCGCCTGGAGATGCTCGTCGCGGGCGTCCCGTCCTACGCCACCGACTCCCCGGCCATCGACTACGCGGCGATCGCGGCCGCGATCGGCATCCCGTCGGTGCGGGTCGAGGACCCGCGCGGCATCCGGGACGCGCTGCGCGAGGCGTTCTCGCACGACGGCCCGGCGCTCGTCGACCTGGTCACCGACCCGCGCGCGCTGTCCCTGCCGCCCACGATCACGCGCAAGCAGGTCTCGGGCTTCACGCGCGCGATGGCCAAGCAGGTGATCGGCGGCGGGGTGGCGGACGTGGTCGCGATGGCCCGCTCCAACATCCGCAACGTCCCGCGCTGACCGCCGGCATCCGGCCCGGCTGCCGCGACCGGCTCTGGGATGCCCGTCGCCTCGCCGGTTCCACATCAACTCGCCGGTTCAGATCGGCGAGTCCATGCCGAATCGGCGAGATGACCGGCCACCCGGGGGGCTGAGCAATCGGCGGTGCGAATCGTTTCAGGGCTTCGACATCGTTATCGCATCCCTGTCACCGTGACGGCAACGGCTTGGTCGGGGCTGAGCGCGCGCACGCGGATGTGCGCGCGCCCCCACCGCAGGGGAGCCGCCCACCCGCCAAGGACGGCGGGTACCCGAGAGAGGTGACCCGATGAGCAACACACCACGACGCGGGCGGCAGGCGCTGATCGCCACGACGCTCGCGCTCGCCACCGCCGGAACGTGTCTGGCCGTGATGGCACCTGCGCAGGCGGCGGCGAGCACGCTGGGCGCCGCGGCGGCCCAGAGCGGCCGGTACTTCGGTGCGGCGATCGCGCCGTCGAAGCTGTCCGACGCGACGTACGCGGCCATCGCCGCGCGCGAGTTCAGCTCGGTCACGCCCGAGAACGAGATGAAGATGGACGCGACCGAGCCGAACCAGGGGCAGTTCAACTACACCCAAGGCGACCGGCTCGTCGCATGGGCGGCCGCCAACGGGGGCAAGCAGGTGCGCGGCCACACCCTGGCGTGGCACCAGCAGCAGCCCGGCTGGATGCAGAACCTCTCCGGGACCGCCCTGCGGACCGCGCTGATCAACCACGTCACCCAGGTCGCGACGCACTTCAAGGGCAAGATCTACGCCTGGGACGTGGTCAACGAGGCCTTCGCCGACGACGGCCAGGGCAGCCGCCGCGACTCCAACCTGCAGCGCACCGGCAACGACTGGATCGAGGCTGCCTTCCGCGCAGCCCGGGCCGCCGACCCCGGCGCCAAGCTCTGCTACAACGACTACAACACCGACGGCATCAACGCGAAGTCGACCGGCGTCTACAACATGGTCAAGGACTTCAAGGCGCGCGGCGTCCCCATCGACTGCGTCGGCTTCCAGAGCCACCTCGGCGGCGGCGTCGCCGGCGACTACCAGGCCAACCTGCAGCGCTTCGCCGACCTCGGCGTCGACGTGCAGATCACCGAGCTCGACGTCGCGCAGGGCAGCTCGCAGGCCTCGGTGTACTCGACCGTCACGAAGGCCTGCCTCGCGGTGACCCGCTGCACGGGCATCACCGTGTGGGGCGTGCGCGACTCCGACTCGTGGCGCACGGGCGAGAACCCGCTGCTGTTCGACAACAGCGGCAACCCGAAGGCGGCGTACACCTCGACGCTGGCGGCCCTCAACGCGGTCGCGCCGACGACGCCCCCGACCACCCCGACGCCGACAGTCACCCCGACCCCGACGGTCACGCCGACACCTACCCCGACCCCCACGCCCACCGTCACCACCCCGCCCCCCGCGGGCGGCTGCACGGTCACCTACGCCGTCCCCGGTTCCTGGAACGTCGGCTTCACGGCCAACGTGACGATCAAGAACCAGGGCGCGGCGATCAACGGCTGGACGCTGACCTGGGCGTTCGCCGGCGGCCAGACCGTCCAGCAGGCCTGGAACGCGGTGGCCAGCCAGAGCGGAGCCAACGTCTCGGCCAAGGACGCCGGCTACAACGCGAGCATCCCGGCGGGCGGCAGCACGTCGTTCGGGTTCAACGGCGGGTACAGCGGCGCCAACCCGGCGCCGACGGCCTTCCGCCTCAACGGCACGCTCTGCACCACCGCGTGATCCGGCGACCGGTCCGCGGCCCCCACGGGTCGCGGACCGGTCACCAGCCCGACGAGGAGTCCGGGTGCATGGGCGCGCACGTGTCGCGGCCGTCTGGCAGCTTCTCGAAGTGCCACACCTCGTTCGCGTACGTCCGGCACAGCCCGAACTCGAGCCCGTGCTCCTCGAGCCACAGCGCGCCGGACGTCGGGCCGACGTCGAGCGCCAGTCCCTCGACGTGCGCCGACGACCGCGCGGGCAGCACCCAGCGGTGCGCCTCGGCCTTGGAGCCGTACTTCTTCTCCGCCGCGGCGACCAGCGCGCGCTGCTCCTTGGCGGTCCGCTTGCCCGACGTGAGGGTCAGGGCGATCCCGTCGTCGGCCGCCGCCGCCTGCGCTGCGGTGAACCGGCGGGCGAGCTCGTCGTCGACTCCCGCGAGGGCCGGCTCCTTGCCGAGCGAGGGCGTCGACGAGGCCGGGGCCGCGTCCGAGGAGTCCGCCAGGTGCAGGCCCGCGAGGGCTGCGACGAGCAGCACGACGACGAGCACGATCGCCGATCGGCGTCGGCGGCGGACCACCCGTTCGGGCCGGCCATGGATGTAGGTCGTCACCGCACCAGGCTCGTCGACAGAGGCGCGCGGCACATCAGCCCCCGGGATCGACCGGGTCCACCCGTGGGTGGGTCTTTCACGCGACCGGGTTGCGCCCGTCGTAGGCCCAGAACGAGCGCTGCCACCGCACGAGCAGCCACAGCAGGACCACGCACAGCGACCCGCCGATCACGACCGCCCACGCCTCGCCGACCCACTCGGACATCGACCCGATCCACAGGTCGCCCAGGCGTGGACCACCCGCGACGACGACGATGAACACGCCCTGCAGCCGCCCGCGCATGTCGTCGGGCGTGGCGGTCTGCAGGATGGTCTGGCGGAAGATCGCGCTGATCTCGTCGGCCCCGCCCGCCGCGACCAACGTGCAGCAGGCGATCGCGAGCGCGGCCCCCAGCACGTGGTCCGGCTTGTCGCGCCCGACCGCCACGAGCACCAGCCCGAACGCCATGACCGAGAGCCCCCACCCGGTGATCGCGAACGTGATGACGCGCGCCTGCCACCGCACGCGCGCGAGCCCGCCGGAGAACGTGCCGGACAGCACTGCCCCCACCGCGAGCGCGGCGGTGAGGATGCCGGTCGTCGTCGCGCCCCCGCCGAGGTACCAGATGCCGACGGCCGGGAACACGACGCGCGGCATCGCCACGATCATCGCGATGAGGTCCACGGCGAACGTCATGCGGACGTTCTTCTGGGTCCCCAGATAGCGCAGCCCGTCGACGATCGAGCCGATCCCGACGCGCGCACGGCGGGTCGACGAGGCCTCGGGCAGCACGGGAGGCAGGCGGAACACGGCCGCGAGCGCGAACGTGAAGAGCACGAAGTCGACCGTGTACGCCAGGCCGTAGTCGAACGCGGCGACCAGCGCGGCGCCGAGCAGCGGGCCGACGGTGAGCGCGGTCTGGAAGCCGATCGCCTGCAGCGCGTTGGCGGCCGGCATGAGCCGGGGCTCGAGCAGGCGCGGGATGATCGCGCTGCGCGCAGGCGCGTTCACGGCGTTGGCCCCGGACTGGAGCGCGACCAGCGCGAACAGCAGCCCGACGTGCTCGTTCTCCGCCCACCCCTGGATCGCGAGCACGAGGATGACGGCCCAGCTGACGAGCGACGCGTAGAGCGCGACCTTGCGGCGGTCGTAGTGGTCGACGATCGCACCGCCGTACAGCCCGAAGACGATGAGCGGGATCAGCGCGAACAGTCCCAGGATGCCGACGGTGAACGTCGAGCCGGTGATGCCGTAGACCTGCAAGCCCACCGCGACGACCGTGAGCTGGGTGCCGAGGTTCGAGATCGACAGGCCGAACCAGAGCCGCCGGAAGGCGGGACTGATGCGGAGCGGCGTCGTGTCGACGACGAGGGATGGCACCGCGCGAGTTTAGTTGCCCGTGCTCACGACCTCCGCCGCCGTCCACACCCGGCGGCCCCTAGGGTGGCGGGCGTGAGCGAGCACGTGGTGGTCATGGGGGTGTCCGGGACGGGCAAGACGACGGTCGGCCGGCTGGTCGCCGAGCGGCTCGGCGCGACGTTCATCGAGGGCGACGACCTGCACCCCGCCGCGAACGTCGAGTCGATGCGCGCGGGCATCCCGCTCACCGACGAGCAGCGCGCCCCGTGGCTGGCCCTGATCCGCGACGCGATGGACGCGGCCGGCGGGGACACGGTCGTGGCGTGCTCCTCGCTGCGCCGGTCCTACCGCGACGTGCTGCGCGAGGCTCACGGCCGGGTGCGGTTCGTACACCTCGTGGTCCCGCCCGACGAGCTCGCCCGCCGCCTCGAGGCACGCGCCGGGCACTTCATGCCCGCGACGCTCCTGGCCTCGCAGCTCGCGACCCTCGAGGAGCTGGGCCCCGACGAGGCCGGCGTGGACGTCCCGGTCGTCGGGACCCCCAGGGACGTGGCGGACGCAGCCCTCAGAGCGCGCGCACAGCGGAGGTCAAGGCCACACTGACGAGGATCAGCCCTTGAGGGAGGTTCGCGTGAGCACCGAGGCCGAGACCGACACCGCCAACCCCACCCTGCGTCGGGCCATCGGCCGCAAGGTGCTCCTGCTGTTCGTCGTCGGGGACATCCTCGGCGCGGGCATCTACGCGCTGACCGGCAAGGTCGCGGGCGAGGTCGGCGGGGCGATCTGGATCCCGTTCCTGTGCGCGTTCGTGCTGGCCACGCTCACCGCAGCGGCTTACGCGGAGCTCGTCGGCCGCTACCCGCAGGCCGCGGGCGCCGCGCTCTACGCGCAGCGCGCGTTCAAGCGACCGTTCGTCACGTTCCTCGTCGCGTTCGCGGTGCTGATGTCCGGCATCACCAGCGCGGGCGCGGCGGCGAGGGCGTTCGGCGGCGACTACCTCGCGGAGTTCATCAACGTCCCGACGTTGGTCGCCGCGTGGTTCTTCCTGCTGGTCATCACCGCGGTGAACGTCATCGGCATCTCGGAGTCGGTCAAGGTCAACGTGGTGCTGACCATCATCGAGGCGTCGGGCCTGATCGTGATCCTGGCGATCGGCGTCGTCGCGCTCGTCCAGGGTGACGGCGACCCGTCGCGCGCCATGGAGATCACCACCGAGGGCACACCGTGGATCGCGATCCTGGGCGCGACCGGCCTGGCGTTCTACGCGCTGCTCGGCTTCGAGGACTCGGTGAACCTCGCCGAGGAGACCCGGCACCCGCGCCGCGACTTCCCGCGCGCCCTGTTCGGCGGCCTGATCATCGCGGGCCTGATCTACCTGGGGGTGGCGTTCACGTCGACGATGCTCGTCGACACCGAGACGCTCGCAGGCTCGACCGGGCCGCTGCTCGAGGTGGTCAAGGTCGCGGGCCTGACGTTCCCGCCCAAGCTGTTCGCGCTCATCGCGCTGCTGGCCGTGACGAACACCGCGCTGATCAACATGATCATGGCGTCGCGCCTGGTCTACGGGATGGGCAACGAGGGCATCGTGCCGCGGGTCTTCTCCCGGGTGCACGCGGGCCGCCAGACGCCGTACGTCGCCATCGCGTTCACGGTCTTGATCGCCATGACCCTGGTCGCCACGGGTGACCTGGCCGGGCTCGCGGACACGACCGTGCTGCTCCTGCTGCTGGTGTTCGCGACCGTGAACGTCTCCGTCCTGGTCCTGCGTCGCACCGCGGACGCGGACGACGAGGCCGCCGAGCAGGTCGAGGGCGACGACGCCAAGCCGTTCCGCGCCCCCACGTGGGCGCCGGTCCTCGGCGCGATCGTGTCGCTCGTGCTCGCCTCGCCGCTCACCGGGCGCGAGGGGTCGGTCTACCTGCGCGCCGGGATCCTGCTGGCGATCGGCGTGGTGCTGTACCTGGTCAACCGCTGGGCGATCAGCCGGGGCGAGCGCAGCTGAGTGCCCGGTGCGACGCCCCTCAGAACCGCCGAGCGTTCGGGTCCAGCTCGTCCTCGACCACGATCTCGTCGGGGTCGGCAGGGGTCTTGGTCGTCTGCCCCATCGCCGACCATGCGGCGTCGACCGCGCGGTCCTTGAGCACCGCGCCCTGGTCGCGCGCGAACTGCCGCGCCTGCACCTCGAAGTCCTGCACGTACCCCTGGACACGCGGGTCCTTCCACATGTCCCCGGCCCACGCCTGGAGCTTGTCGAACTGCCCACGGCCGGCGCGGGTGCCCAGGAGGTACCCCAGCCCGGCTCCGGCGACGAATGCGACCTTGCCCTTCATAGTGCGCTCCTTCGGTAGTCGTCCTGCCGCGAGCCTAAGCAGGGGTCGGCGACTACGCGAACGGGTCGGGCGTGAGCGTGTACTTCGTCTCGAGGTACTCGTGGATGCCCTCGGCGCCGCCCTCGCGGCCCAGCCCGGACTGCTTCCAGCCGCCGAAGGGCGCGGACGCGTTGGACACGACGCCCACGTTGAGGCCCATCATCCCGGTCTCGAGGCGCTCGATGAGGCGCTGCCCGCGCGCCAGGTCCCGCGTGTAGACGTAGGAGACGAGGCCGTACTCGGTGTCGTTGGCGAGCCGGATCGCGTCGTCCTCGTCGTCGAACGTCGCGATCGCCAGCACGGGCCCGAAGATCTCCTCGCGCAGGATCTTGCTGCCGGGCTGCACGTCGTCGAGCACGGTGGCCTCGAAGTACGAGCCGGGCCGGTCGATCACGGCCCCGCCCGTGCGGACTGTGGCGCCGCGCTCCACCGCGTCCCGGACGAGCGAGTCGGCCTTCTCGACCGCGCGGTCGTCGATCAGCGGCCCGACGGTCACGCCGTCCTCCGTGCCGCGCCCGACGACGAACCCGGCGACCTTCTCGGTCACCCGGCGGGAGAACTCCTCGGCAACCGACCGGTGCACGATGAACCGGTTGGCCGCGGTGCAGGCCTGCCCGATGTTGCGGAACTTCGCGGCGATCGCCCCAGCGACGGCCGCGTCGAGGTCGGCGTCGTCGAACACGACGAACGGCGCGTTGCCGCCCAGCTCCATGGAGGTCCGCAGCACGCCGTCGGCGGCCTGCTTGAGCAGCTGCTGGCCGACGGGCGTGGAACCCGTGAACGAGAGCTTGCGCAGCCGTGGGTCGGAGATGATCGCCTCCGAGAGCGGCCCGGACGACGATGTGGTCACGACGTTGAGCACGCCCGCGGGCAGCCCCGCGTCCTCGAGGATCCGGGCGAAGAACAGCGTGGTCAGCGGCGTGAGCGCGGCCGGCTTGACCACCACGGTGCAGCCCGCGGCCAGCGCGGGCGCGATCTTGCGGGTCGCCATCGCGAGCGGGAAGTTCCACGGCGTGATGAGGAAGCACGGCCCCACGGGGTGCTGCGAGACGATCGTCCGCCCGCTGCCCTCGGGGTTGGTCCCGTACCGGCCCTGGATCCGCGGCGCCTCCTCGCTGAACCAGCGGAGAAACTCCCCGCCGTAGGCGACCTCGCCTCGCGACTCGGCCAGCGGCTTGCCCATCTCGATCGTCATGAGCAGCGCGACGTCGTCCTTGCGCTCCTGCAGCAGGTCGAACGCCCGACGAAGAATCTCCGCGCGCTCGCGCGGCGGCGTCGCGGCCCAGGCGGGGAACGCCTCGGACGCGGCATCGAGCGCGGCGATGCCGTCGGCCACCGTCGCCGAGGCGATCGTCTTGACGGTCTCGCCCGACGACGGGTCGGCGACCGTCAGCGTCGCGCCGTCCTCGGCCGGGCGCCAGCGGCCCCCGATGAACAGCCCGTCGGGGACGCGCGCCAGCAGGTCGGACTCGGCTTCAGAACTCGTCACCCTCCGATCGTGCCCCGAGTCGCCGCGCTCCACCCGTCGGCAGCGGCCTGTGTTCAGCGTTCCTGCCGCTATGCGTGAGGAACGCTGAACACAAGAACGGAGTCAGGCGCCCAGGGCGGCGCGCAGGTGCGCGAGGCGGGCGTGCAGCGCGGGCGGCACGCGGTCGCCGAACATCGCGAAGAACTCCTGCGTCAGGTCGGCCTCGAGCGCCCACGAGTCGGTGTCGACCTCGAACAGCGCGGCGAGCGCGTCGGCGGACAGGTCGAGGCCGTCGGTGTCGAGCACGCCGGGGGCGGGCAGCAGGCCCACCGGGCTGGGGACCGCGCCGACGTCCGTGCGGAGCCCCCGCGCACGGTCGACCTGGTCGACGACCCACGCGAGCACGCGCGAGTTCTCGCCGAACCCGGGCCAGATGAACCGGCCCGCGTCGTCCTTGCGGAACCAGTTGACGCCGAAGACGAGCGGCTTGTGCTCCAGGCTCGCGCCCACGTCGAGCCAGTGCGACCAGTGGTCGGCCATGTCGTACCCGCAGAACGGCATCATCGCGAACGGGTCCCGACGCAGCTCGCCGACCAGCCCTTCCGCCGCGGCGGTGCGCTCCGAGGAGATCGTCGCGCCCATGAACACCCCGTGCTCCCAGCTCTCGGCCTGCGCGACGAGCGGCACGTTGGTGGCCCGACGGCCGCCGAAGATGATCGCGTCGAGCGCGACGCCCTCGGGGTCGTCCCAGCCGTCGGCGATCGTCGGGCACTGCGCTGCGGCGACCGTGAACCGCGAGTTCGGGTGCGCCGCGGGGGTCGCGGACTCGGGTGTCCAGGGACGGCCGGTCCAGTCGGTCAGGTGCGCGGGCGCCTCGTCGGTCAGGCCCTCCCACCACACGTCGCCCTCGGGTGTGAGCGCGACGTTGGTGAAGATCGTGTCGTGGCCCAGCGTCTCGATGGCCGCGGGGTTGGTCGCCTCGCCCGTGCCGGGCGCGACGCCGAAGAAGCCTGCCTCGGGGTTGATGGCGCGCAGCGTGCCGTCGGGGCCGGGGCGCAGCCAGGCGATGTCGTCGCCGATGGTCTCGACCCGCCAGCCGGGCAGCGTGGGGCGCAGCATCGCGAGGTTCGTCTTGCCGCACGCCGAGGGGAACGCGGCGGCCACGTGGTAGCGACGGCCCGTCGGCGCGGTCAGGCGGATCAAGAGCATGTGCTCGGCGAGCCAGCCCTCGTCGCGCCCCATCACCGAGGCGATCCGCAGGGCGAAGCACTTCTTGCCGAGCAGCGCGTTGCCGCCGTAGCCGGAGCCGAACGACCAGATCTCCCGCGTCTCGGGGAAGTGCGCGATGTACTTGGTCGGGTTGCACGGCCATGCGACGTCGTCCTGCCCGGGCGCCAGGGGAGCACCGACCGAGTGCACCGCGGGGACGAACGGGGCGCCAGCATCCACGAGCTCGCGGACCGCGCGGCCGACGCGGGTCATCACGCTCATGCTCACGACGACGTACGGCGAGTCGGTGACCTGCACGCCGAGGTGTGACAGCGGCCCGCCGACCGGCCCCATCGAGAACGGGACGACGTACATCGTCCGCCCGCGCATGGCGCCGGCGAACACGCCGTCGAGCTCGGTGCGCATCGCGCCCGGCTCGCGCCAGTTGTTCGTCGGGCCCGCGTCGCTCTGGTCCTGCGCGCAGATGAACGTGCGCGACTCCACGCGAGCCACGTCGTCGGGGTCGGAGCGCGCCAGGTAGCTGCCGGGGCGCAGCGTCGGGTCGAGGGGGAGGAGCGTGCCGGTGCCGACCATCTGCGCGACCAGCGCGCGGCGCTCGTCGTCCGAGCCGTCGCACCAGACGACCGCGTCCGGCTGGGTGAGCTCGGCGACGGCGGCGACCCAGGCGTGGACCCCCGTGCCGGCGGCGTCGGTGACGTCGGTGACGGAGGTGCGGGCGGGTGCGTCGGCCAGCGTGGTCATGTCGGCGGTCTCCTTCCGCGGGCCTCGGCCGGCCCGTCGCTAGATCCATCGTTGCGTCAAGGTCGCGCCGATTGCCGTGCACTTTGCGTGTCAAGGATGGGCATTCTTGACGTACGGTCAGGTTGTGACGACATCGGACGACGAGGGCGACTCCCTCGTGCTCGGCCGGCGCGTGCGCCACCTGCGCACGACGCGAGGCCTGACGCTCGACGCGCTCGGGGAGAAGGTCGGCGTGACGCCGAGCCTGCTCTCGCTCGTCGAGAACGGGCACCGTGAGCCCCGGCTCGCGCTGCTGCGGAGCATCGCCGACGCGCTCGACGTCACCGTCGCCGACCTTCTCGACGCCGAGCCCCCGTCGCGGCGGGCGGCCCTCGAGATCGCGCTCGACCGTGCCCAGCGCTCCGCGGGCTTCGAGCGGCTCGCGCTGCCGACCGTCCGCCCGGGCAAGTCCCTGCCGCTGCCGGTGCTCGAGCACCTCGTCGGTCTGCACGCCGAGCTCGCACGGCGCGACGTCGAGTCGGTGGCGACCCCCGAGGAGGCCCGTCGGGCCAACACGCAGATCCGGCTCGAGCGCCAGGAGCGCGACAACTACCTGCCGGACATCGAGAAGGTCGCCGAGGCGATGGTGCGCAAGGCCGGCTACACCTCGGGCGCCCTCACGCACCGCGCGGTGTCCCGGATGGCCGAGCAGCTCGGGTTCGCGATCATCCACGTCGACGACCTGCCGAGCTCGACGCGCACGGTCACCGACCTGGCCAACGGCCGCATCTACCTCCCGCCCGCGTCCACCCCCGGCGGGCACGGACTGCGCTCGCTCGCGCTGCAGGCGATCGCGCACCGCGTGCTGGGCCACGAGCGGCCGACCTCGTACGACGACTTCCTGCGCCAGCGCATGGAGATCACCTACTTCGCCTCGTGCGCGCTCATGCCGGAGACGGCCACGGTCGCGCACCTGCAGCAGCACAAGCGCGAGAAGGACCTGGCGATCGAGGACCTGCGCGACGCGTTCGGCGTGACGCACGAGGCCGCGGCGCAGCGGTTCACGAGCCTGGCGACCCACCACCTCGGCATCCCCGTGCACTTCGTGCGGATCGGCGGCGACGGCGCGATCTACCGCGCGTACGCCAACGACGGGCTGCCCCTGCCGACCGACGTCACGGGCGCGATCGAGGGCCAGCTCGTGTGCCGCAGTTGGGGCGTGCGCCGCGCGCTGACCCGCCGCGACCGCTCGTCGGAGTCCTACCAGTACACCGACACCCCGGCCGGCACGTTCTGGTGCTCGACCCAGACCGGCTCGGGCACGACGGGCCAGATGGCGCTCGCGGTCGGCGTGCCGTTCTCGTCGGCCTCGTGGTTCCGGGGCCGGGACACGTCCGTGCGCCACACCTCGACCTGCCCCGACGAGGGGTGCTGCCGCCGGCCCGCCGCGGCGTCGGCAGCGCGCTGGCAGGATGCGTCGTGGCCGAGCGCCCGGATCCACCAGCAGGTGTTCACCGCACTGCCGACCGGGGCCTTCCCCGGGGTGGACGCGCGCGAGGTCTACACGTTCCTGGACCGCCACGCGCCGCGAGCGGAGTAGGTCAGCTCGCGGTCGGCTCCTTCGTCGTCGTCCTGCGCGCGACGAAGAACAGGACCAGGCCCACCGCGAGCAGGATCCCGGCGAGCAGCCAGTGCTTCGCCTCCTGCTGGGTCAGCAGGCCGAGGCACGTGAGGATCGCCAGCACGGGCAGCGGCGTCCAGGCACGGAAGTGCGCGTGGTCGACGTCGTCGCGGCGCAGGACCAGGACCGCCACGTTGGTGCTGAGGAAGACGAAGAGCAGCAGCAGGACGACGGTCGAGGCGAGGTCCTCGAGGGACCCCGTCGTCGTGAGGAGCATCGCGACGACCGTGGTGACGACGATCGCGACGATCGGCGTCTTCCTGCCCGGGAGCACCCGCCCGAACACCGCAGGCAGCAACCCCTCCTCGGCCATGCCGTACGTGAGGCGGCTCGCCATGATCATCGTCAGCAGCGCGCCGTTCGCGACAGCCACGAGCGCGACGACGGCGAACAGCTTCAGCGGCACCCCGCCGGCCGCCTTGACGACCTCGAGCAGCGGCCCGCTGGACGCCTGCAGGTCCGCCGGGGAGACCACCGCCGGGGCGACGACACCGACGAGCAGGTAGACGACGCCGGCCGTGAGCAGGGCGCCGAACAGCGCTCGCGGGTAGACGCGCTGCACGTCGCGCACCTCCTCGGCGAGGTTGGCCGAGGTCTCGAAGCCGACGAACGAGTAGAACGCGATGAGCGCGCCGCCCAGCGTCGCAGCGGCGAGGCCGGTGCCCTCCGGCAGCTCCGTCAGGCGGGACAGGTCGCCGTCGCCCCGGCCCAGCACGATCGCCCCGAGGACCACGACGAGCACGAGCCCGCTCAGCTCGATGGTGGTCATCACGACGTTGGCGCGCAGCGACTCCTTGATCCCGCGCGCGTTGAGCGCGGCGACGAGCGCCAGGAACACGAGTGCCGTCGGCACGGCGGGCAGGTCGAGGAACTCGCCCAGGTAGTCACCCGCGAACGCGAGCGACAGGCCGGCGGCGGAGGTCACGCCAGCCGCGAGCATGCTGAACCCCACCAGGAACGAGACAACGGGCCGCCCGAAGGCGCGCTGCGCGTAGACCGCCGAGCCACCCGCGCGGGGGTACTTGGTGACGAGCTCGGCGTACGAGGCGGCCGTCAGCAGAGCCATGCACAGCGCGACGAGCAGGGGGACCCAGATCATGCCGCCGGCCTCGGCCGACATCACGCCCACCAGGGCGTACACACCGGCGCCGAGCACGTCGCCGAGGATGAACAAGAACAGCAGCGGGCCGGTCACCGAGCGGGACAGGCGCGTCGGCGCCTCGGAGGTGTCGGTGGCTGTCATCGGGCGAGTATGTGCGCGGTCCTGCGGGCCCGCACGCCAGCGAGCACCCGAGATCGCGCGGTCCGCTGTCGCGTCGGCGAGGATCGGTCCATGACCACCACCCCCGCCTCCGTCGCGCGCGTCGCCGGTCAGGTCGCCCTCGGCGCAGGGCTGCTGTTCGCCGGCACGTCGCACCTGACCACCGCGCGCGAGGAGTTCCAGGCGCAGGTCCCGTCGTGGTTCCCGGCCGACCCCGACCTCGTCGTGCTGGCGTCCGGCGTCGCCGAGATCGCGCTCGGTGCCACGCTGGTTGCGACCTGGCGGCAGCCGGCCCGGGCTTGGGTGGGCGTGGCGGCGGCCGCGTTCTTCGTCGGGGTGTTCCCCGGGAACATCGCGCAGCTCGTCGAGCACAAGGACGGGTTCGGGCTCGACACGGACACCAAGCGGGCCGTGCGGCTGGTGTTCCAGCCGGTGCTGGTGGCCGGTGCACTGGTGGCGTGCGACAGCATCCGGACCCTGCGGGCTCGGCGCAAGGCTGGCGCGAGCTAGCCGCCCGCGAGGATCCGTGCGCGGGCGGCGGAGTGCTCGTCGGCGCTGATGACGCCTCGTCGGGCCAGGTCGTCGACCTCCGCGAGCCGCTGCTCGAGCGTCTGGGTCGCGGCCGCGGGAGCCAGCATCTGGCTGTTCGCCGCGCGGACCGCGAGCTCGGACTGGGTGGTCCACGGGTCCATGCCGCCCCGGCGCGCGACGCGGACGTTCTTGGTCACGGACACGATCATGAAGATCACGACCGCGACGAAGGCGATCCCGAACAGCACCAAGAATGCGACGAAGTAGCCCGGCAGCTCCGGCTCGGCCATGTCATCCCCCTGCGACGTCGACGTGGGGGGAATCTAGCGCAGCTCGTGATTCGCAGAGGAGAGAAACCCGATGACGTCGTGGGACGAGCAGGCGGACACCTTCGACGACTCTCCGGATCACGGCCTGACCGACCCGACGGTCCGCGCCGCCTGGCAGCACCTCCTGCTCCCGTTGAT
The DNA here is from genome assembly GCF_003470205.1 of Cellulomonas rhizosphaerae. Lineage (GTDB taxonomy): Bacteria > Actinomycetota > Actinomycetes > Actinomycetales > Cellulomonadaceae > Cellulomonas > Cellulomonas rhizosphaerae. The sequence goes on from NZ_QWKP01000223.1 coordinate 30,957, forward strand.
GCCCCGTCCGGAGTCCCGAGTCGCCGACATCGGGTGCGGGACCGGGAGCCTGGCCGTCCTGCTGGCCGGGGCCGGGCACTCGGTGAGCGGCATCGACCTCTCACCGCGGATGATCGCCCGGGCCCGCGCCAAGGCGGCCGGGCTGGCCGTCGACCTCGCGGTCGGTGACGCGTCCGCGCCGCCGTGGGACGACGGCCGGTTCGACGTGGTGCTGTCGCGTCACGTGCTGTGGGCGCTCCCCGATCCGGCGGCGGCGCTGCGTCGGTGGGTGCGGCTCCTGGCCGACGACGGGATCCTCGTGCTGGTCGAGGGCCGGTGGCGGACCGGAGCGGGGCTCCGGGCCGACGAGGCGCGCGCGCTCGTGCTCGCCGAGCGCGGCGAGGCCGCGGTCACCCGGCTCGACGACCCCGCCCTGTGGGGCGGGGCCATCGACGACGAGCGCTACCTGCTGGTCAGCCGGGCGTAGGCGCTCAGGGGCGCCGGGCGCCCCGCCGGTTCGGCTCCTCGATCGGCGCCGCGTCGACGAACGTGGACGCCTGCGTGACGTCTGCGTCATCGATGAACCACAGGTGCAGCCGTGCCGAGGACACCCCGGTTGGAGCGGGGATCCGCAGCGTCACCACCTCGGAGAGCAGGAACGGCTCGGCCTTGACGGCGTCCGACTCGGCGACGGTGGCGACGTCCGCGGCCGACGACGATCCCGGCGTCGACCACGCCGCGCGCACCCGCCCGGCCAGGGGGGACGCCCCATGGTGCGACACGTGCACGTCGAGCGTGAGCGACTCGGTCGGCAGCGGGATGTCCGCCCCGGCGTGCGCGGGCACGAGGTCCACGACCAGCGTCGTCGTCGCGTTCACGTGCGCGGGGACGAGCCCGCCACGGTCCTTGGGTCGCCGGTCGGCATCGACGACGCCGGCCATCTCGTGCTCGACGTCCGCGAGCTCGGTGTACACGTACCCCGCGAACCGGTCGTGACGGCGCAGCTCCTGGGTCTGCCAGCGCATGCTCCACGCGCGCTCCAGGCTCGTGAAGCCCGCGCCGTACTCGCTGTTGAGGATCGGGACGCCGGTCCGGGGGTGGTCCGCGGAGCCGTACAGCGACTTGTCGACGACGAAGTCCGGGCCGAGCCGAACCTCGAAGTGCTCGAGCGTGCCCGCGGCCATCGCGGCCAGGTTGTCCGCCCAGCGCTGCGGGTCGTCGTCGTAGTAGTGCCAGTCCACGAGGTCGGTCCGCACGTGCGCCCAGCCGGAGTTCTCGACGATCGGTCGAGAGTCGTCGAGCGCGTGGAGCACGTCGTAGGCGTGCGCCGCGGCGGCGGCCCGCTCGGGGCTGCCGGGGATGTCCCAGTCGAGGCCCCACTCCTCGTTCCACAGTCCCCAGACGACGATCGACGCGTGGTTGCCGTCGCGCTCGACCATCGGAGCGAGCTGCGCCCCGAACGCGTCGGCCGCCGCCGGCGTGAACCGGCTCGGTGCGGGCGGCTCGGCCCAGACGAGCATGCCCGCGCGGTCGGCGTGGTGCAGCCAGCGCGGCTCCTCGAGCTTGATGTGCTTCCGGACGAGGTTGTAGCCGAGCTCCGCGGCCAGCTCGAGGTCGCGGAGCAGGTCCGCCTCGGTAGGCGCGGTCAGGCCGGTGGCCGGCCAGTAGCCCTGGTCCAGCACGCCGCGGATGTAGAGGCGCTCGCCGTTGAGGAACAGCTGCTCGCCCCGCGTCTCGATCCGGCGCAGTCCTGCGGTCACCACCACGCGATCGTCGGGCTCGCCCGCGGTCTCCAGCTCGATCTCGTACAGGAACGGGTCGGCGGGGGACCACAGCCGGGGCTCGGGCACCGGGAGGTGGCCGGTCACGCCGCCGTCGTCGGCGCGCTCGAGCTCGACGGACGTCGCGCCCAGCCGTGCGAGCACCCGCGCAGACGAAGGAGCGTCGCCGACCAGGCGACCCGACACCACGAACCCCGTGAGCGAGTCGCCCCGGACGGCCACCTCGGCCAGGTACGTCCGCCCCCGGGCCTCGAGCCACACGCTCTGCCAGATGCCCGACGTCGGCGTGAACGAGACGCCGTCGTAGTCGTCGCGCGGGATCGAGCGCTGCTTGCCGTGCGGGATCTCCCGCTTGTCGGCGGGAGCGTCGACCTCGACCACCAGCTCGAAGCCCTGACCTGGGCGGACGCGGTCCGAGACGTCGATCTCGAACGAGTCGTAGCCGCCGACGTGCGTGCCGGCCTCGTGCCCGTCCACCAGGACGCGCGCGCTGTGGTGGACCGCGCCGAAGCACAGCACGACTCGGGCCTCGCCCCAGGTGGCGGGCACCGCGACGGTCCGGCGGTACACGCCGCGCTCCATCCAGGTCCGGGCCACGCCCGAGGCCGCTGTCTCCCACGCGAACGGGACGACGATCGTCGTCGGGCCGGCCTCGGACTCGAAGTCCCACTCGCCGTTCAAGGACAGCCACGAGGCCGATCGGTCGCGGTCCGGGCGCGGGTACTCGGCGCGCGGAAGGGCTGAGGTCATGGTGGTGCCTTTCATGTGCGGGCTTCAGCCCTTGACGCTGCCGGCGAGGATGCCGTTGATGAAGTGCTTCTGGAGCACGATGAAGATGAGGAGCAGGGGCACGAGCGCGATCGACGCCGCCGCCAGGAGCTCGCCCGTGACCGTCGCGTAGTCCGCGCCGATCCGGTTGCCCGTGATGTTCTGCGCGAGCGACGAGAGCACCACCTGCAGGGTCGCCATCCGGTCGGAGCTCGCGATCACCACCGGCCAGACGAAGTCGTTGTAGATGTTCATCACCGTGAGCACGGCGAGGCCCGCGAGCGCCGGCCGGATGACCGGCAGGACGATCCGCCAGAAGATGCCGAACTCGGTGCAGCCGTCGACCCGCGCCGCGTCGAGCAGCTCGTTCGGGACGGCCGCGATCACCTGCCGCATCCAGAAGATGGCGAAGGCGTCCACCGCTCCGGGGAGCACCAGGGCCTGGTACGTGTTGACCCAGCCGAGCTCCTTCATCTCCAGCAGCAGCGGGATGATCAGCACGATCGTCGGGAGCATGAGGGTGATGAGGACTGTGCCGAACAGCAGGCCCTTGAAGCGGAAGTCGTACTTGGCGAACCCGTAGGCGGCGAGCGGCGCGAAGAAGAGCGTGAGGCTCCCCTTGAGCGCCAGGACGATCGCGGTGTTCACGAAGCCGCGCACGATCGGCACGTCGGCGAACATCCGCGTGAAGTTGTCGAGGGTCGCGCTCGACGGGTCGAACCCGAGCGGGTCGTTGATGATCTGCGCCGCAGGCTTGAACGCCGAGATCACGGCCCACGCGACGGGCGCCAGGAACGCGAGCGCCAGGACGACGAGGAAGACCTGGGTGACGACGCTCGGCAGGCGACGGCGGATGGTGACGGATGGAGAGGTCATGTCAGTCCTCCGACCGGAGCAGGCGCACGAACCCGAGCGAGAGCACCATGACGACGATCACGAGCAGGAACGAGTTGGCCGCACCCGTACCCAGGTCGGCCCGGGTGATGTGGTCGTACAGGTAGAGGCCCGCGGTGGTCGTCGACCCGTAGGGACCGCCGTCCGTGACGACGTACGGCTCGGCGAACATCTGGAAGATGGCCAACGTCTGGAGCACCACGGCGAACATCAGGGTCCGACGGACGAGCGGGAGCGTCATGCTCCGCAGCTGCCGGAACCGCGACGCGCCGTCGATCGACGACGCCTCGTAGACCGTGGGATCGATGGACTGCAGCCCCGAGAGCAGGATGATCACGATGAAGCCCGTCGTCTTCCACAGGAACAGCAGCGCGAGCGTGGGCTTCGCCCACATGCTCGTCGTGAGCCACCCGACGTCGGGCAGGCCGAGCGCGTTGAGGACCGAGTTCACGGCCCCGTACTGCTGGTCGAACACGACCACCCAGATCTGCGCCACCGCGACGAGTGGCGTCACGAACGGCACGAGGAACGCGACGCGGTAGAAGCCACGCATGCGCGTCTTCGCGTTGTCCAGGAGCACCGCGACGAGCAGGGCGACGACGATCTGCACGGGCACGATGAGCAGCCACATGACCGCGGAGTTGCCGAGCGACGACCAGAACGCCGGGTTCGTCAGGAGGTAGGTGTAGTTCCCCCACCCGACCCACTGCGCCGATCCGGAGCCGCGCCAGTCGGTGAAGCTGAGCTGGAGCGTGAACAGCATCGGGTAGACGCCGAACGCCAGGAACAGGGCGATGAACGGGAAGACGAAGACGTAGGGCGCCAGCTTCCGCCGCGACGGAGACCGGTGCGGTCTCCGTCGCGACGTGGCTGACGGCGCCTGCGCCCGCTGGGCGGCTGGTGCGAGTGTCAACGGATTGTCCTCAGGTGCGCAGAGTGCAGGACGGCTACTGACGGTCCACGAGGTTCTTCTGGATGTCCTTCGTGGACTGCTCGATGACCTGGTCGGGCGTCATCTTCCCGTCGAGCATCAGCTGGATGTTGTTGCCCAGGTAGTCGACGGCGCCGGCCCACCAGGCGGGGATGGGCGCTCCGCCGGGGATCTGCGAGCCTGCGTCGACCGCGGTGGCCCACAGGTCCTGGCCGCCGAGCGCCTCGACGGGGCCGAACAGGGGCTTGGCCGGGTCAGCGGCCGGCTCGTAGCTCGGGATCGAGGTGTTGAGGCCGTCGGGGTAGACCTCGTTCGGTCCCCACACGGCCTGGTAGCCCAACGGGTCGAACATGAGGAACTGGTAGAACAGCCACGCGAGCTGCGAGTTCTTCCCGTCCTTCGGCAGCGCGAACGACGAGCCGCCCATCGCGCCGCTGCGGGCCCCACCCGGGGTCCACGCCGGCAGGGGCATCGCCCGCCAGTCGCCCTTGGTCTTCGGCAGCAGCTGCTGGGGCGCGAAGTCGAACCAGATGGCCCACGGGTAGAAGACCTCCTTGGCCGAGTCGAGCGGCTTGATGTCGCTCGGGCTCAGGTACTCCGCACGCGTGCCGAGCTTCTCCTTCTGCACGGTGTCCAGCCAGGTCAGGATCCGCTTGTACTCCGGGGAGTCCAGGCGCAGCTGGCCCTTCTCGTCGGCGATGCTCGTGCCGAGCTGGCTCGCGTACATCTCGAGCTGCAGCTGGCCGAGGAACGCGCTCTGCTCGAGGTGGATCGGGGCCGAGTCCGGCACCTTCGCCTTGTACTGCTTGGCCGCCTCGATCAGGTCGTCGTACGTCCCGATCTTGGTCGCGTCCACGCCCGCCTTCTCCAGCGCGGTCGCGTTGTAGTAGAGCAGGCCGGGGTCGAGGTCGAACGGCACGCCGTAGATCCCGCCGTCGAGCGAGTTCACGTCGAGCTTCTGCTGCGCGATGTCGGCGGTGTAGGGCTTGAGCACGTCGTTGAGGTTCCACAGGTACTGCGAGAAGCCGGCCACCTTGGCGTCGTCGAGGAAGACGCCGTCGGGCACGTCCGTCCCGGTGATCAGGGTGTTCTGCAGCTTGGCGTCGATGTCGACGGCCTCGTGGTTGACCTTGATGTCCGGGTACTTGGCGTTGAAGTCCTTGATCACGGCGTCGAAGACCTTGAACAGGTCACCCGAGCGATCCCAGATGGTGATCTCGCCGCTGGGCGAGGCCTCGGTGGGGGCCTGGAGCGTGTTCGGGTCGGGCGCCGCGGTGGTGTCGCCGGGCGTCGCGGCACCGCTGGGCGTCGGGTCGCCGGACGTGATCGACGGGCCGCACGCGGCGAGGGCGGACGTGGCAAGAAGCGCGCCGACGAGCGCGGCGGTGGACCGGCGGAAACTCTGGCGGGGGCCAGTTCGTAGCTGGTGCATGGAGCACTCCCTTGTGCACTCGGGTGGCCAGGCGCGGCTTCTCCGCAACGCTTTGCCAACGTGTGCAAACGTAGCCCTGGTTTGCACACGTTGCAAGCCCTATGATCAGGGGAATCGTGAAGCCGGGAGGGTGAAACGTGGCGGCAACGCTCCGAGACGTGGCACTGCGCGCGAAGGTGTCCGTGCGCACGGTCTCCAACGTCGTCAGCGGGTACGAGCACGTGAGCGCGCAGATGCGCGCACGCGTCGAGCGCGCGATCGAGGAGCTCGACTACCGCCCCAACCCGGTGGCACGCACCCTGCGGACGGGCCGGACCGGCGTCCTCGCACTCGTCGTCCCCGAGATCGACGTCCCCTACTTCGCCGAGCTCGCGCGCGAGGTCATCACGGCGGCGGCGGACGTGGGCTACCGCGTGATGATCGACCAGACCGGCCACGACCACGACCGTGAGCGCGAGCTCCTGACCGGCGGCGACCGCGGCATGCTCTTCGACGGCGTGCTGTTCAGCCCGCTGGTCACCCGCGCCGAGCTGCTCGCGATGCAGGAGAGCCGCTCGATGCCCCTGGTCCTGCTGGGGGAGCACGAGTTCGACGGCCGCTACGACCACGTCGCGATCGACAACGTCCAGGCCGCGCATGACGCCACCGCGCACCTGCTCGCGATAGGGCGCACGCGGATCGCCGCGATCGGCGCGCAGCCGCAGGAGGACTACGCGACCCCGCAGCAGCGCACGGCCGGCTACGAGCGGGCACTGCGCGCCGCGGGGATGACCCCGGCGGAGGACTACCTGCGCCCGGCCGTGCACTACAGCCGCGCGGACGGCTACCAGGCGACCCGTGAGCTGCTCGAGCGCGCCGAGCGCCCGGACGCGATCGTCTGCTACTCCGACCTGCTCGCCATGGGCGCGCTGCGAGCGATCTACGACGCGGGGCTGCGCGCGCCGGAGGACGTCGCGGTCATCGGCGTCGACGACATCGAGGAGGGGCGGTACTCGCGCCCCTCGCTCAGCACCGTCTCGCTGGACACGCCGTTCATCGCCCGGGAGGCCATCGCGCGCATCACCGCGCGGATCGCCGACCCGGAGACGCCCGCCGTCCAGGTCACCGCGCCGCACACGCTCGTCGTCCGCGAGAGCACCGAGGGTCGCTCGCCGGACCTCGGTCGCTGAATCAGCCCGAGCCGGCGAGGGGCAGCCGCCGCACGCTGCGGAACACCCGCGCGCTGTCGTCGACCGGGTCCGTGAACGCGACCTCGCCCGCGAGCAGCTGCAGCGGGTGGCGGAAGTCGTCGACCTCGACGGCGCGCACCACGGGGTAGAGCGGGTCGTCGACGATCGGGATGCCGAGGCCCCACAGGTGCAGGCGCAACTGGTGCGTGCGGCCGGTCCGCGGCGTCAGGCGGTAGATCCTCCGCCCGTCGACCTCCGACTCGAGCTCGACCAGCGTCTCCGCGTTGACCGGCGCCCCGGGCACGACCCCGGCCTGCCAGGAGCCGCGCTCCTTGTGGATGTGGTTGCGCACGACGACCGGGAGCTCCAGGTCCTCGCGCAGCGGCGCCAGTGCCCAGTACGTCTTGCTCACCGCGCGCCGCTCGAACAGCGTCTGGTACGGCCCGCGCCACCGCTGCTCGGTCGCCAGCATCAGCAGCCCGGACGTCACGCGGTCCAGCCGGTGCAGCGGCGACAGCTCCGGCAGGCCGAGCTCCGCGCGCAGCCGGACGACGACGCTCTGCATCACGTGCCGGCCGCGCGGGATCGACGACAGGAACGCGGGCTTGTCGACCACCACGAGGCGCTCGTCGCGGTGCACCACGTGGATCGGCGCGGTGACCTCGGGCTCGTCGCGCAGGTCGCGGTGGAACCATACGTACCGGTGCGGGGCGTACGGGTCGTCCTCGCGGACCGCGCGGCCGTCCTCGTCGACGAACCGCCCGTCGGCCAGCATCGCGGCCACGTCGACGTGCTCGGGGAGCCGGTCACGGAGCCACGCCCCCATCGTCGGCCACTCGTCGGCGCGGGACCGGTCGCGGTCCGGGGTCCGCAGCCGCGCGGCGCTCAGGCCGTGCCGGGCCGGCAGCGGCGATTCGGGGGGCACCTGCGCGATGCTACGTGGGCACAGACCGGATCCCGGGTCCAGCGCTCACACACGGAATCTCGCGTCGTCCGCGAGTCCGCCGTCCCTCGTCGGGTAGGTACCTACGCTGTTCGCCATGCGAAAGGGTGTCCTCATGGCAGCGCTGGCCGCGGCCGTGCTCACGCTGTCCGCCTGCACGGTCGAGCCCGGCGCGGTCGCGGGCATCGGCGTCGACTCGTGGGGCGGACTCGTCGGATACCTGCAGGTCTGCGAGGGCCACATCGACGGAGCCACCGCTTATCGGACGAAGGACGAGCACGAGGTGGGGACGTGGAACGCGCCCGCCGGGGTGACCGACTTTGCGACCTGGTCCATGACCGAACCGACTGACGGCTGGACCGCAGAGACGCCGCTCGGGACGTTCGCGCAGGAAGGGCTATGCCCTCTACGGCTGGACGAACGACAACTCGTGGTCGGCCACCGCGGTCGACTTCACGGCCGCGGAGCTGGGCCGGCTCGAGCCTGGCGAGGTGCTCTACTGGGCGGGAGATCCCGACGGGAAGAACGTCATGACGTCAGTCGACGTGTTCCGTGCGGACGTTTGCAACCAGGTGGGGTAGCAGTCGGAGATCAGTTGATCTCCGACTTCCCCTGCCGCCAGTACCCCATGAACGCCACAGCCTTGCGGTCCACGCCGCACTCGGTCACCAGGTGCCGGCGCAGGGTCTTGATGACCCCCGACTCCCCGGCCAGCCACGCGTACATCGCGGCCATCTCCCGCAGCGGGTGGCCGTTCTCGTCGACCGGCACCTCCCACAGCATGTCCTCGTCGACGTCCTCGAGCTCGATGTCGGCGGCGGGCGCCTGGCCGGGCAGCATGCGGGCGGCGGCGGCGCGGACCGCGGGGATCAGCAGGGTGCCGTGTGTGACGCCGTCGCGGCCGAGCCAGCGGACGGTGACGCCGGCGGGGGCGAGCAGGTCGAGGCGGTCGTCGGTCGAGGGCATCTCGATGAGAACCTCGCCGCGCGAGTCGGCGGGCAGGCGCTCGAGGATGCCGGCGATGGCGGGCAGCGCGGTCTCGTCGCCCGCGATGAGCAGGCGGTCGGTGACGGCGGGAGGCACGAAGTCGACGCCGCCGTGCGGGCCGACGGCCGCGCCGTTCGGGCCGCAGATGACGAGCTCGTCGCCGGGGGCGGCGGTGGTCGCCCAGCGCGATGCCGGGCCGAGGTCACCGTGCAGGACGACGTCGACGTCGACCTCGCGGCGGTCGGAGCGGACGGCGCGGGCGGTGTACGTCCGCATCGGGTGGCGGCGCTCGTCGGGCAGCGCGCGCCAGTGGCCGTACCAGTCGGCGGACGTGCCCAGCTCGAGCAGCTCGTCGTACGGGGCGTCGGCCAGCGGCAGGAAGAACTTGATGCGCTGGTCGAACCCGTTGTCGGCGAACCGGTCGAGGTCGTCGCCCGTGAACGTCAGGCGCAGCACGCTGGGGCACAGGCGCTGCACGGCGGCGACCTGCACCGCGAACATGCGGAAGGTCGGCTCGGTGTCAGTCACCGTGGCGGTGGCGGTTGTCGTCGTCACGCAGCTAGGATAAGCACAAGGTGAGCCTTACCTAAACCCCCCATCCACGTGAGACGCGGCACGATGGCGGGATGGGCGCGCAGCGTAGCACCGTGGGGAGCAGCTCCTTCTGGGACGTCGCGAAGGGGTGGGCGGGCTTCGGCCGCACGCCGGCTGACGACCTCGCCGACCTGGCCCGTGGCGTCGCGTTGTCGATGGTCGCGTTCGCGTACGGACCCGGCCCGCGACGCGTCACGGTGTCGCTCGCGGCCCCGCGCGAGGTGGAGGCGCTCATCGGACCCGGCCCGCACCGCGTTTACCGGTCCGACCGGCCCGCGACGACGGGCGGCGACTTCGTCCTGGTCCAGGGCACGGACGCGACCGGGGCGGACTGGCAGCTCGGCGTGCCGCGCGTGGACGTGCCGGTCTTCAGGCAGGCGCTCGCGACGATGTGGCCGCGCCCCGAGCGTCGTCGGCCGAGCTAGGCGCCGAACGCGAGACCCAGCAGGTAGGTCGCCGCGGCGGCGCCGAACCCGATCGCGAGCTGGCGCAGCGCGCGCTTGCCCGGGGAGGCACCGGACAGCAGGCCGACGGTCGCACCCGTGCCGAGCAGGGCGAGGCCGACGAGCCCCGACGCCCAGGCCACCGCGACGAGACCCTCGGCCCCGAACAGGTAGGGCAGGACCGGGATGAGCGCGCCCGAGGCGAAGAAGCAGAAGCTCGCGCCCGCGGCGCCCATCGCGCTGCCGACCGTCTCGTGCTCGTCGACGTCCGGCGCGGCCTCGTCGCTCCCCGGCACCCCGAAGGCCGATGAGGTGGAGTCGGCCAGCGAGGCCAGGACGAGGTCGGCGCGGGACTGCGCCTCGTCGGGCGCCATGCCGCGCGCGCGGTAGACGAGTGCGAGCTCGTTCGCGTCCACGTCGAGGTGCGGCAGGGCCGCGCGCGCCGCCGGGCCGGGGCGGGACGCCTCGAGCAGCTCGCGCTGGGAGCGCACCGAGACGTACTCGCCGGCACCCATGGACAGCGCTCCGGCCAGGAGCCCAGCAAGGCCCGTGAGCAGGACCGTCTGCCGCGACGCCCCGCTCGCCCCGATGCCCAACACGAGCGCGAGGTTGGACACCAGGCCGTCGTTGGCCCCGAACACCGCGGCGCGGAACGTGCCCGACATGCGGTTGCGGCCGCGCGCGGCCAGGCCGCGGACGACCTCCTCGTGGATACGCTCGTCGGCCGCCATCTGCGCGGTCGCGTCCTCGTCGTCGTCGTACTCCGAGCGCGCCTCCGCACGCTGCGCGAGGGCGAGGACGAACACGGACCCGAACCGGCGCGCAAGCCAGCCGAGCGTGCGCGTGCGGACATCGCCGCGCACGGGACGTCCGACATCGGGACCGAGCAGGTCGAGCCAGTGCTGCTCGTGACGCTTCTCGGCGTCCGCGAGCGCGAGCAGGATCTCGCGCTCCTCGCCCGTGCGACGGGCGGCGAGATCGCGGTAGACGGCGGCCTCGGCGCGCTCGTCGGCCAGGTACTGCCGCCACCGTCGGACCTGGGCGCGGGAGGGCGGCGAGGAGGTCATGGCACCCATGGTGGCAGGCACTATCCGGACATCTTGGACATCGCGGCGAGTTCGAGTTGCCGAATCGACGGGTCCGTTGGACCGTCGCATGTCGACGAAATCAGGACTGGGGGCTGGCGATGCGCGCCGAACGGACGGTGGATCCGCACTACCGGGCTGTCGCCCCCGCGCGCCACTGGGCCGCCGACCGGCTCGCCGAGGCGGGCATCCCGCCCGAGCGGCGCGACCTCCTGGTCCTGCTCGTCAGCGAGCTCGTGACCAATGCCGTCGAGCACGCGTGGCCGCCCGTGATCCTGCGGGTCGACGTGGACGACGAGCGCATCCGGGTCGAGGCGACCGACAGCCACCGCGACGAGCCCGTGCTGCGCGACGCCCCGCCCACCGACGGCGGGGGCCGCGGGGTATGGCTCATCGACCGGCTCGCGAGCGACTGGGGCTCGCAGGTGGACGAGTCGGGCGAGTGCAAGACGGTGTGGTTCGAGCTGCGCAGCGACGACCACGCGGGCGTCACGCAGTTCACCGCCTAGCTCTCCCAGGGCGGCGTCTCGTCGAGCTTCGCGTAGTACTTGGCCAAGTGGCTCTTGACCCGGTCCCGGTCCTTGTCCGGCAGGTCGACACCGCCGCGTGAGCCCTGCATCACGGCGGCAGCCGCGAACACCGCGTGCGGGACGGCCTTCAGCCGGCCGTCGATCACGTCGGCGATCAGAAGCTTGTACCCGGTGAAGTTCTCCTTCGCATCGGCGTCGTACCAGACGTGCGCGTCGCGGTACCGGGCGTTGGGCTCGTACTGGGCGTGAGCCCACTCACGGACCCGCTTCTCCGCGGCGGCGCTGTCCCACGCGCGATCGCGGTCCGCCAGGGGCAGGTCGCCGAAGCTGGTCACGGCCATGGTCAGTCCTCCGTCTTCGTGGCTGCAGCCCTCAGGGCCTCGAGCAGGGGAGCGGCGGCCTCGTCGAGGAACCGCTGCTGTCCGTCATCACCGATCTGGACGATGGCGACGTCCGTGAAGCCGGCCTCCCAGTAGGCCGCGACGGCTTCGACGTGCGCGTCGAGGTCCGGCCCGCACGAGATCGACTCGGCGACGTCCTCGGGCCTCACGAACTGGCTGGCAGCCTCGAACCCGGCCGGCATGGGCAGGTCCGCGTTGACCTTCCACCCGCCGCTGAACCAGCGGAACTGGTCGTGCGCGCGCTCGATCGCCCGCTCGCGCGACGGGTCCCAGCAGATCGGCACCTGGCCGATCTTGCGGGAGGCCTCCCCGCCGCGAGCCTTGTCCCAGCTCGTGACGAGGTCGGCGTCCGGCTCGACGGCCACGAGGTGGTCGACGAGGGGTGCGAACCGCTCGATCGAATGGTCCCCGCTGACCGCGACACCGAGCTCGACCGGGCTCTCCGGCAGGTCCCACAGCTTCGCCTGGTCCACCCGGAAGTGGTTGCCCTCCCAGGTCACGAGCTCGCCGTCGAGCAGCGAGCGGATGATCGAGATCGCTTCTTCGAGCATGTCCTGCCGCTCGCCGACAGCGGGCCAGCCCTGGCCCACCACGTGCTCGTTGAGGTTCTCGCCGGAGCCGAGGTTGAGCTGGAACCGGCCCTCGGACAGCACCGCGAGCGTCGCGGCCTGCTGCGCGACGACCGTCGGGTGGTAGCGCATGGTCGGGCAGGTCACGTAGGTCATGAGCTCGACGCGGCTGGTCGCCTGCGCGACCGCGCCGAGCAGTGTCCAGGCGTTCGGCGCGTGCCCCTGGCCGTCCAGCCACGGGAAGTAGTGGTCGGAGGAGACCAGGAGGTCGAAGCCGGCGCGCTCCGCGTCGGCCGCATAGCCGACCAGCTCGCGGGGGCCGGACTGCTCGGTCATGAGGGTGTACCCGAATCGCGTCATCCCCTGACGGTCACACCGGGCGGCTCGGCGCGCACGTCGGCGACGCAGATAGCCGCACTTGTGACGCACGTGCACTCCTGAGCCTGCGATTCGCCCCACCAGACAACTTTCGTCACAAGTGCGGCTGTCTCGGGCCGGTGGGCACGGCGGTGGACCCCTTGACGCGGACGGGCATGTATCTCTATGCCTGGTTTGTCCCCCTTTTGGGTGACATGGACTCCCGCGCGGAAGGCCAGGCGATGACGCTCTGGGACGACCTGCCCGGCTCGACCACCTCCGGTGGAGCGCTCGACCAGCTGCGCCCGCTGCTCGACTCGGTCGACACCCCGACCTCGACCGAGCGCCCCGAGGACGACGGCACGTGGAAGATCTGGTCGACGACGATCGGCGGCGACCGATCGCTCGAGATGGACCTGGGCAGCGGCGCGATCAGCCACGGCGGGTCCACGGGCGACGGGGGAGCGATCGAGCTCTCGTCCGGCTTCGGGGTCGAGCTCGGCCTGCGGCTGACCGGGCCGGGCGGCGATCCCGACGGCACGGTGCGCGTCACCCTGACGGTGCCGAGCTCGTCGATCCGGATGCCCTACCTGCGCGGCGCGATGCTCGACGCCCAGGGACAGCTGCGCGCCGATCCGTCCCATCCCCTGGTGCGGTTCAAGCTCCCGAGCGTCAAGGTGCGCGTGCTGCGCCCCGCGGGCGGGTCGGTCGGCGTGGACCTCATCCCGGCGCCGAGCGCCGGGACGCCCGACGACCCCGTGGTCGACCTGGTGAAGATGGAGCCGCCGTACGCGCTGATCGGGCCGGGCGACGTGGTCGGCTTCGCGTTCCGGGCCGCGGTGCTGGACCTGTCCGGGACCGCCGGGCCGGGCGGGGTGCCGGCGGGTGCGCGGACGATGCCCGACGAGTGGCAGGGGCTGTACCTGCCCGAGGTGCGGCTGTTCGTCGCGCCGAACGGGCTCGAGGGCCTCGCGGTGAGCGCGGGCGTGCGGAACCTGTGGATCGGGTTCGGGGCGCACGCGGGCGTGACGGGCGAGTTCAACGCCGAGGTGGTCAACCGCGGCTCCGCGCCGACGGTCCGCATCCGGTTCCAGACGCCTGCGGGCGAGTGGGTCGGCGTCCCGGACACCGACCCGATCTCCCCGGTCGAGCTGCCCGAGAACGTGACGATGTTCGTCGACGGCGGCGGGGGCATCGCGCCGCTGCGCATCCGGCTGCTCGTCGACGGCACCGAGACGATCTCCGACCGCGTCGCCCTGACCGTCCCCGACACGGGTGACATCCACGTCGAGGTGACCGTCACCGACGCGGGCTCGCACGCGACGACGAGGACGTTCGACGCGCACCGCCGCACCGGCGCGGGTCACGGCTCCTCCACCGCTCGCGACGTCGTACCGACCACCACCTCGAACGTCGGCTTCCGCGTGCTGACCCAGCCCGCGACCGGCAACGCGGTGACCGTCTCGCTCAACGAGGACCCGCACGGCACGGTCACCTGGACCTGGGCCGGGCACGCGCCCGTCACCGGCCCGACCGCGCAGATCGAGGTCACCACCGGCACGCCCGTCGACGTCCAGGCCCGGATCACACGGACGGGAGGCGGGGCGACGACGACGATCGACGCCTACTACTCGTTCGACCACCCCACGCCCGACGAGATGCGCAGCGGCCCCTCGACGCCCTGGTGGATGGCGCCCGGCAACATCCGCTCGCAGCACTTCCGCACCCGCACCGACCCCGGCACCGCCCCGAACCTGCTGAGCCCCGACGGCCTGGCCCGCCTGGGCGCGCTGCCCAAGAGCGTGCGCTGGACCGTCGAGGGGTGGGCCTCCTACGAGGGGCAATCCGGCACCGCGACCTACAACCGGGAGCTGTCCGAGCGGCGCCGCGACGCCCTGATCGCGCTGCTCGAGGACGCCTCCCGCTCCGAGCTGCACTTCACGAACGTGACCCCGGTCGATCCGGGGCACGGCGAGACCGACGCGCAGGCGTCCGGCCCGACCGGAACGCCGGCCCAGGACGCGCCCGACTGGTGGCACGCCCGGGCCCGCGCGGCCGTGGACCAGACGATCGACGTCACCGCGCACCTGGAGCGCCCCGCGGCCGACCCGCCGCCGCAGAACACCGACCCCGCGCCCACGCGCACCCCGGTCCCGGCCTGCTTCCGCAAGCTCGGCGTCACGGTCGAGCTCGTCCGCTCGACGTTCGTGCGCGCCGAGATCTACGGCGAGATCGACATCCAGACCGCGGCCGAGAACCGGATCGGGTCCGTCAAGCCCGGCGCGACCATCCCGCCGCGAGACAACCCGAACGACGGGATCAGCCAGTTCCTGCTGCGGCTGCGCATCGCCGAGGACCGCTCGAGCTGGGACGTCACCGCGCAGTTCAAGGCGATCGACGCGGACAAGGACGGCCTGTGGCAGCAGGTCCGCGGCTCGGGCGACCAGACCGGCCTCGACATCCTCGGGGCGGTCGCGGTGCTGTCCCCGCTGCTGGCTGCCGTGACGCCGCCGTCGCCCACCGCGGGCGAGCTCGTGCCCATGGTCATCGCGGGCGGGCTCGCGGTCGGCGTGGGCGCCGCCGGGGTCATCAAGACGCAGAAGATCACCCTGCACGGCGGGCAGCTCGTCGTCACGAGCGGGCTCGTCGACCCCGCGACCGGCGACGGCCCACGCAGCACGAGCATCAGCGTGCTGCTCGACGTCGAGACCGCGTTCACGTTCGACATCGGCATCCTCAAGGTCGAGCCGACCAAGCCGCTGACCGCCCGGTACAAGGCCGTCGGCCTGCGCTCGCAGTGGCGCTCCGACCCCCAGCCCGACGGGTCCGTGCAGTACGTGCCGCTGCCGGTGTTCGACCCGTCGGCCGGCTACTCGCTCGACATCCCGATGGGTTCGCTCATCGGCCCCGACGCGCTCAAGGACATCCTGCGGGTGGTCGGCGGCAGGATCAGTCGCGACAACCCGCTCTACCTCGAGGTCGAGGTGGGCCTGGGCATCGACCTCGGCATCGTGACGGTCGACTCGGCGCGCGTGCGGATCCGGCTCGACCAGGCCGAGTTCCCGCAGCTGACCGCGCTGGGCGCGAGCATCGACGTGCCCAACGTGATCCACGGGTCCGGCTACGTGAAGATCGACGACTCGGGCTTCGAGGGCGCGTTCGACGCGACTCTGACGCCTGTGAAGCTGCGCATCGCCGCGCAGATCGCCGTCAAGCAGAAGGACGGTGTGACCGGCGTGCTCATCGGCGCCGAGGTCGAGTTCCCCGTGCCGATCCCGCTGGCCAGCTCGGGCCTGGCGATCTACGGCTTCCTCGGCGGCATCGCGGTCAACTTCGCGCGCGACGAGCCCACCGGGGTCCAGGTCCCGGCCCTCGCGTGGCTGCAGTCGCAGCTCGCCGACCCCAACGGCTCGGTCATGAAGCCGTCCGGCTGGAAGGTCCAGCCCGGTGCGTTCGCCGTGGCCGGCGGCATCCTGCTCGGCACCTCCGAGGGCGGCTACATCGTCCACCTCAAGGGCCTCGTGCTCGTCGAGGTCCCCGGCCCGCGCCTGCTGTTCGCCATGAAGGCCGACGTCATCAAGGCGCCCCCGGCCCTGAAGAACCCGAGCGAGCAGGCCACGTTCCTCGCGGTGCTCGACCTCGACTTCGGCCGGGGCACGATCACCATCGGGCTCGTCGCGTCCTACGAGGTGCCCAGCCTGCTGACCATCCGCGTGCCGGTGACCGCGTTCTTCGACGTGAACCACCTCGACCAGTGGTTCGTCGACCTGGGCACTAACACCAACCCGGTGACCGTCAACGTGCTCGACGTGTTCGAGGGCACCGGCTACCTCATGGTGCACGGCGACGGCACGACGATCCACATCGAGGGCCTCCCGCTCGTCACCACGGGGATCACCGTGGCGGTCGGCTTCCACATCAGCGTCGTGCTCATGGGCTCCAAGGCCGTGGGCCTCTACCTCGAGGTCGCGGCCGGCTTCGACGCGATCGTCTCGTTCTCGCCGTTCGCGATCGGCGGGCGCATCTACGTCTCGGGCGAGCTGCGCCTGTGGATCATCGGCATCTCCGCGAGCGCCGAGCTCACGGTGCTCGTCGGGCGCCAGGTCGTCGACCAGGGGCTGCCCACCGAGCACGTCATCGACCGGACGTACGTGCACGGCAAGGTGTGCGGCGAGGTCGACTTCTTCTTCTTCAGCGTCAAGGGCTGCGTCGAGCTGACCATCGGCGACTCCACGCCGCTGCCGCTCGTGCCGCCGCCGCTCGTCTCGGGCGTCAGCCTGGTCTCGCGGTCGCCCGCGCTGGTCGACGGTTCCGCGGTGGACCGGGCGGTCGACGGGGTCATCGGGCGGGCGGTCGCGGCGGGGTCGGCCGACGAGCTGCCGAGCGTGCCGCTCGACGCGATCCCGGTCGTGCTGTTCGAGACGGCGCCCGGGGTCAAGGCGGGCAACATCGTGCTCGGTGGCGTCGCGCGCGGAGCCAACGGCCTGCCCGCCAACCCGTGGATCCAGCGCGGCGAGGCCTGGTACCGCTACCGGATCACGTCCGTCGAGCTCGTCGGGGACCTCACGCCGGGCACGACCCCGGCGACCTGGTGGGCACGCGCGCTCGTCGGCGACCCGCTGGTCGGGCCCGCGCTCGCGCTGCTGTCCTGGCTGCCGACCGCGACCCCGCGGGCCGTGGCCCTCGGGCGCGAGCTCACGACGACCGTCGAGGAGCGCTGGGGCACGATCTGCACCCCCGTCGCCAAGGCGGTCCCGGTGCTGTGGACGTTCGACGAGCAGGCCACCGGCCCGTCCGCGACGGGCTGGATGCTGACCGGGGTGGCCTGGCCCGACGAGCCCGGCACGTGGCGCTCGGCCCCGCCCGACTCGCAGGCCGTGGTGCGCGAGCCGTGGCGCACCGGGGACGCGTTCGTCGACCTGCTGCAGGGCACCGACCCGGCCGTCGTCGTCGGCGACCGGGTGACGTGCCCGCGCAAGGGCGGCGTCCTGGGGACCCGCCGCGAAGCGCTCGCCGCGACGAACGGCTCGGCCGCGACCTTCGGGCCGGGCGCGCTGCCGGCCGCGGGTGCCGGGACCGCAGACGTGCTGACCCTGCTCGCGGGCGGCGTCTCGCTGCAGGACGCGCAGGCGGCATGGGGGCGGATCGCGACCGGCGACGGCCAGAGCCAGTGCGAGGGGCGCATCCTGCGCTCGCCCACGGGCGACGAACCCGAGCCGGCCCCGGGCGCCGACGACCTCGAGGTCGAGCAGGTCAAGCAGGCGTGGGACGCGCGCAGGTTCTCCCCCAGCGAGCTCGCCGACAGCGTCACGCTGCGCGTCGAGGCGGGTCTCGCGTCGTTCGACGCGCTGCTGCTCGTGCCCCGGCGCGGCATCGAGAGGGGCCTCGTGCTGCGCGCGCGCGACGCCGACGGGAATCTCATCGACGAGTACCGCGCGAGCGGCGCGGACATGATCACCTCGAGCCACCCGATCCCGTCGCAGTGGCTGGCCGATCCGTGGTCCGACCCCGTGCAGCGCGCGGCCCAGATCGCGGCGCGCGTCATGGCCGCGGGCGGCGGCTTGCTGCCCGTGCTCCTCTCGCCGAAGGTGCCCGACGGCACGGTCGAGATCGAGATCGGCTGGGACCGGGACGCGAAGGACCTCCTCGGGCTCGCGTTCTGGGTGGTCGCCGCGGCCGGGACCACGGCCGCCGAGCTGCACCGCGAGGACTGGGACACCACGACGATCACGACCGACAAGGGCGCGGTCGTCACCGCCGTGACCGACGACCCCGACGACCACGCGCTGCTGCTCCCGGGCCGGGAGTACACGGTCCGCGTCGGCTGGGAGGCGCAGTCGATCAAGCAGGAGGCCAAGCCGCCGGCCAACGCCCCCGAGTCCTACACCGCGGGCACCCCGCAGGAGTTCCGCTTCCGGGCCGACGGCACGGACAAGGCCCCCGAGCGGCTCGAGCCGTGGCTGCTGACCACCGCGCCGGGCGTCGGCGAGGCGGGCGTGCTGCTCGACGAGCCGCTGCGCATCGCGCTGGCCACGCAGAAGGTCGGGGCGCTGTTCGACGCGTACGGCGAGGAGATCCGGATCGTCGTGCGGTCCGCGTCCGGCCGCCACCCCTCACCCCCGGGCGGCGGCGCACCCGGCGCGCCGGTGACGATCCCCGCCGAGATCGACGGCACGCTGCTCGCCGCCGTCGAGGGGGTCGCGGTGATGACCCCCTGGCAGGAAACCGTGACCGCGCTGCTCGACACCCTGCCGTGCACCCCGGACGCCGGGTCGAGGACGTACCACTCGGTCATCACGCTCGACTACCCGCTCGAGCCCCTGACCGACTACCTGCTCGACGTACTGGCCGTGACCAAGGGCGCTCCCGAGAGCGCCGAGGGCCGACGGCTCTACCGCGTGCCGTTCACCACCTCGCGGTTCCACGACGTGCCCGAGCTCGCCGGCCTGTTCGCCGCGACCCGCCCGCTGCACGCCCTGGTCCCGGTCCCCGCCGGCCTGGCGACCCTCGCGGAGCGGCCCACCGGCGGTCAGCTCGACGAGGCGTTCCAGGCCGCCGGCCTCCCCGTGCCCGAGGTGCCGCGCTACCCCGCGGTGCAGGTGCTGTGGTCGCCCGACGCGGTGCCGCAGCCCGTGGCCGTCGTCGTCGAGGGCAGCGAGTCGCTGTGGCGCTCGCGGCTCGTCGCGACCCGGGTGGAGGGACCCGCAGACGCCGACGACCCGACGCACGAGTGGTGGGCACCGAGGCCCGGCGACTGGATGACCCTGCACGTGGCGGGCGGCGGAGCCCCCGTGACGCGCGTCGTGCGCGCACCCGGCGACACCCGGGCCGTGATCCTGCTGGGTGCGGGCGCGCGCGGCACGCAGCTGACCGTGCAGCTCCAGCGGGAGGCCGACGAGCTGTCCGGCACCCCCGCTGCGCCCGTGACCGCCGTGCAGGTGCTGCTCGAGCGGGCCCCCTGGGAGGTGGAGGACTGATGGATCGCATCTCCCGTCCGTACTGGCTGCGGGCCACCGGGTCGCAGGTGCCGTGGGCGAGCGTGCTGCGCGGGCAGCTCGTCGGCGTCCCCGGCCTGAACGCGACCACGCACGTGTCCGACTCGGTCGCGCCGTGGATCCGCAACGCCGCGGCCGAGCTCAAGGAGCGGGCCGTCGACGTGCAGCTGCGCTGGCAGTGCAACCCGCTGCTGGGCGTGCCGTTCGGCCCGTTCACGGTGTGGGTCGGGCGGCCGCGGCCCAAGGTCCGCAAGGTCGACGTGCAGGTGCGCGAGCACGACGACGGGCTCACGCTGCGGCTGCCGACGATCGCCGCGATCGTCGTCGTCGACTGCCAGGTCGTCGACACGAGCCAGCCCGTCGGGATCATCGGGACCTACCGGGGCGGCGGGCTGACCGAGGCCATGGGTGCCGCGGCCGTCTCGGTGCCCGGCGGCGGGCGCGCGATCCTGCAGCTCAAGACCGCGGGGATCACCCGCGTGCTGCTCACCAACGGCACCGACCCGCAGGTGCAGATCGTGCCGCTGCAGGAGATCGTGGACGACCCGGGCTGGAAGCCGATCGAGCTCGTCGGCCTGCCCGTCGACTCGCCGTGGAGCGGCACCGACTACGACACGTCGAAGCAGGGGATCATCTCCGCGCTCACCGACCCGGTCACCGCGGCGCACCAGCGGCTCGACCGCGGCGGACCGCCGCTGGGCTGGGCGCCGGTGACCGCGACCGGCCACGCCGTCTCGCCCGCGTGGCGCGCGCCGGACCCGACCGGGCTGCTCAAGGAGATCGTCGGGGACCTGCTGCCGCGCATCGACCGGCTCTACCGGCCGGGCCGCACGCCCGCGGACCAGGCGGCCCTCGCGGACTCGCCGCCCGTGGACCCGCCCTCGTCGGGCGGTCGCACGTCCTCCCTGGCCACGACCGCGACCCTCTCGCCGCTCTCGCTCCTGACCCTGCCCGCCTCGGCGGACCCCTTCCTCGCGCTGGCCACGGGCTTCGGCACCGCGTACCCCGCCACGCAGCTGCCCCGCGGCGAGGGCCTGGAGTTCATGGTCACGGCCGACTACCCCGACACCCCCGCCCGCACCGGGCCCGTCCAGGTCGCGGCGTACATCCCGGAGCCCGAGCCGCACATCGCCACCACCACGCCGCACGCCCTGACCACCCGCCGCTCGGGCTTGCTCGCGCCCGAGGTCCGCGACGGCGCGTGGCGCGAGTCCGTGCAGGTGCAGTGGGACCGCGTGCCCGGGTCAGTCGCGATGGGCCGTCCGACGTCCGGCGTCGTCGCCCGCTACACCGGGGCCTCGGCCGCCGAGGTGCTGGTCGACGAGCGTCTCGCGGGCGACCGTCGCGCGCTCGTCCTCGTGCCCGACGGGCCGTCGCCCACGCCCGCGTTCAACCGCACGTCCATGGTCGACGCGGACGTCGAGATCCCGCTCGGTAGCGGTGGCCGGCACGTCGGCTACCCGATCGCGGTGCAGGACGTGTTCGGCGTCTGGTCGCCGTGGGCCGACGCGCCCTGGGACGGCGACGAGCCGGGCCCGCCCGGGCCGCACGTCGTCGGCGTCTCGCTGACCAGCAGCTACACCGGGTCGACGACCTGCCCGGCGACCCTGACCGTCGAGGTCTCGGTCGAGTGGGGCGACCGCACACCCTCGTCGGTCGCGCTCGCCGCCGTGCTGTTCCGCACCCCGACGGCCGCCGCGCCGCCCCCCGCGGGCGTCGACCCGGTGCTGCCCGCTCCCGCGGGGGCGTTCCGACGCGACGTCACCCTTCCCTTCGCTGGCGAGACCCTCACGGGCCCGGGCGACGTGACGATCGAGCACCTGAACGAGGCCGGCGACGCGGTCGTCGCACCCGGCTCCGCGCAGGGCGCCTCCGGCCGCCGGTACCGGGTGACCATCCCGGTGCCGACGCTCGACTTCTCCACCACGCCGCGCTGGGGGGTCCAGGTCTGGGCGCGCGTGCCGCTGGTGGTCGTCGGCGACGCCGGCTGGCTCCCCGACCCGGCGCACCCCGCGATCGCGGGCGTGGCCAGCCCCGTGCCGGTCCCGCCGATCCTGCCGCCCGCCCCGCCCGGCGTGCCGATCGGCTCGACACCCGACGCCCAGGGGCGCAGCCACGTGCGCGTGCACTGGTCGGTGGCGTCGGGCGCCGCGCTCGACGGCCGCAAGGGCATCGCGGTGTGGGAGGCCGCGGAGACCTCGCTGCGGCAGGCGGCCGGACTCGCGCAGAAGGCGCCCGACGGGACCCTGCCGGGTGTCCGCCTCGCGCAGCTGTGGGCCGCGTACGACGCGATGACGCCGACGGCCCGGCGCGCGGCCTTCCGCCGGCTGCTCGAGCTGCCGGGCACCGCGCGCGAGACCGACGTCGCGCTGCCCGCGGGCTCGACCGACATCCACCTGTTCACCGTCACGACGCTGTCCCCGACCGGGGTGGCCTCCGACTGGCCGACCGGCTCGCCCGCGCACACGGTTCTGCAGTCCGTCGCCGCGCCGCGCCTGCGCCGCCCGGGCCCGCCGCGCGTCCGGACCGTGCTCGGCGCCGCCGGGACGGTCTCGGTGTCGCTGTCCGCCGACTCCGACGTGCCGGTCGCCTCGTTCCTGCTCTACCGGACCCGGTCGGCCGAGGCCGCGCTGCGCCCCGAGACGATGGGGCCTGCGTTCGCGACCGTCCCGGCCGTCGCGCCGGCGCCCGGCGCCCCGGTCGACCCCGCGTCGGGGCTCGCCTTGTACTCGGGCTCGTGGTCGGGCGCGTTCGATGCGTCATGGGACGACTGGCACGTGCGCGCGGTCGCCGTGCCCGTCGACACCGTGCCGGTCGAGGCGGTCCGCGGGCTGCCCTCGCCGGCCAGCGACGACGTCGTCGTGCGCGTCCGGCCGTCCGGCCCGCCCGACCTGGCACCGCTCGTGGCAACCGTGTTCGGCGGTGGCCACGACGGGGTGCTTGTGACGACCTCGACCTCGTCGACCTCCCGGACGCTGGCCGACGGCGCCTTCCGGGTCTCGGCTGTCGCGGACGGGATCGGGAGCGTCGACCCGCTCGCGCTCGGCCTGGTGCCGGCCGGTCCGGTGACCGGGACGGCGCCGCCCGCACCATTCGCGCTCGTCGCCGGCGCGCGAGCTGCGGGCCGCACGCCGCTGGCCCTGTGGTTCACGCGGCCCGTGGCCACGTCACCGGTCGCGGTCTCCGTGACGCTCGTCGACCCGGCCGGACGCTCGTCGGTCCAGTCCGTGACCGTGCCCGCGTGGGTGCCCGACCCGCCGTCGCTCGAGCTCGTCTCCGTGCAGCTGCTCGCGGGCTACGTGCTCGCCCGCGTGCGGTCGGACGCGCCGCTCGAGGACCTGCCGCCGACGGTGCTCACCGTGCTGGTCTCCGCCTCGCGTCGCACGTTCCCGCCGATCCGCCTCCCGCTGCGGGTCCCGGCCGCGGACCCGACCGCCGCGCAGGCGGTGCGCGAGGCGCTCCACCGTCTCGACCTACCCGACGCGCTGAGCTCCGACGTGCTCAAGGACGTGCGGCTGCCGGGACTGCCGGGGCCGGTCACGCTGCCGGTCTCCCTCTCGGTCGCGCTGCCGGACATCCCGCGCCGGGCCCGGATCAGCACGGCGCCGATCGTCGTGACCCGGGCGACGCTCGAGCAGCCGCACGAGTACGACGTGGTCATCCGCGTCGCGCCGCCGTTCACGCTGCGGGTCTCGCTGCTGACCGGCGACGGCCGGGCGACGCAGGTCTCGCGGGCCGTCAGGGCAGGGTCATGATCTCCGCGCCGTCCTCGGTGATCGCGATCGTGTGCTCGCTGTGCGCGGTCCGGGCGCCCGTGGCGCTGCGCAGCGTCCAGCCGTCGGCATCGGTCACGAGCTCGTCGGTGTCGGCCATGACCCACGGCTCCAGCGCCAGGAGCAGGCCGGGACGCAGCGTGTAGCCGCGGCCCGCCCGGCCGTCGTTGGCGATGTGCGGGTCCTGGTGCATCGTCGAGCCGACGCCGTGCCCGCCGAAGTCGCCGTTGATCGGGTAGCCGGCCGCGGTGAGGACCTCGCCGATCGCGTGCGAGAGGTCGCCGATCCGCGCGCCCGGACGCGCGACGGCGATCCCCGCCGCCAGGGCCCGCTGCGTCGCGTCGATCATCGCCTCGTCCTGCGGGCTCGCGGTGCCGACGACGAAGCTGATCGCCGAGTCGGCGACGATGCCCTGCAGCGAGACGGCCAGGTCGAGCGAGAGCAGGTCGCCGTCGGCGAGGGTGTAGTCGTGCGGCAGGCCGTGCAGCACCGCGTCGTTGACCGACGTGCAGATGTAGTGCCCGAACGGGCCCCGGCCGAAGGACGGCGCGTAGTCGACGTAGCAGGACAGGGCGCCCGCGTCGACGATCATCTGCTGGGCCCAGCGGTCGATGTCCAGGAGGTTCGTGCCGACCGTGCTGCGGCTCTTGAGGGCCTGCAGGATCCGGGCGACGAGCGCGCCGGTGTCCTTGGCTCGGAGCAGCTCGGCCGGGGTGAGGATCTCGATCATGGCGCCTTCTTCGTCGTGCATCCAATAACTATCCCGGCCATACTATCCCGGTATTACTATCGGCTCCATGGTTCGACTCCCGCTCACCCCCGCCGAGCTCGAGCGCGGCCAGCGCCTGGGCGCCCTGCTGCGCCAGGCCCGCGGGGACCGTTCGATCCTCGACACCGCGCTCGACGCCGGGATCTCGCCGGAGACGCTGCGCAAGATCGAGTCCGGCCGCGTGGCGACTCCCGCGTTCCCGACGATCGCGGCGATCGCGGCCGTCCTGGGCCTCTCGCTCGACGCGGTCTGGGCGGATATCAGCGCACCGGCGAGGCTCGCCTCCTAGGCGGCGACCGGACGGGTCCAGACCTCGCCCTCGCGGTGAAAGCCGACCTTCGTGAGGTACGTCCGCGCCTTGGCGTTGTCGCCGTGCTCCAGGGTCGCGAAGCCCTTCGCGGCGAACACCCCGCTGCGCTGGTAGACGTACTGCCCGGGCGTGAAGTCGCGGAAGCGCGGCGTCACGTAGTCGATCTCGACACGGCCCACGCCGTTGCCGGCGTCTCGCACGACGACCATCCCGACGGCCTCGTCCTGGCGCGCGACCACCCACACCGAGCGGTCGTCGCCCACCGGGTCGAGGGTGTCCGGCTGGAACGTGGCGATGTCGTCGCGGTGCACGGCGAGGATGTGCCGCCACAGGGCGTCGTCGGTCCCGACCTCGATGACCTCGTAGGTGACGTCGTCGTTGCGCTCGCGCTGCAGGCGGATCACCCAGTAGATGTCGATGATCGTGATGACGCCGTTCATCACCGCGAACGGCCACACGCCGATCGCCGCGTTGTAGCCCGTGGCGAGGGCCGCGCCGACGAGGTTCATCCAGCGGAACCGCAGCACGCGCGCCTGCATGAGGCTCAGGATCACCAGGATCGAGCCGACCCAGCCGAGCAGGTCGAACCAGGACATCAGTCGGCCCATGCCTCTCGTGCGGTGATGACCGGCGCGCCGGTGCGGCCGGCCTCCTCGATCGCGAGGCCCAGCAGGTGGTCCTGGCAGCCGTCCGCGAGCGGGTAGGGCTGGTCGGCCTCGCCGCGCACCCACGCGCCGGTCGCCTGGAGCAGTCCGGCCACGGCGAGGTCGTCGTCCGCGAGCCGGGCGCCGTGGAACTCGTTGCGGTACAGGACGCGGCCGTCGAGGCTGAGGTGCTCGAGGTCGAATCCGTCGAGGTTCTGCTCGAGGCCGGAGACACGGCGGTTGATCGTCGATGTGAGGATCGTCCGTTCGTCGACCCAGCGGGTGACCGCGTCGTCGACGATCTCGCCGTGCGAGCCGCGGACCACGATGCGGTTGGTGCGCAGCGGGTTGTGCCACTGGTTGTCGGTGAAGTCGTACAGCGCGCGGCGGCCGTGGCCGAAGTCCAGCGTCGCGAGGATGTTCCACGCGTTGCGCGCCTCCCTGGCCCCCGTGAAGCCGTCTCGCCCGACCGGGTCGACGAGCCGCTCGGTGGTCGTCGTCGCGCGCACCGTGACCCCGTCGAAGCCCACGCTGAGGATCCGGCGGATGAGCCCGACCGCGTGGTACAGATGCGTCGACGAGATCTGTACGCTGCTCGCCTCGCCGATGATCCCGCCGTGGACGGCCGCGATCCGCGCGGCGTGCGCAGGCATGAACGGGCTGTGCTCGGCGACCTGCACGAGCCCCGACGTGCCCACGTCTCCCCACAGCGCGCGCAGGCCGTCGGCGTCCGGGGCGGGCGGCGTCTCGGCCAGGACCGGCACGCCGCGCGCGACCAGCTCGCGAACAGCCTCGGGCGTGACCGGCCACGGCGTCGCGACGACGACGAGCTCGGGCGCCGCCAGCTCCGCCGCGGTGCGCACGGTCGGCACCCCCCACGCGCGCTCCACCTCCGCGCCGCGCTCGGCGGTGCGCGTGACCACGCCGACGCACGCGAACTGCTCGGGCAGCAGCCGCGCCATCCGCACGAAGAACTCTGCGCGCCAGCCGCTGCCGACCACGCCGAACCTGATGGGAGCCATGAACCGTCCTCGTCGTCGGTCGTACCTGTCCCGCGAGGCTATCCGCCGGCCGCCGTCGAACCGACCACAGCCCCCGGTCCGAGCCCCGTCGTCCACAGACTCGTCCACCCCCCGCCTGCGAGGACCGACCTTCAAGGCAGGCTCGGGTGATGAGAACTCGAGCGCGAGACCCGGATGTAGCACAAGTGCTACCGTCGTTCTCCATGGACGTCGTGGGGGTGCGGGAGCTGCGGCAGAACGCGAGTGCGGTGCTTCGTCGCGTCGAGGCCGGTGAGCGCCTGCGCGTCTCGGTCAACGGGCGCGAGGTCGCTGAGCTGTCCCCGCTGGGCCGTCGGACCTGGGTGCACTACGACGAGGTCGCGGACCTGTTCGGTCGCGAGGCCGACGACGGCCTCCGCGCTGCGAGCGAGCTGCTCGACCACAGCCTGCGCGACCCGTTCGCCTCCACATGAGGGTCATCCTCGACACCAACGTGCTGATCGACGGTGGGCTCGACGCCATCGACGCAGAGCTCGCCATCAGCGTCGTCAGCCTCGCGGAGCTGCAGTTCGGCATCCTCGTCGCGGACGGCACCGCCGAGCGTGCACGACGGCTGCGCGTCCTGAGCTTCGTCGAGCGACGCTTCGACCCACTCCCTGTCGACGCGGAGGTGGCCTCGAGCTTCGGGCTCGTCTCCGCAGCGGTCGTCGCGACCGGCCGGCAACCGCGGGCCCGCTCGCTCGACCTGCTGATCGCCGCCACCGCGCACGCGCACGGCGCAGCGCTCATCACACGCAACACCGTCGACTTCGTCGGGCTCGAGGGGATCGTCGAGGTGATCCCGGCGTCCTGACGGTCGCCGCACATCCCGATCACCCCGGGGCGGGTGTCACACCCGTCTCCTTCCGTGATGCCTCGCAGATCTGAGGAGTACCCATGCCCAAGACGTTCGACCAGACGCAGGCCCTGATCCGCACGCTGCTGGCCATCGCCGACGGGGGCTCACCGCACGAGGCCGAGCGTGAGCTCGCCCGCAGCCGCGCGGAGAAGCTCATGCTCCGGCACAGCATCGACGAGGCGAGCGTGCGGATGACGCGCGAGGAGGCGCACGAGCCGGTCCGGACCGACACGGAGATCGTCGGCTCGTGGGTGCTGGACCGGCTCGCGCTGCGCTCGGCCGTCTACGGGGCGTTCGGCTGCCGCTCGCTGCGGGTGCGACGCGGCGGCGCGACCGAGCACGTGGCGTTCGGGTTCGCGTCGGACATGTCGATGGCCGCCGTGCTCGCCGACTCCCTGGAGCCGCAGATGCTCGCCGAGATGTACGCGCACGGCGGGACGGCCAGCGACAAGCGGGCGTTCGCGGCGGGGTTCACGATCGTCGTGGCGGACCGGCTCACCGCGTTCTACGCCGAGGTGCTGACCGAGGCCGAGGCCGAAGGGACGTCGAGCGCGCTGGTCGTGGCCGCGCGCGACGCACGGGTCGACTCGGCGCTCGCGCAGGCCTTCCCGCAGGTGCGCACGTCCCGGCGTCGGCTGAGCGGGGCGGGCTGGTCGGCCGGGGCGGCCGCCGGCGCCCGGGCCGACATCGCTGTCTCGGGCCGCAAGGTCGACCCGTCGACGACGAGGGCGCTGGGGGCGTGACGGCTCGAGCCGCGCGTCGGTGGGCGCCGATACGGTCGCGGTGTGTTCCTCCTCGATGACGGCGGGCTCGTCCTGAGCCCCAGCGACCTCACCCACGCCGCGACCTGCGAGTTCGCGGTCGTGCGCGCGCTCGACGCGCGCCTGGGCCGAGCCCCGGCCGTCCAGCTCGAGGCTGACGCGATGCTCGCGCGGGTCTCCACCCTCGGCCAGGTGCACGAGCAGCAGGTGCTCGCCGGGTACGGGCCCCGCGTGGTCCAGATCGCCCGGCCGACGTGGGAGCACGCGACCGAGCGGGCCACACTGGTCGAAGTCCAAAAGCGGACCCTCGCGGCGCTGCGGTCCGGCGCGCCGGTCGTCTACCAGGCCGGGTTCTTCGACGGCACGTTCAGCGGCTGGGCGGACTTCGTCGTCCGGCAGCCCGACGACCGCTACGCCGTGCACGACACCAAGCTGGCCCGCAGCGCCAAGACCACGGCGCTGGTCCAGCTCGCCGCGTACGCGGACCAGCTGGTGCGCGTAGGCGTCCCGACCGCCGACGAGGTCCACCTGGTGCTCGGCGACCGGAAGGTCTCGAGCCACCGCCTCGCGGACCTGCTGCCCGTGTACCGGGACCGTCGGGCGCGGCTCGAGGCACTGCTCGCGGAGCGGCGGGCGGACGACTCGCCCCTGCGGTGGCGCGACGAGCGGTACGCCGCCTGCGGGACGTGCGACGTGTGCGCACCGGAGGTCGCCGCGCACCGCGACGTGCTCCTGGTCGCGGACATGCGCAAGACCCAGCGCGCCCGGCTCGCGGACGCGGGCATCGAGACCATCGACGCGCTCGCGGCGTCCACCGAGCCGGTCGACGGCCTGAGCGGCGCGACGCTCGGCAAGCTGCGGCTGCAGGCCCGCCTCCAGGTCGGGCCGGGCGGCGTCACGCGTGAGGTCGCCGACGGCGCGCCGCTGGCGTTCGAGGTCGTGGACCCCGCGGCGATCGTCGCGCTGCCGGCGCCGAGCGCGGGCGACATCTTCTTCGACTTCGAGGGCGACCCCCTGTGGACCGACGACTCCGTCCCCGCCGACTCGCCCGCGGACTGGGGGCTCGAGTACCTGTTCGGGGTGGTCGAGGCTCCGGTCGGCGATGCCGACCCAGGGTTCGTACCCTTCTGGGCGCACGACCGCGTGCAGGAGCGAGCCGCCCTGGTCGCGTTCGTCAACTATGTGCAGTCGCGGCTCGCGCGGCACCCTGACCTGCACGTCTACCACTACGCGCCGTACGAGAAGACGGCCCTGCACCGCCTCGCGGGCCGGCACGGGGTGTACGAGGAGGTCATCGACCAGTGGGCGAAGGACGGTCTGCTCGTCGACCTGTACGCGACCGTGCGCCACTCGCTGCGGGTGGGCGCCGCGTCCTACTCGCTGAAGAAGCTCGAGCCGCTCTACATGGGCGACCACCTGCGCGAGAGCGACGTGACCAACGCGGCCGCGTCGATCGTCGAGTACGCCGAGGCGTGCGCCGAGCGCGATGCCGGGCACGACGAGGAGTGGCAGCGGCGGCTCGGCGAGATCGCCGACTACAACGAGTACGACTGCGTCTCGACGCTGCGGCTGCGCGACTTCCTGCTCGAGCAGGTCGGCGGCTCGGGGTCGGCGGACGACGGCGCGGCCGGGCCGGGCGCCGGCGGAGGCGACAAAGGCGACGGCGCAGGGCCGGAGGTCGACGAGCTCGAAGTCCGGTTGCGCGAGGGTGCCGCGGCGCTGCGGGCCGTGGTGCCGACCGACGAAGCAACCGACGAGGCCGCCGCCCGCGAGCGCGACGCGCACGCGCTCGAGCTGCTGGGCGCGTGCCTCGCCTACCACCAGCGCGACGACAAGCCGTTCTGGTGGGCCCACTTCGCCCGCTTCCGCGACCCGGTCGACGAGTGGTCCGACGCCCGCTCGACGCTGCTGGTCACGGGGCCGGTCGACGTGGTCGCCGACTGGCACGTCACCCCCAAGGCGAAGCGCCCCCGCCGCGAGCTGCGGCTCCGCGGGACGCTCGAGCCCGGGAGCGAGATCAGGGCCGGCGCGAAGCCGTTCGTCCTGTACGACGCGCCGCCGTCGTTCACGACGATCCCGCACAACGGGCTGCGCGGCGCGACGGGCTCCGAGGTGCTGAGCGTCGAGACCGTCGAGGACGACGACGCACCCGGCGGGTCGTGGGACGTCGTGACCGTCCGCGAGACGATCGACGCGACCGCCGAGCAGGGCGACGACCTGCCCATGGGCCTGACCCCCGGGCGGCCGCCCGTGACCGACAACATCGCCGCCGCGATCCGCGAGCTCGCGACCACGGTAGCGAGCGGCCTCCCGCGCCTGCCGCAGCACGCGGCCCTCGACATCCTGCGCCGCGTCCCGCCACGCACGAGGTCGGGTCTGCCCCTGCCCCGGCCGGACGGCCCGCAGGGCACCACCGAGGCGATCACCGACGCAGTCCTGGACCTCGACCACTCCTACCTCGCGGTGCAGGGCCCGCCCGGGACCGGCAAGACCTACACGGGCGGCCACGTGATCGCGCAGCTCGCGATGCAGGGCTGGCGCATCGGCGTCGTCGCGCAGTCGCACGCCGTGGTCGCGAACATGCTCCAGTCCGTGATCGCCGCGGGCTTCCCGCCCGAGCGCATCGCGAAGCGGAACAAGGACAAGGACGCCGACCTGCCCTGGCGCCCGGTCCCGAACGACAGGGACTACGGCGCGTTCTACGCCTCGGTGACCGGCGGCGGGTACGTCGTCGGCGGCACGACCTGGGACTTCGTCAACGCCAAGCGGATGCCCGACGAACCCTTCGACCTGCTCGTCGTGGACGAGGCCGGCCAGTTCGCGCTCGCCAACGTGGTCGCCGTCTCGGGGATCGCGCGCAACCTCATGCTGCTCGGGGACCCGCAGCAGCTGCCGCAGGTCAGCCAGGGGTCGCACCCGTTCCCGGTGGACCGTTCGGCGCTCGGGTGGCTCGCGGACGGGCACGACACCCTGCCCGACGAGCTCGGCTACTTCCTCGACCGCACGTGGCGCATGCACCCCGACCTCACGGCGGCCGTGAGCCGGCTGTCCTACGAGGACCGGCTGACCTGCGTGCCGCAGACCGCCGACCGGGACCTCGACGGCATCACGCCCGGGGTCCGGGTGCTGCTGGTCGACCACGAGGGCGACGCGGTGAGCTCGGCGGCCGAGGCGACCGTCGTGGTCGAGCAGGTCCGGGCCGTCGTAGGCCGCCGCTGGCGCGACCCCGCCGACGGCACGGACCGGCCGCTGACCAGCGCGGACGTGCTCGTCGTCGCGCCCTACAACGCGCAGGTCTCGACCGTCCGGAAGGCCCTCGACGCCGCCGGTCTGCAGGGGACCCGCGTGGGCACGGTCGACAAGTTCCAGGGGCAGGAGGCACCCGTCGCGCTGCTGACGACCGCGGCGTCGTCGCCCGACGACGTGCCCCGCGGCATGGAGTTCCTCATCAACCGCAACCGCGTCAACGTGGCGATCTCCCGGGCGCAGTGGTGCGCGATCGTCGTCCGCTCGCGCACCCTCACGGACTACCTCCCCTCGCGCCCCGAGCAGCTCGCCGAGCTCGGCGCGTTCCTCGGCCTGGGAACCCCGCCGGACTGAGGCGAGCGGCGTCATCATGCGGCTCGCTCAGCGCACGTCCAGGTTCATCGCGTACGGTTCCGTGGTCCGCCGCCTCGTCGCCCGGGGTGGAGCCCCCGAAACGACGGAGTACCTCGTGCGCAGCACGACACGAGCCCGCGGCCTGGCCGCCGGTGCACTCGCCCTGACCCTGGCCGCCACGCTCGCCGCGTGCGGCACCGACTCCGGTGACGGGTCGACCGCGTCGCCGTCCGCCTCGTCGAGCAGCTCCCCGCAGCCGACGACCGCGACCGCGAGCGCCGCCGACATCGCGTCGGTCAAGAAGATCACGGTCGTGGGTGACGCCGGCAAGGAGCCCAAGGTCACGCTCCCCGAGAAGCCGTTCTCCGTGGGCGGTCTCGTCGTGAACGTCGTCAAGGACGGTGACGGCGACGCGATCGAGGACGGCCAGCACCTCAGCGTGCAGATCGTCGCGATCTCGGGTGCGGACGGCTCGGTCCTGCAGTCGAGCTACCCCGACAGCGCCGAGTCGTTCACCGCGGGCGCGACGCAGATCCCCGACCTCGACGCCGCGCTCAAGGGCACCCACGTGGGCGTCCGCCTGACGTTCGCCGCCCCGTCGGCCGCCACGGCGACGACCCCCGCGGCGACCCAGGTCTTCGCGCTCGAGGTCGTCGGCGCCAAGACGATCCCGACCCGCGCCGAGGGCGACGCCGTCGCCCCCGAGGCCGGCCTGCCGACCGTCACGCTCAGCGACAAGGGCGAGCCGACCATCGAGCCCTCGACCGAGAAGGCGCCGACCACGCTCGTCGCCCAGCCGCTCATCAAGGGCAAGGGCGCGGAGGTCAAGAAGGGCCAGACGGTCACCGTGAAGTACTCGGGCTGGCTCTGGGACGGCACCGCGTTCGACTCGTCCTGGTCCCGCACGCCGGACACCTACGACGTCGCCAACATCGGCGAGGGCCAGGTCATCGCCGGTTGGAACGAGGGCCTCGTCGGCCAGACCGTCGGCAGCCAGGTCCTGCTGGTCGTGCCGCCGGACAAGGGCTACGGCGAACAGGCGTCGGGCTCGATCCCCGCGAACTCGACGCTCGTCTTCGTCGTGGACATCCTCGACGCCAGCTGACGAACGCCAGCTGACGTAGCGCAGAAGCTGACGGCCCGCGTCCCACCCCGAACTGGTGGGCCGCGGGCCGTTCGCATGCCCGGCTCCGCTCGCTAGGGTGAGGCGAGGGCCGACGGCGGCGCGTCCGCCGGCTGCCGGCGAGCGACCGGGAGACGAGCATGGCGACGACGCCGAGGATCCGCACCGTGGCCCTCGTCGGCGCGGCAGCCGTCGGCAAGACGACGCTCGTCGAGGCACTGCTGCACCGCGCGGGCGTGCTCACCCGGCCGGGCCGCGTCGAGGACGGCTCGACGGTGAGCGACCACGAGCCCGAGGAGATCGCCCGCGGCGTGTCCCTGAGCCTGGGCATCGCGCCCTTCACGTGGACGACCCCGGACGGGCAGGACTACGAGGTCACGCTCCTCGACACCCCGGGCACGGCCGACTTCGCCGGCGCGGTCGACGCGGCCCTGAGCGCGGCGGACCTCGCGGTGCTCGTCGTCAGCGCCGTCGACGGCGTGCAGGCCGGGACCTACGCGGCGTGGCGGGCGGCGCAGGACGTGCCGCGGCTGGTCGTCGTCACCAAGGAGGACAAGCCGCGCGCGGACTTCCGCCGCGTGCTGGCCGAGCTGCGGGCGGAGCTCGGCGACGGGTTCGTGGCGCTCGAGCTTCCGCTCGGCGAGGAGCAGGCGTTCCACGGCATCGCCGACGTGCTCACGGAGCAGGGGCTGGAGTACGACGAGGCGGGGCGGCACCACGACGAGGCGCTGCCGGAGCAGGTCGCAGACGAGGAGCACCGCCTGCACGACGAGGTCACCGAGGAGATCGTGGCGCACGACGACGACCAGCTCGAGCGCTACCTCGCGGGGGAGGTGCCGACACCCGCGGACCTCGGTCGAACGCTCGCCCACGAGGTGCGCGACCTCGAGGCCTTCCCGGTGCTGGTCGCGAGCGGCCTGACGGGCGTCGGCGTGGACCGCCTCGCGGACCTCGTGTGCGAGCTCGGCCCGTCCCCGGCGGAGCGGACCGCGCGCGTGCGGGCGGGGTCGACGGTCGTCGAGGTCGCCCCCGATCCCGACGGGCCGCTGCTGGCGCACGCCTTCCGCACGGTCGCCGACCCCTTCGTCGGGCAGGTCACGGTGCTGCGCGTGCTGTCCGGGACGCTGCGCCCGGGCGACCGGCTCGTCAACACCGCGACGCACGCCGACGAGCGCGTGCCCGGGCTGTTCCGCGTGCGCGGCAAGGAGCACCTGGTCGTCGAGCGGGCCCAGGCCGGCGAGGTGGTCGCCGTCGCCAAGCTGGCGGGCACCCCGTCGCACAGCCTGCTGGCCGAGCGGCACGGCCCGGGTGCGTCGATGACCGCGGCACCGGCGCGCGAGCGGGCCAGCGTGTACGGCCTCGCGCTCGAGCCGGTCACGCAGTCGGACGACGACCGGCTCTCGGCCGCCCTGGCCCGGCTCGTGGCCGAGGACCCGACGCTGGTCGTCGACCGCGCGTCGGAGCGGACCGTGCTGCGCGGGCTCGGCGAGACGCACCTCGCGGTCGCGCTCGAGCGGCTGACCCGCGTGTTCGGCGTGCACGTGAGCACCGCGCCCGTGCCGATCGGCTACCGCGAGACGATCCGCCGGGAGGCGACCGCCGAGGGCCGGGTCAAGAAGCAGTCCGGCGGCCACGGGCAGTACGCGGTGGTCCAGCTCCGGGTCTCGCCGCTGCCCGCCGGGTCGGGTCTCGACTTCGTCGACAAGGTGGTCGGGGGCGCGATCCCGCGCGGCTACCTGCCCGCGGTGCAGCGCGGCGTGGCCGACGCGATGGCGGGCGGCGGGCCGCACGGGTACCCGGTGGTCGACCTGCGCGTCGAGGTGGTCGACGGGCGCGCGCACTCGGTCGACTCGTCCGACATGGCGTTCCGCACCGCCGGCGCGACCGGTCTCCGGGAGGCGCTCGCCGACGCGGGCACGGTCGTGCTCGAGCCGGTGTGCCACGTGGACGTCGTCGTACCCGCGCACTCCCAGGGCGACGTGATGGGCGACCTGTCCGCCCGGCGCGGGCACATCACCGCGACGACGACGCTCGAGGACGGCCTCGTCCGCGTCGAGGCGTTCGTGCCCGAGGCCGAGCTGGGCCGCTACGTGCTGGACCTGCGCTCGATCACGGGCGGCCGCGCGGACCTGACGATCCGGCCCGACCACGACGAGCCCTGCCCGGACCACGTGACCGCCAGAGCCTGATCGCGCGATCACGGCCCGGGCCTCGTACGCTCGCAGCATGGCGCGCTACCTGGACGTCCACCCCGAGAACCCCCAGCCGCGGTCCATCGCCCAGGTCGTCGACATCCTGCGCAAGGACGGCGTCATCGCCTACCCCACGGACTCCTGCTACGCGCTGGGCACCCGGATCGACAACCACGAGGGCGCCGAGCGGATCCGCAAGATCCGCCACCTCGACGACCGGCACCACTTCACGCTCGTGTGCGCGGACTTCGCCCAGCTCGGCCAGCTCGTGCACCTCGACAACAGCGCCTTCCGCGCGATCAAGGCCGCGACGCCCGGGCCGTACACGTTCATCCTGCTCGCCACCCCGGAGGTGCCGCGGCGGCTGGCTCATGCCAAGAAGCGGTCCGTCGGCGTGCGCATCCCGAACCACCCGGTGGTCTCCGCGATCCTGCGCGAGCTCGGCGAGCCCCTGCTGTCCAGCACGCTGCTCATGCCGGGCCACGACTGGCCGATGACCGAGGGCTGGCAGATCAAGGAGGAGCTCGACAACGAGCTCGACGCGGTCGTCGACGCCGGTGACTGCGGGACGGCGCCGACGACCGTGGTCGACTGGACCGACGGCACGCCCGAGGTGGTGCGCGTCGGAGCGGGCGACCCCGAGCGCTTCTGATGCCCGACGCGCTGGCCGACCTCGACGCCGAGGTCGTCGCGTGCCGCGCGTGCCCGCGCCTGGTCGCGTGGCGCGAGGAGGTCGGCCGGGTGCGCCGGGCGGCCTTCCGCGACGAGACCTACTGGGCGCGGCCCGTGCCGGGCTTCGGCGAGCCGCACGCGCGCGTGCTCGTCGTCGGGCTCGCGCCGGCCGCCCACGGCGCGAACCGCACGGGCCGGATGTTCACGGGCGACCGGTCGGGCGACTTCCTGTTCGCCGCGATGCACCGCACCGGCTTCGCCTCGCAGGCGACCTCGACCCGCATCGGCGACGGCCTGACCCTGACCGACATCCGCGCGACCGCCCCCGTGCGGTGCGCCCCGCCGGACAACGCACCCACGCCCGACGAGCGCCGCACGTGCGCGCCGTTC
Source organism: Cellulomonas rhizosphaerae (assembly GCF_003470205.1). Lineage (GTDB taxonomy): Bacteria > Actinomycetota > Actinomycetes > Actinomycetales > Cellulomonadaceae > Cellulomonas > Cellulomonas rhizosphaerae. The sequence goes on from NZ_QWKP01000223.1 coordinate 66,948, forward strand.
CTCGCGCGCGAGCTCGAGATCGTCGACCCGGCGGTCGTCGTCGTGCTCGGCGGCTTCGGCTGGCAGGCGCTGCTGGCGACCCTGCGCGACCTCGGCTGGGACGTGCCGAGGCCGCGCCCCGCGTTCGGGCACGGCGTCGAGCTCGTGGTCACGCGCGGCACGACGAGCCTCACGCTGCTGGGCTGCTTCCACGTCAGCCAGCAGAACACCTTCACGGGTCGCCTCACCCCGGACATGCTCGACGCGGTGCTGCTGCGCGCTCGCGCGCTGTCGGAGGTCTGAGGGACGCTGGCGCGATGGACATCTCCTTCGTGGCCGGCTTCGGCCCCATCACGCGCGACGCGTCCGCCCGCTCCTTCTGGTCCGAGGGCGGGCTCGGCATCGAGCTCCAGGAACCCGTCCCCGGCTACCTGACCAACGACGACCTCGAGGGCGTCAAGGCGTTCGCCCTGTGGCCGCTCGAGGCCGCCGCCGAGTCGACGTTCGGCACGCCTGCGTGGCCCGACGACGTGCCCGTCCCGCAGGCGTGGGTCGAGTTCGACGTCCCCTCGCCGGCGGCGGTTGCCGACGCGGTCGCCGAGCTCACCGCCGCCGGACACACGATCCTCAAGGGTGCGGCCGAGGAGCCGTGGGGGCAGACGACCGCCCGCCTGCAGAGCCCCGAGGGTCTGCTCGTCGGCGTCACCTACACGCCGTGGATGCACCCCACGGCGTAGTCGTCAGTCGTCGACCATGCACAGGAGCTTGCCGGCGTCGCCCTCGACCGTGCCGATGTACTCCTGCGGGCACTGGGCCTCGTCCGTGACCTCGGCGATCGCCCGGTAGGAGTGCGATGCCGAGCACGGCACGGCCACGGCCTGGTCCCCGTCGAGCTTCCAGCACGAGCCGACGGTCGCGGTCACGTTCTCGGACTCCACCCACGAGCTCGCGGCGACGCCTCCTGCGACCACGCTGACGAGCAGCGCGATCCCGACGACCGCCATCGCCCGGCTCGTCAGTGCCGGACCGCCGGACGCGCGCGAGGCGCGGTAGCTCATGACAGCCCGCACGAGAGAGGCGATGCCGACGATCAGACCGCCGTACCAGATCACGCCGCCACCGTTGCGGGACGCGATGTAGATCGCCACCGAGCTCGCGACGAAGAACGCGATGCCGATCCAGAACGAGCGGACCGCGTGCTTGCGCTGGTGGTCGGTCTCGGTCACGGCGGCCAGGGGCTCACCCTCGATCCACAGCCGCCAGCCCGGGGGCGGGGGCGGCAGCGAGGGGTCCGGCGTCCAGCCGGCAGGAGGGACCCAACCCTCGGGAGGTGCAGGCCAGTTCGGGGGTGGGTTGAATCGCATGCGCATCCATCGGCACGCTCGGTCGCGGGCTTGACGGGAATGCATGCCCCGGGCGATTCGTTCTCCAGGTCATGCCGCTGACCGGAGAGTACGCACCGAGCACGTCCGAGCACGCCCGCACGCAGGCCGAGACCTACGAGGCGACTGACGGCCGCGAGGCCAACACGATGCGCGGCGTGCCGATCATCGTCCTCACGACGCTCGGCGCCACGAGCGGCAAGCTCCGCAAGACCGCACTGATGCGCGTCGAGCACGAGGGCTCGTACGCCGTCGTCGCCTCGAAGGGCGGAGCGCCCGAGCACCCGCTCTGGTACCACAACCTCGTCGCGAACCCGCTGGTCGAGCTGCAGGACGGCGCAGACAAGCGGGACTACGTCGCGCACGAGGCCTCCGGTGCCGAGCGTGACGAGTGGTGGGCCCGCTCGGTGGCGAGCTGGCCGGACTACGCGAGCTACCAGACCAAGACGGACCGGCTCATCCCGGTGTTCGTCCTGACGCCGGTCGAGTCAGCCGAGTAGCAGCTTCCATCCGCCGACGCCGATCACGCCCGCCACGAGCGGCGCGACGACCGGCACCCAGCCGTACCGGAAGTCCGACCCGCCCTTGTGCTTGAGCGGGAACAACGCGTGCACGATGCGGGGACCGAGGTCGCGCGCCGGGTTGAGCGCCGGACCCGTGGGTCCGCCCAGCCCGGCGACCAGGCCCCAGACCAGGAAGCCGATCGCGACGTGCGCGACGCCGGGCTCGGTCGCGGTCAGCGGGGAGTGCACGAGCGCGAGTGCGCACGAGAACAGCACGACCGACCCGAGCAGCTCGTTGGCGAAGCCGTTGACGCGTGAGTGCGCGGCGTTGATCGTCGAGAACGTGGCGAGCACGTCGTCGGTGCTCGTCGTCCGGTCGTAGTACGGCTTGTGCGTCAGGACGATGGCGGTCTGCCCCGCCATCGCGCCGAGCAGCTGCGCGACGACGTACGGCGCGACCTCCGACCACGGGAACAGGCCCCAGGTGGCCAGGCCGATCGTGAACGCCGGGTTGATGTGGTTGCCGCTGATGCCGCCGAACATCACGGCCGGGATCATCACCCCGAACCCGTAGCCCATCGCGATGAGCGACCAGCCGCCGCCGTAGCCCTTGGACCCCTTGAGGTGCACGTTCGCGACCGTGCCGTTGCCGAGGATGATGAGGATCGCCGTCCCGATGAACTCGCAGGCGACTCGGGTCCACAGGTCGTAGGACGGGTCCATGCAGGTCAGCCTGTCAGGTCGACGGCGGCCCGACCAGGACCTTGAGCCGACCACAGGTGGATCCGCGGCTCCCGCGGCCGAGCGCGCGCGGCATGGTCGGAGGGTGCGAGCGCGCTGGGTGTGGGCCGGGCTGCTCGCCTGCTGCCTCGTCGTCGGGCTCGGCGGCCCGTGGTGGCTGCGCACGCGCGCGGCCGCGCAGTTCCCCGTCGCCGCGGCCGACCTCGCCGACGCCCGGGCCGCGCTCACCGCGCTGCCCGTGCGCGCGCCAGCGTCGTCCGACGGGTACGAGCGCGCGCAGTTCGGGGCAGCGTGGGGCGACGAGGACCACAACGGCTGCGACACCCGTAACGACGTCCTAGCCCGCGACCTGACCGCGCCCGTCGTCGAGGAGTGCGTCGTGCTGCGCGGCACGCTCGACGACCCGTACACCGGCACGCGGATCGCCTTCGCGCGCGGTTCAGGCTCCGCCGCGGTGCAGATCGACCACGTGGTCGCGCTCGCCGACGCGTGGCAGACCGGCGCGGCCTCGTGGAGCGCGGCCCGACGACGCTCGTTCGCCAACGACCCGGCGAACCTGCTCGCCGTCGACGGCGGCGCCAACCAGGACAAGGGCGCGTCCGACGCGTCCGCCTGGCTGCCGCCGTCGGTCGGCTACCGGTGCGTGTACGTCCTGCGGCAGGTGCGCGTGAAGGCGGCCTACGGGCTGTGGGTCACGCCCGACGAGCGGTCGGCGCTCGCGCGCGAGCTCGGCCGGTGCGTCATCGGGCGCTGAGCAGCCACCAGCCGCCGAGCGCCAGGGCGCCCAGGCAGACGAGCAGGAGCACGGCGACCCAGAACCCGCCCGGCAGATGGGTGAGGCGACCGAGCGAACCCGCGTCCGACGTGTCCTGCCGGCCGCTGCGGCGCAGGCCACGGCGCTGCGACTGCATCTCCAGCACCGCGCGCGGCGCACCCAGCAGCAGGAACCAGGTCACGGCGTGCGTGGTGATGCCCTGCACGTCAGACGATCCCCACACGGTGACCGCGACGAGGACCGCGCCGCTGACGAGCACGGCCCACAGCCCGTACCAGTTGCGGATCTGGACGAGCACGAGCACGACGAGCACGAGCAGCGCCCACAGCACCCCGACCGTGTAGCCGAGCGAGAGGAACCAGGCCGCACCGAGCCCGACGATCGCCGGGCCCGGGTACCCGGCAGCGGCCGTGGCGACCATGCCCGGGCCGCGCGGCTTGCCGACCGAGACCGTCAAGCCGGAGGTGTCCGAGTGCACGCGGATGCCGGACAGGCGTCGCCCGACGAGCACCGCCACGAACGCGTGCGCGGCCTCGTGGACGATCGTCAGCGCGTGCCGGGCGATGTGCCAGACCGAGGGGATCACCAGGCACGCGAGCACGACCGCGGCCGTGATGAGCGTTGCGGTGGTCGAGGGCGCGGGCTGGGGGTTCGTGACGTCGTGCCAGACGTCGGAGAGCCAGTCCACCCGTCAGCTCTGGGCGGTCAGGACGACGTCGTCGCCCTCGGCCGTGATGCGCAGACCCTCGTCGGTGACCGTGGCGTCGGTGAGCGCGAGGCCCTCCGGCAGGCCATCGACGGGGATGTCGATGCCCTCGAGCTTCGACCCGCCGCCGCCCGGGATGTCGCTCGGGTCGACCTTCAGCCCGCCGAGGGAGAGCCCGGTGATGTCCACGAGCAGCTTGCCGTCGGCGACGCGCGGCTGGATCTGCGCCGCGAGCGTCAGCCCGAGAACCGAGCCGGAGACCTTGAGCTCGTCACCGACCAGCGCGACCTTGAGGTCGAAGCCGGTCCGGTCGGCCACCACCTTCTCGATCGACGCGGTCGGCAGCGTCGCGGACACGGTCGCGTGGTCGGCGGTGTACGGCTCGCTCGTCGAGACCCCCGTGGCCTCGACGTCGACGTCGGTCGCGTCGAGCCCACCGAGCGTCGCGCCCTGCACGTGGCCCGTGACGTCATCGATCGAGCCCGCCCAGATCTGGGTGAGGAACGGGAAGCTGCCCACGTCGACCGAGGGCGTGCCGACGACGCCCTCGAGATTCTGCTCGATCGCGTCGACCGCGCGGTCCTGCGTCTCGCCGGCCGCCCACCGGTCGGCCCCCACGGCGCCCGCGCCGAGGACGACGACGACCACGACGACGCCGATCACCGCACCTCGTGCACTCACGCGTCGCTCCGGGGGTTGCTGGTCCTGTGTCGGGTCACCGGAACACCGTAGGCGAGACGGCTCAGGGCGCCCACTCGCAGCCCACGCCGTCGCCGTCGCCGTCGCGGTCGAGCTTGCGGCTGTAGCCCGGGTCGCCCGCGTGGACGGGCGCGGCGCCTGCCTCCCACGCCGCGGCGCAGTTCGCGTACGTCACGTCGGCGTTGGTCGTGGTGGGCTTCTTCGTCGGCTTCGGCGCGGTCGCCTTCGGGGATCCGAGGTCGGCGCCACCCGGACCAGGGACCGGGTCCGACGTCGGCAGCTTCTGCTTCGGGCACGTCGCGAGCACGCGCGCCATGGCGTCGTGCTCTGCGCGCGTGACCCACAGGTCGTAGTCGAGCTTCACCGCGACCTGGCGCGCCACGTACTCGCAGCGGAACGCCTTGTTCGGCGGCAGCCACGTGGCCGCGTCGCCGTCGCCCTTGGACTGGTTGAGCGGGCCGTCGGCGGCGAGCAGGTTGAGCGGGTCGTTCGCGAACGCGGTGCGGCGCGCGTCGTCCCAGCGCTGGGCGCCCTTCTGCCAGGCGTCCGAGAGTGCGACGACGTGGTCGATCTGGACCGCGGTGGACGTGTCCTGGCCGCGGACGAAGTCGATGTCGTCGCCCGAGTAGCGGTCGTGCAGCGTGCCGTAGGCGACGACGCACTCGCGCGTGGACGGCTTGTAGCCGACGTCGACGAGGTCACGGCCGAGGATGTCGTTGCGGGTGTCGCAGCCGTTGCGGTCGACGTCCTGCCACGCGGGGCCGAACTCGTCGCGGTCGTAGCCCGTGCGGGGGGCGCGGCCCTTGACGTCGAGCTCCGCGACGGCGGCGAGGGCCGTGCCGGGTGCGGTGGTGGGCGTCGTCGTGGGCGCGGTCGGAGCGGACGTCGGCGTCGGTGTGGGCGTGGGCGTCGGCGTCTCGGCCGACGGCACCGGGCTCGGCGCCGGGGTGGTGGCCGCGGGAGTGCTCGTGACGGGCGCGTCCGACGAGGCCGCCGGCTGCTCGACCGAGGCGTCGCACCCGCCGAGGCCGGCGAGCGCCAGCGCCGCCACGATGCTCAGCACCGCGGTGCGTGTCGTCGTCAGAGCCCTCACCCCCTTCGCATCGGCGGCGTTCACCCCGGTCCTGAGCGCCGCCCCCCTGGCGTGCGTCACAGTGCGGACCTAGCCTGACGAGACCTGCACGACGAAGGACGCCCGATGATGTGGGTTCTGCTGATCTTCGTCCTCCTCCTTCCGGGGGCGCTGTTCTGGCTGGCGGTCATGTGCATCCCGTCGCCCGACGAGCCGCCGCGATGGCGGACGGCCCTGGCCGCCCGCCTTGAGGCGATGGCGAACCACCTGCGGCACCGGCACCCGCCCGTCACGGACCCGTTCGACGCGCTGCGCGTGCAGGAGCGACTCGGCGTCGTCGCGGACCACGTCCGGGCGCTCGAGCGCGACCCGCACCTGTTCGCCCGGGCCGAGCGGATCATCGCCTCGCAGCTCGCGTATGACCAGCTGCTCGCCGAGGCGTGCCAGATGGCCGGCGTCGAGGTACTGCCGAGCGCGCTGGGCGACCCGAGCGAGCGGTTCCGTGAGGAGGTCGAGCTCACCTCGCGCGGGTGGTCCTGGTAGCAGAGGCGCTCACGACGCGAGGACGCGCAACGTGCTGGGCCCGTCCGGCAGCGGTCGGACCTCGATGCGGTCGGCGATCGACTGCTTGAGCGCGTCGACGTGCGAGACCACACCGACGACCCGCCCCCCGGCGCGCAGCTTGCCGAGCTCGAGGAGCACCTGGTCGAGGGTGTGCGCGTCGAGCGTGCCGAACCCCTCGTCGACGAACAGCGTGCCGAGGTCGATGCCGCCGGCCTCCGCCGTGACGACGTCCGCCATCCCGAGCGCGAGGCACAGCGAGACGTAGAAGCTCTCGCCACCTGACAACGTCCGCGGGTCGCGCGGCTGCTGCGTGCGGTGGTCGATCACCCGCATCGAGAGGCCCGTGCGCCGCGAGCTGACGTCCTCCTTCTGCTCGGAGCGCGTGAGCTCGTAGCGGCCGTCGGACATCGCCAGCAGCCGCTCGTTGGCTGCGGCGACCACGTCCTCGAACCGGCGCGCGAGCACGTATGTCGCGAGCGACAGGCCCTTGCCGTTGTCGCCGCCCGTGCCGGACGCGAGCCCCGCCAGCCGGGTCACCGGGCCTCCCGCGGTCCATGCGGCCGCGAGTCGGCCCGCCGCGTCGGACACGTCGGCGGCGGCGCCCTGCGCGGCGGCCGCGCGCTCGACGGCGATTCGCGCGTGCCCCTCGGCGGCGGTGGCTGCAGCTCGCGCAGCACGCTCGGCGTCGCGGGCGGCGTCGAGGTCGACGGCGGCGTCGGGCGCCAGCGCGCGGATCTCGTCCTCCGCCAGGCCGGCGCGCACCCGCTCGACGGCCGCGGTGTACGCGGTGATGCCCTGCTCGAGGTCCGCCAGGTCGGCGCGGCCGATCTGCGCGGCCCGCGCGGCATCGGCGTCGGCGAAGTCCCGCTCGGCCAGCGCCCCGTCGAGCTCGGCGCGCCGGTCGGCCGCGTGCCGCTCCGCCTCTTGCCGGTCGGTGACGGCCTCGAGGAGCTCGGTGGCGGCCCCGACCACGGCCAACAGGACCGACTGCCGTGCGACGACCGTCGGGTACCCGGCGCAGGCCAGCGCGACCTCGGCCTCGTCGGCGTCCAGCGCCTGCTGCAGCACCTCGACGCGACCGGTCACGTCCGCCTGCCGCGCAACGGTCTCGTGCCGAGCTGCCTGCCGGGCCGCGGTCGCCTCGTCGTGGGACGTGAGGCCAGCCGCGAGCCGTGCGGCGTCCCCCACGGCGGTGCGAGCGGCCGCCAGCAGCGCGCTCGTGCCCGCGAGGTCTGCCGCGACCTGCTCGGGGGTCGAGCCCGCGAGCTGCTCCTCGGCCAGCTGAACGCGCTCGGAGAGTCGTCCGTGCAGGTCGCGCGCGCGGCCCAGCGCGGCCTCGGCGTCGCTGCGTCGGCGCTCCGCGGCGGACACGTCGGCGGCGGACACGTGGTCGGGGGCGAGCGAGGCCTTCGCGGGGTGGTCGGCCGACCCGCAGACCGGGCACGACTCGCCGTCGACGAGCGCGGTCGCGAGCTCACCGGCCAGCCCCGCGATCCGCGCGGTCCGCAGCGCGGCCTCGCGCGTGACTGCCTCGGTCGCCTCGGTCGCTGCCGCCGCCTGGGCCTTCGCAGCCCGCGCGAGCTCGCTCCGCGAGGTACCGAGGGCCAGGTGCGCTGCCGCGGTCGCCTCGAGGCCAGCGAGTGCCGCCGCGTGCTCCGGTGCGCGCGCGGCCAGCGCGTCGGCGGAAGCAGCCTGCTCGGCGAGCGACTCGCGCAGCGCCGGTCGGGCGGCCAGCCATCGGTCGTCCGCCGCGATCTCGTCGCGCAGCGTCTCGACCAGGTCGCGGGCGTCGCGCACCGCACGCCGCTTGTCGTTGAGGTCCGCCTCGAGCCCGACGACCCGCGTGAGCGCGGCGGCGTCGCGGACCCCGTCCTCGCGGACCTGCCGCACGGACGCGAGCACGGCGGGGTCGTCGAGCACGTCGACATCGCCGTCCGGCACCAGGCCGGGGACGAGCGCGGTCAGCCCCGCCGGAGCCGCGTCGAGCGCGGCGAGGACTGTCTTGCGTGCAGTGGCCACGTCGGCGAGAGCACGATCCGCACCCTCGAGCAGTGGCCGCACCGCGGCGGCGGACCGCCCGCGCTCGAGCAGCAGCACGGCCTCGCCGTGCTGCTGGAGCGCGGCGTCGAGCGCACCCTGCTCGGCCAGCAGGCGCGTCCGGCGCGCCAGCAGGCGGTCGGTCCGCACGGCGTCGTCCAGCGCGACCCCGGCGGCGGCGCGCCCGAGCTCCGCGATGGCGGCCGCCGCGAGCGAGCGCTCCGCGTCCGCACCCAGCGCCACGGCGTGCCCGGCGACCAGGGCCGTGACGTCGTCGACCCCCGTGGACGCGGAGACCGCGTCCACGCATCCGCGCAGCGCGGCGGCGTCGTCCTCACCGAGCCGGGCCGCGCCGATCAGGTGGGCGGTGGCCGTCCCGAGCGCGGCGCGTGCCGCCTCGATCTCCCGGTTCGCCTCGGCGCGCATCTCCGCGAGCCGCTGCTGCATCCGCTCGTACACCTCGGTGCCGAAGATCTTCTGCAGCAGCCCGCGCCGGTCCTCGGGGTTGGCGCGCAGGAACCGCGCGAACTCGCCCTGCGGCAGCACGATCGTCTGCACGAACTGCGTGCGCGAGAGGCCGACCACGCGCTCGATCTCGAGTCCCGCCTCGTCGAGCCGGGTGAGCGGCTCGCTCGCGGGCGCACCCGTGGGGTCGTCTGGCAGCACGCGCCACATGCGCACGGAGGCCTGCTGCTTGACCGTTCCGGAGCCGCGCTTCTTCGGCCGGTCGTACGCGGGCGTGCGCCGCACCCGGTAGATCCCCGAGCCGACCTCGAACGTGAGGTCCACGTAGCTCTCGACGTCCTCGGCGGCGTACGCCGAACGCAGGCGGTCGTCGCTCGCCTCGGCGGACGCGACCTTGCCGTAGAGCGCGAACACGACAGCGTCGATGAGCGTCGACTTGCCCGAGCCCGTCGGCCCGTCGAGCAGGAACAGCCCGGAGGCGGACACGGCCTCGAAGTCGACCGTGTGCTCGCCCGCGAACGGGCCGATGGCCTGCAGGGTCATGGTGCGCAGGTGCATCAGGCGCTCCGCTCCGCCGCGGCGACGTGCTCGTACGCGGCGCGCAGCACCGCGAGCTCGTCGGCCGAGGGCGCGTGGCCCGTCACGTGCTGGACGAAGTCGGCCCCGACGGCGACCGGGTCGTGGGAGGCGGTCACGGCGACGGCCCGCGCCGCGACCGCGTCGGACGACGAGCGGTGCTGGACCACGAGCGCGTGCGGGAAGCGGTCGCGCACCCGGCGGTACAGGTCTGCGGGGCGGTGCGCGTCGGTGACCGTCACGCGCGTCCACGCGTCGACGTGCGGCTCACCGGCGGCGCCCAGCAGCTCGTCGAGCGTGCCCGTGACGTCGGCGAGGCGGCGAGGGACGGGCGCGGCGACCAGCTCGGTGCGCACCTCGTCGGCCGAGAGGTCCACCAGGACCGACGACTTCGCGTGGTGCTGCTCCGAGAACGAGTAGGCCAGCGGCGAGCCCGAGTAGCGCAGCGTGGTGCCGTCCGGACCCGAGACGCGCTGCGGCCCGTGCAGGTGACCGAGGGCCACGTAGTCGGCGCCCGCGAACACCCCGGCGGGCACGTGGTCGACACCGCCGACGCGGATGTCCCGCTCGGACTCCGACGCGAGGCCACCCACGACGAACGCGTGCGCGGCCACGACGGCCCGGTGCCGGGCGGGGCGGCCGGCGAGGTCCGCCCGGATGCGGCTCATCGCGGCGACGGTCACGGCCTCGTGCGAGCGCGCCGGCACCGTGCCCTCGTCGTCCGCGAGCGCGTGCCGCACCGCGTCCGGGTCCAGGTACGGGATCCCGTAGACCAGCACGCCGTCCGGCAGCTCGACGGGCTCGGCGAGCCCCGCCACGCGCGTGCGCAGGCGCACCCGGTCACGCATGAGGGCGGACCCGAACCCGAGCCGCGTCGCGGAGTCGTGGTTGCCGGACGTCACGACCACGGTCGCGTGCTCGGACAGCTGCGCGAGCGTCTCGGACAGCAGCGTCACGGCCTCGACGGGCGGGATCGCGCGGTCGTACACGTCACCCGCGACGACCACCGCGCCGACCTGCTCGGCGCGCACCACGTCGACCAGGTGCGCGAGGTACGCCGCCTGGTGGTCGAGGAGGTCGACCCCGTGCAGCGTCCGGCCCAGGTGCCAGTCGGAGGTGTGCAAGAACCGCATGCCCGGACCGTATCCCGCGGGTCCGACACGACTCCGAAGGCAGGCCGGGCCCTACCGGACGGGTGCGGCGTCCGCGTCCCGGAGCTGGTCGGAGTAGCCGATCATCTCGAGCACGTCGCGCAGCACGCGCCGCGGGTCGCGCAGGGCGACGTCGATGCCGGCCTCGGCCGCCGCGTGGTGCAGCTGCATGACGAACGCGATGCCGGACGAGTCGATGAACGTCGCCTCGGTCGCCTCGATGAGCACGGGTGCGTCGGCCGTCAGGGCCAGCGCCATCGACTCGCTCGCCTGCGAGCGCAGGGCCGCGTCGATCTCCCCGACCAGGCGCACGACGGTCGTCTCCGGGCCCGCCTCGATGCGGATGCTGCCGGCTGCTGCCAGGTCGATCACGTGCGCCCCTCGTCGGTCGTCTGCCGGGTCGTCGGCCGGTCGTCTGCCGGGTCCTGCCACGCCTCGGCGACAAGACCGTACGCCGGTCGCCGCCGGGCGCCACTCGAACGGAACAACGGGCCGGACGTACCGGACGTTCCCGACGTGGCGTGCCTCACGCGGGGGTCTCGGGGTCGGTCACGTCGGCGACCGTCGCCCCGAGCGCGCGCACCAGCGCGGACCCGTCGAGACCCGCCGCGACGCCGTGCGCACCTGCGCCGATCGATATGTAGCCGCCGGGCACGCGGGCGTCCGCGACCACGGGCCAGGGCTGCAGCGAGCCGAACGGCGTGATGGTGCCGCGCTCGTACCCCGTGACGTCGCGTGCGACCGCCGCGTCGGGCATCGAGATGCGGTTGACGTCGAGCAGCTCGCGCAGCTTGGGCCAGCTGATCGTCCGGTCGCCGGGCACCAGGACGAACACGAAGTCCCCCTCGCCCCGCCGCACGACGATCGTCTTGACGATCCGCGACGGCTCGACGCCGCGCGCCGCCGCTGCCTCCGCGAGCGACCCGACCCGCCCGTGCCGGGTCAGCTGGTAGGTCAGTCCGCTCGCCTCCAGCGCGGCCACCGCGCGCTGCTCACCCTCCGTGGTCTCCACCGGATCACCGTACGACGCGTGCCGGACAGATGACCGAGTTGCGCCGGTTTGTCCGTCCGCGCGAAGGTGTCGGGGTTGCCCGTCGCACCCGCCGCCACAGCCGCCGGGGCCGGGCCGACGTCAGGGGGATCCGATGACCACACGACCACGCACGCGCGCGCTGCTCGCCGCGCTCACGTCCGCCGCGCTCGCGCTGTCCGCGGGCGCACTCACCGCCACCGCATCGAGCGCCGCCGCGCCCAAGCCGGACACGACCAGCGCGACAGAGGCCGCCCGGGTGGACCGGGTGAAGTCCAAGCCGGCCTGGTTCGACTGCTCGAGCGTCGTCGGGCCCCGCGCCCAGTGCGGGACGATCGAGCTCCCGCTGGACTACGACCAGCCGAAGGGCGCCACGACCGAGGTCGCGATGCTGCGGATCAAGGTCGCGGACCCGAAGAAGAAGATCGGCACCCTGTTCCTCAACCCGGGCGGACCGGGCGGCTCGGGCGTGTCCATCGCCGCCGCCGCCCCCGACTTCCTGTCGCCGGCCGTGCTGGCCCGGTTCGACGTCGTGGGCATCGACCCGCGCGGCACCAACTTCAGCGACAACGTCGCGTGCTTCAAGAACCTCGGCGTCCAGGCGACCGCCCTCGGCCCGCTGCTGACCACACCGTTCCCCGTCGGGTCGAAGGAGCGCACCGCGTACGTCGGCGCGGCCGAGAAGTTCGGCAAGGCGTGCTCGACCACGGGCAAGCCGCTCTCGGCGTCGATGTCCACGGCCGAGGTCGCGCGCGACACGGACGTCGTGCGCCGCGCGCTGGGCGACAAGAAGCTCACGTTCCTCGGCTTCTCCTACGGCACCTACCTCGGCAACGTCTACGCCAACATGTTCCCGGACCGCGTGCGGGCGATCGTCATCGACGGCGTCCTCGACCCGCTCGCCTGGGCCGGCCGGGCCTCGACCGCGTCGGTCCCGCAGACCCAGCGGCTCAAGTCCGGCGAGGGCGCCTACCGGGCTCTGCAGGAGATCCTCAAGCGCTGCCAGAAGGCCGGGCCCACGAAGTGCTACACCGCCCAGTTCGGCGACCCCGAGCTGGTCTGGGCCAAGCTCGTCGCGAACGTGAAGAAGAAGCCGATCGCGCTCCGCGACGACGAGGGCGGGCTCGTGTTCGAGGTCAACTACGCGATTCTCACGTCGATCCTGCTGGGTGACCTCTACCAGCCCTACGCGGGCGAGCTGATCGACAGCGACATCACCTGGTTCACCGAGCTCGCGAACCCGTCGAGCACGGCGAAGAAGGCGGCCGCCCGGGCCGGCCTGCTCGCCCACCTGAGCGGCCAGAAGGCGGCGGCGAAGGCCGCGGACAAGAAGACCGCGCGGCTCGCGAAGGCGATGGGCTTCGGGTTCCCCTACGACAACTCGCCCGAGGCGTTCCAGTCCGTGCTGTGCAGCGACGGCCTCAACCCCGCGAAGGCGTCGAGCTGGGGAACCGCCACCAAGTACGCCGAGGTCAGCGCGCCCGGGTTCGGGCCGCTGTGGTCGTGGGCCTCGGCGCCGTGCGCGTCGAGCACGTGGACCGCGAAGGACGAGGACTCCTACCGCGGCTCGTTCTCGCACCGCACGTCGGCTCCGGTCCTCGTCGTCGGCAACTACTGGGACCCCGCGACGAACTACGAGGGTGCGGTGCGCGCCGCGCACCTGCTGCCCAGCAGCCGGCTGCTCTCGAGCGACAGCTGGGGGCACACCGCCTACGGCACGTCGCCCTGCGTGACAGGTGCAGTCGACACGTACCTGCTCACCGGCAAGACGCCCAAGGCCGGCAAGGTCTGCAAGGGCGACGCGCAGCCGTTCACGCAGGTGATCGACGACGAGAGCGGTCCGGTCGCCGGTGACCAGGGTCTGCGCACGGGCACCAAGCGCACGCTCCCGCCCGTGGTCGCGCCGCTGCCGGGTGGCCTGCCGCGGTACTGACGCATCCCGTCTCGTGGACCCGGCGCTGCTGCGCCGGGTCCACGAGCCATTTCAGGGCGCGGCCAGGGCGCCGGGCCTGGGAGAATCGTTGATCGTGACCACCAGCCCGCCGAGCCCGGCGTCCCCCGCCTCGCGCGGTCGCCGCGGTCGCGGTCGGGGTGGAGCCGCCCGACGAGAGGGCGGGGGTGCGCCGACGACGGGCGCCCGCCGCCCCCGCGGGGGCACGGGGTCAGGGTCGAGCGAGGCCGACGAGCAGCGCCGGGCCGCCCGCCGCGCGCGGGACGCCGAGCGCCGCGCGGCGGTCGTCGTCCCGCCCCTGAACTTCCCCGAGCAGCTGCCCGTCAGCGCCCGGCGCGACGAGATCGCCGCGGCGATCCGCGACCACCAGGTCGTCGTCGTCGCGGGAGAGACCGGCTCGGGCAAGACCACCCAGCTGCCCAAGATCGCCCTCGAGCTCGGCCGCGGCCGCGCCGGCCAGATCGGCCACACGCAGCCCCGCCGCATCGCGGCGCGCAGCGTCGCGGAACGGATCGCCGAGGAGGTCGGCACCACGCTCGGCGAGATCGTCGGCTACCAGGTGCGGTTCACCGACCAGTCGTCGGAGTCGACGCTGGTCAAGGTCATGACCGACGGCATCCTGCTCGCGCAGATCCAGCGCGACCCGATGCTGTGGTCCTACGACACGCTGATCATCGACGAGGCGCACGAGCGCTCCCTCAACATCGACTTCATCCTCGGCTACCTCACGCGGCTGCTCCCGCGGCGGCCGGACCTCAAGGTCGTCATCACCTCGGCGACCATCGACTCCGCGCGGTTCGCCGCGCACTTCGCCGACGCGAACGGCGTCCCGGCGCCGGTCGTCGAGGTCAGCGGGCGCACCTACCCGGTCGAGATCCGGTACCGGCCCCTGTCGCCCGACGAGCTCGGGACCGACGGCGCACCGGTCAAGGGCGCGAAGGACCGCGACCTGCCGACCGCGCTGACCGAGGCCGTCGACGAGCTCATGGCCGAGGGGCCGGGCGACATCCTCGTGTTCTTCTCGGGCGAGCGAGAGATCCGCGACGCCGAGGACGCGCTGCGCGGCTCGCTCGGCCCCCGCGTGACCGACCCGAAGCACCCGCAGCACGTCGAGCTGCTGCCGCTCTACAGCCGGTTGTCCGCGGCCGAGCAGCACCGCGTGTTCGAGCGCCACCAGCACCGGCGCATCGTGCTGTCGACCAACGTCGCGGAGACGTCGCTGACCGTCCCCGGCATCCGCTACGTGATCGACCCCGGCACCGCGCGCATCAGCCGCTGGTCCAAGGCCACCAAGGTGCAGCGGCTGCCCATCGAACCCATCAGCCAGGCATCGGCGAACCAGCGTTCGGGCCGCTGCGGGCGCGTGGCGGACGGCATCGCGATCCGGCTGTACTCGGAGGAGGACTTCGAGTCGCGACCGATGTACACCGAGCCGGAGATCCTTCGTACATCGCTCGCGTCGGTGATTCTGCAGATGATCGCCGTGGGCGTGGCGACCACCCCGGAGGACGTCAACGACTTCCCGTTCGTCGACCCGCCCGACGACCGGTCGGTGCGCGACGGCGTCCAGCTGCTCACCGAGCTCGGCGCGCTCGAGCAGCGCGACGGCGTCACGCGCCTCACGACGACGGGCCGCGCGCTGGCCCAGCTCCCGATGGACCCGCGCCTGGCCCGCATGATCGTCGAGGGCGGCCACCGCGGCGTGGCCCGCGAGGTCATGATCATCGCCGCCGCGCTGTCCATCCAGGACCCGCGCGAGCGTCCGGCCGAGGAGCGCGAGCGGGCCGACCAGATGCACGCGCGCTTCGCGGATCCCACGTCCGACCTGCTGTCCTACCTCAACCTGTGGCACTACCTGCGCGACCAGCAGCGCGACCTGTCCGGCTCCGCCTTCCGCCGGTTGTGCCGCGCCGAGCACCTCAACTACCTGCGCATCCGCGAGTGGCAGGACGTCGTCACGCAGCTGCGCGAGCTGGCCAAGCCGCTCGACATCGTCGTCGGCGCCCCTCGCCCGAAGGACGAGCCGGAGGGTGAGGTCGACGAGACCGTCCGCACCGGGCAGTTCGCACTCACCTGGGACGGCGACCGCATCCACATCGCGATCCTGGCCGGCCTGCTCTCGCACATCGGGATGCAGGAGGCCACGGAGGTGTCCACCCGCAAGGGTGCCAAGGACCCGCGCGGCGGCCGTCGGCCCCGCAACGAGTACCTGGGAGCCCGCGGCGCGCGCTTCGCGCTCTTCCCGGGCTCGGGCCTGTCCCGCAAGCCCCCCGCCTGGGTCATGGCGGCCGAGCTCGTCGAGACCTCGCGGCTGTGGGGCCGGGACGCCGCGCGCATCCAGCCCGAGTGGGCCGAGGAGGTCGGCGCGCACCTGGTCAAGCGCACGTACTCGGAGCCGGCGTGGTCGACGAAGCAGGGGGCGGCGACCGCTTTCGAGAAGGTGCTGCTCTACGGCGTGCCGATCGTCGCGCAGCGCCGCGTGCTGTTCGCCAAGGTCGACCCCGCGCAGGCGCGCGAGCTGTTCGTCCGGCACGCGCTCGTCCAGGGCGAGTGGACCACCCACCACCAGTTCTTCCACGAGAACCGCCGCCTGCTCGCCGAGGCCGAGGCGCTCGAGGCCCGCGCGCGCCGCCGCGACCTGCTCGTGGACGACGACGTGCTGTTCGACTTCTACGACGAGCGGGTGCCCGACGACGTGGTCTCCGCGCGCCACTTCGACCAGTGGTGGAAGTCCGCGCGGCGCACGACGCCGGACCTGCTCTCGTTCAGCCGCGAGCTGCTGGTCGCCTCCGGCGCGGACCAGATCGACGAGGCGGCGTTCCCGTCGCGCTGGCCCCAGGGCGACCTGTCGCTCCCGCTGACCTACCAGTTCCAGCCCGGCACCGAGGCCGACGGCGTCACGGTCCACATCCCCATCGGCCAGCTCACGCGCGTCCAGCCCGACGGCTTCGGCTGGATGGTGCCCGGGCTGCTCGACGAGCTCGTCACCGCCACGATCCGGGCACTGCCCAAGCACGTGCGCGTGCAGCTCGTCCCGGCGCCGGACGTCGCGCGCCAGGTCGCCGCGTGGATCCGCGCGAACATGGCCGACTGGACCGACACCGTGCGCGCAGGCGACTCCGCGCCCTCGTTCCACGACGCGTTCCGCTCGGCCGTCCGCGCGCTGCGGGACGTCGACGTGGCCGAGGACGACTTCGGCGACGACCGCCTGCCGGGCCACCTGCGCATGACGTTCCGCGTGGTGGGGGACAGGGGCGGGGTGATCGACGAGGGCAAGGAGCTCGCGGTCCTGCAGGACCGGCTCGCCTCGCGGGCGCAGCGGGCGGTGGACGACGCGGTGCGCACGGCGGTCCAGGCGGCGATGGCCGAGGCCCGCGCGGCAGCGCCGGCACCGACCCCCGCGCCCGCCGCCGCGGCGGCTGACGACGGGCCGAGCGCGAGCACCCCGGCACCGTCCCCGGCGGTCGACCTCGTGCGCACCGGCCTCACCACCTGGCCCGCCGACCTGCCCACGCTGCCCGAGGTCCTCGAGGCGACCGGCCCGAGCGGGGTCGTCGTCCGGGCGTACCCGACGCTCGTCGAGGAGCCCGACCGTTCGGTCGCGGTCCGCGCGCTGGCCGACGAGTACGCCGTCCCGGCCGCCGCCCGGGCGGGGCTGCGCCGGCTGCTGCTCCTGGACGTCGGCCTCCAGCCCGCCCGCATCACCTCCCGCTGGACCGGCACCCAGGCCCTCACCCTGGCGGCGAGCCCCTACCCCAGCACGAACGCGCTGGTCACCGACGTGCAGCTCGCGGCGATCGACGCGCTCGTCGGCCCGATCGTCGTGCGCGACGCCGAGGCCTACGCCGCGCTGCGCGCGAAGGTCCGCGACGGGCTCGAGGACGCCGTGCACCAGGTCGTCGGATCGCTGGTCACCGTGCTGACCTCGTGGCGCGAGCTCGACGTGGACCTGCGCGGTGCCACCAGCCTGGCCCTGCTGGCGACCGCCCAGGACGTGCGCGCGCAGGCGAACCGGCTCGTGCACGACGGCTTCGTCGCGCAGATCGGCGCGGCCCGGCTCCCGCAGCTGACCCGCTACCTGCGCGCGGCGCAGTACCGGCTGTCCAAGGCGGCGGACAACCCGCAGCGCGACGCCGACCGCGGCTGGCAGGTGCGCGACGCCGCCGAGCAGCTCGACACCGTCCGGCCGGGGGCCGACCCCGCGAAGGTCGACGAGGTGCGGTGGCTGCTCGAGGAGCTGCGGGTGAGCCTGTTCGCGCAGCAGCTCGGCACGCCCGTACCGGTCTCGCCGACGCGGATCCGCAAGGCGATCGCCGCCCTCTAGGACTGCGGCTCGTTCGGCCCGTCCTGGCCGGCCACGAGGTCGCCGCAGCTGACCTCCTGCGCGGTCGTCACGACGGGATCGTCCTTGGCGGCACCCGTGGCCACCTTCTCGGCCTCGCCGTTCGTCGCGGTCCGGCCGTCCGACGAGAGGTCGACGAACGTCCGCGTCACGTCGAAGGTCGCGCCGTCGTCGGCCGACACGGCGTTCAGCCCGGCCAGCCGCAGGACGCCGCCGTCGGACGTGCAGCCCACGCCCGTGCCCGCGTCTCCGAACCCGCGGTCGAACGTGTACGGCTCGCCCTGCGCGTTCTGGACGGGGGTCACGGCGCAGTCCGACAGGGAGAACAGCAGCGCCTCCCGGCCGACGTCGACGAGGGCGATCGGCAGCTTGTCCGTCTGCACCAGCTGCACGACCGCGGACGCCGGCTCGGGGCTCGCGCTGTCGATGGCCGCCGAGAAGGTCGCGCCCGACGCCGTCGTGATGCCGAACCGCCGGTCCGCGCCGCCGGTGATCCAACCCTGGTCCTCGCGGCCGTCGCCGTCCACGTCAGCGACCTCGGCGACGTCGGCGCTCGCCGGTGTGGTGTCGTCGGTCGGGGCGCAGCCGGCGGGGGCGGTCGTCGTGGTGGTGGTCGCGGTCGGTGCGGCGGACGAGGGTGCGCTCGTCGTGCTCGTCGTGCTCGTGGTCGGCGCCGGCGCGGCGGCATCGTCGTCGGGCCTCGTCGCGAGGATCACCGCCACCACGACCACCACGACGACGACGCACGCCGCCACCACCCATGCCCAGGTCCGACGGGAGGCGGTCGGGTTCTCGATGCTCACCCCACCTTCCTACCCCCAGCGCCTCACCGCTGCCGCCGGAACAGCACGCTCGCGGCGACCCAGCCGACGAGCAGCAGCCCCACGCACCAGGCGATCGCCTGCGCGGCCGACGAGCCGACCGGCGTACCCAGCAGCAGCCCGCGCACGGTGTCGGCGACCGGGGTCACGGGGTTCCAGGCGGCGATCGACGAGAGCACGGACGGCATCGAGTCGACCGGGACGAACGCGCTCGAGACGTAGGGGAGGAACAGGATCGCGAACGAGAAGCCGCTCGCGGCCTCCGGGCCGGACGCGACCACACCGATCGCGACCGCGATCCACGTCAGGGCGGCCACGTACAGGGCGATGAGCCCGATCGCCGCGAGCCAGTCGAGCGCCGAGGCCTGCGCGTCGAAGCCGATGAGCAGCGCGATGCCGATCACGAGCGCGGTCGAGACCGCGTTGCGCGCCATGCTCGCCGCGACGTGGCCGGTCATCACGCCCGTCGCGCGGATCGGCATCGAGCGGAACCGGTCCATGATCCCGGCCGTGATGTCGCTCGCCACGTCGACCGCCGTCGTGGACGCGCCGTAGCCGGCGGTGAGCAGCAGGATGCCGGGCACCACGAAGTCGACGTAGTCCATGCCCGACTGGATCGCGCCGCCGAACACGTAGACGAACATCAGCAGCAGCATCACGGGCAGCATCACGGCGAGCAGAAGCGTGTCGAGCTGGCGGGTGGACCGGCGCAGGCACCGGCCGACGAGGGCGAGGGTGTCGCCGAGGTTCCCCGTGGGGGACTGGTCGACGCGGGGGGTCAGGTCGAGCGTGGTCATCGGATCTCCTGGAGCTCTCGGGCCTCGGTCGTGGCGGGTTGGCCGGGTTCGGCGGGCTGGCCGGTCAGGGTGAGGAAGACGTCGTCGAGGGTCGGGGTGCGCACGGCCCAGCTGTCGACGAGCAGGCCGCGGCGCTCCACGTCGCCGAGGATCCGGTGCACGTCGCCCACCGAGCCGTCGGTCTCGATCCGCTCGATCCCGGTGGCTGTCGTCAGCTCGACGTGCGCGGCGCCCACCTGGCTCTTGAGCGAGGCCGCCGTCCCGCTGGCGATGACGCGGCCGTGGTCGATCACCGCGACGCGGTCGGCGAGCTGGTCGGCCTCCTCGAGGTACTGCGTGGTGAGCAGCACGGTGGTGCCCGCACGGACCGCGTCGCCGATCACGGCCCACAGGTCGTTGCGGCTGCGGGGGTCGAGGCCGGTGGTCGGCTCGTCGAGGACCAGCACCTGGGGTCGGCTGAGCAGGCTCGCCGCGAGGTCGAGCCGGCGCCGCATGCCGCCCGAGTACGTCTTGACCGGGCGCCGGGCCGCGTCGGTGAGGTCGAACAGCTCGAGCAGCGCCGCGGGCCTGGTGCGTGCCTCAGTGCGGCCGAGGTGCGAGAGCCTGGCCATCAGGCGCAGGTTCTCCTCGCCCGTGAGCAGCTCGTCGACGGCCGCGAACTGCCCGGTGAGGCTGATCGCCGCGCGCACGCGGCCCGGACTGCGGACGACGTCGTACCCGGCGACGGTCACCGTGCCGGCGTCGGGCCGCAGCAGCGTGGACAGGATGCGGACGGTGGTCGTCTTGCCGGCGCCGTTCGGGCCGAGCAGGGCGAGCACCTCACCGCGAGCGACCTCGAGGTCGAGGCCGTCGAGGACGGTCACGTCGCCGTAGGACTTGCGCAGCCCCTGCACGGCGATGATCGGAGCGGTCATCGTGGTTCCTTTCTGCGTACGTCGTAAACTGTGTGTGTATGTCATACACACTTATAGGATCGGGCGTCAAGGAGGTTGCCGTGACCGAGCACGACGAGCTGGACCCCACCGAGGCGGCGCGCGCACAGCGCGAGGCCGAGGACGCGCGACGCGAGGCGGACGCGCTGCGACGCGACCGCGAGCGCGACGAGCGCGCCGCACAGAAGGAGACCGAGCGGGCCCGGCGCGACGCCGAGAAGATCGAGCGGACGCGCGCGAAGGACGCCGAGCAGGCCCGACGCGACCAGGAGAAGCGCGACCAGGACGCGGTGAAGGCGGCCGAGACCGCCCGCCGCGACCAGGAGCGGGCCGAACGCGAGCGGGCGAAGGCCGAGGAGAACGCGCAGCGCGAGCGCGAGCGGTCCGCCCGCGACGCCGCTCACGAGGCAGGCCGAGCCCTGCGCGACGCGGCCAAGGCCGAGCGGGCCGCCGCCCTCGCGCAGCAGCGCGCCGCCCGTCAGGCGGAGAAGGCCCGGGCCGAGGCCGACCGCGCGGGCGACGGACCCGGGCCCGACCTCGCAGGCCTGCCGCGCGACCTCGCGGTGTTGTGGCGCGCGCCGGCCCCGGGTCGACGAGGACCGCGCCCGGGCCTGACCGTCGAGCAGATCGCCGACGCCGGCATCGCGCTCGCGGACACCGAGGGGATCGCGGCGGTGTCCATGGCCCGGCTCGCCGAGTCGCTCGGCTTCACCACCATGTCCCTGTACCGCTACGTCTCTTCGAAGGACGAGGTCCTCGCGCTGATGTCCGACCGCGCGGGGGGCCGTCCGCCGCTCGTCGGACCCGAGGTGGGGGACTGGCGCGCACGACTGGAGGTCCTGCTCGGCGAGCAGCGGCCGGTCATCGCCGCGCACCCGTGGCTCGCGCACACCACGTCGGTCCTGCACGCGCTCGGCCCGAACCGGCTCGCGTGGATGGAGGCGATGCTCGCGGCGCTCGACGACACGCCCCTGTCCCCGGCCGACCGGCTCGCGGTAACGGGCACGCTCGCCGCGCACATGCTCGACGAGGCCCGGGTGGCGTCGGCGATCGCCGCCCGGCGCGCCGAGCTGGTCGACGACGACGTCGCGGCGTCGCCCGACGAGCTCGTCCTGCTGCTCGCCGACGAGCAGACCCATCCCTCGCTCGTGGCCGCGGCACGGGCGGGGGCGTTCGCCGCGCCCGACGACGGGGCGCTGCCGTTCGGGACGCGCGTGATCCTGGACGGGATCGAGGCGATGATCGCGCGGGCCTGACGCTGCTCGGCCCCGACGGTCGTCGAGCCGACCACAGCCCCCGGCTCGGGCGGGCTCGTCCACCATTCACCCCGGAAGTCGACACCGATGTCGGAGCCCGGCGGCAGACTCGCCCTATGACCGATGTCGCCCAGGGCAGCGCCGCCCCGTCCGTCCCCCTCGCTGCCTCACCCGCGCCCGGCGCGCGGTGCTTCGGCGACGGCAACCCCCTCTACGAGCGCTACCACGACGAGGAGTGGGGCCTGCCGGTGCACGGCGAGCACGCGCTGTACGAGCGGTTCACGCTCGAGGCGTTCCAGTCCGGCCTCGCGTGGATCACCGTGCTGCGCAAGCGGCCCGCCTTCCGCGAGGCGTTCGCGGGCTTCGACCCCGAGGTCGTCGCGGAGTACGACGAGTCCGACGTCGCCCGCCTGATGGCCGACGCGTCGATCGTGCGCAACCGGGCCAAGATCGACGCCTCGATCGCCAACGCCCGCGCCCTGCGGGACCTGCACGCGGCCGGCGGCACGCTCGACGAGATCCTCTGGTCGTTCGCACCGGACCGCTCAGACTGGGTCCGCCCGTCCAGCTGGGCGGGCCTCCCGGCGACGACGCCGGAGTCGAAGGCGCTCGCCAAGGAGCTCAAGGCGAGCGGCTTCCGCTTCGTCGGGCCGACGACCGCCTACGCGGCTATGCAGGCGTGCGGCGTCGTCGACGACCACCTCGCCACGTGTCCCGTCGTCCTGGCCCGGACGCCGGCGTCGTCCTGACTCTCCTGGCGCGGGACCTGGCGGTCGCCACGTCGCCCTGCAGTGCCGAGCGGTGTCCGACGGCGTCCTGACCAGGCACTCTGCGCCGTCCTTCTCCGGGCACGGCCCGAGGCCTCGTGCCGCTCGCTCGCTCGACACCCGTGCCCGCCCGACCCAGACCACCCGCGGCCGCCCTGGGCTCGTTGCTCCCGGCGGGTGACGTTGCCCGCGCCGAGTTCTGCCGGGTCCCCCTAACGGGCTACTCTGCCGCGCATGACCGATCTGCCCCGTAGCGAGCCCGGCGACGACGCCGCGCGTGCCGCACGTGAGGCGCTGGTCGGATCGGCCGCCCCGGACGCGTCCATCCTCGCGGCCGTCCAGGACGGCCTGATGTCCGTCCCCGCGCCCGCGTCGTGGTTCGACGTCCCGTCGCAGCGCCAGCGCCCCCAGCCCTTCACCCCGCCCCGCCGCCGCGCCTGAGCGCGCCCCACACTCAGCGCCCCGCGCCTCCCGGCCCTCGGCCCCACCCGCCAGGCTGCGTTGTGTTCAGCGTTGATGCCTCTAGGCGTGACCAACGCTGAACACAAGGGTTGACCCGACCGCCCGGGCCGCAGCCCGGACGCCGTCGTCTCAGTGAGTGGGAAACCTTGCCCACGATGCGAGAGCGTGGCTAATCTTCAGCCAACCATCCAGAGCGGCCGAGAGACCTGGCTCATTGACGCCGCAGCAACCCCCTTCGCGACGAGGGTGTGGGTGCTTCCGCCAGGACCGATGGAGTGAACCATGTCGCAGACCTCGTGTCTGAGCACCCTCGGGTCCGCCGCGTGAGCGCCGCGACCGTGGAACCGCGTACCCCGGCGGCACACGCCGCGCCCGCCCTGCGCCCGCTGGCGTCGGTGGACCGGCCGACCGTCTCGTTCGAGCTGTTCCCGCCCCGCAACCCGCACGCCGCGCCTCGGCTGTGGGAGACCATCCGCGCCATCGAGGACGTGCGCCCCGACTTCGTCTCGGTGACGTACGGCGCCTCGGGCAAGACGCGGGAGACGAGCCGCACGCTCGTCACGCAGCTGCTGCGCGAGACGACGCTCAACCCGATCGCCCACCTGACCTGCGTCGGGACCAGCCGCGCCGAGGTGACCGCGATCGTCGAGGAGTTCCTCGACGAGGGCGTGCGCTCGTTCCTGGCGCTGCGCGGCGACCCGCCCGCCGACCAGCCGGACTGGCAGCCGCACCCGGACGGGCTCAACACCGCCGGGGAGCTCGTGGAGCTGCTGCGGGAGATCGAGTCGCAGCGCTGCATCGCGAGCCCGTCGCAGGCCGTGCGTGCCCGCGTGCGCCCGCTGTCGATCTCGGTCGCGGCGTTCCCGCGCGGCAACGCGGCGACCGGCGGCACGCGCGCGCAGGACGTCGCCTCGCTCCTGGCCAAGCAGGAGGCCGGCGCCGACTTCGCGATCACGCAGGTGTTCTTCGACGCCGACGCCTACCTCGGGCTGGTCGCCGAGGCCCGCGAGGCCGGCGTCGTGATCCCGATCATCCCGGGCATCATCCCGACGACCGACCCGGCCCGGCTGCTGCGCGTGCAGGAGCTGACCGGCGTCCCGGTCCCGCGGACGCTCCTCGACCTGCTGGGCAACGCCGACGGCGAGGCCGACCAGCACCGCCGCGGCATCCGCGCCGGGATCGACCTGATCAACGGCGTGCTCGACGGAGGCGCTCCGGGCGTCCACGTCTACACGTTCAACAAGCACCACGCCGCCCTCGACCTCCTCGAGGGCGCGCAGCTGCACGGCGGGGCAGGCACCTCGTCCCGCGCCGCCGCAGCCACCGACCCCGCACCTGCAGCACCGACTACCCCCGAAGGCTGATCTCATGAGCAACGTCCCCCAGTTCCCGGCCGGCTCCGTCCTCGGCTACCCGCGCATCGGGCCGCGTCGCGAGCTCAAGAAGGCCATCGAGGCGTTCTGGGCAGGCAAGACGTCGGCCGACGAGGTCGAGGCCACCGCCGCCGACCTGCGCCGCCGCACCCGCACGCGCCTCGCCGAGCTGGGCCTGCCCACCGACGTCCCGGCGATCCCGAGCGCGTTCTCCTTCTACGACCACGTGCTCGACGCGACCGCCGTCGTCGGCGCCGTGCCGGCCCGCTTCGCCGACCTCGTCACCGACGGCGGCCTGGACCTGGCCGGCTACTCGACCGTGGCCCGCGGCCGCGGCGACGACCTGCCGCTCGAGATGACCAAGTGGTTCGACACGAACTACCACTACCTCGTGCCGGAGATCGGCCCCGAGACGGTGTTCAGCTACTCGAGCGACCGCCCCGTCCGCGAGTTCGCGGAGGCTCTCGCCGAGGGGGTCGTCACGCGCCCCGTCATCGTCGGCCCGGTCACCTACCTGGCCCTGGCCAAGGCCACCGAGGGCTCGCCCGAGGACTTCGCGCCGATCGACCGCCTGCAGGACATCCTCCCGGTCTACGTCCAGCTGCTCTCGGAGTTGGCCGCCGCCGGCGCCACCTGGGTGCAGCTCGAGGAGCCCGCGCTCGTCTCCGACTCGATCGAGGTCCCCGCCGAGCGCCTGCTCGCGGCCGTCGTCGAGGCCTACGGTGTGCTGACCGGCGCGGAGAGCCGCCCGGCGATCTTCGTCGCGGCTCCCTACGGCGACCTGGGTGCGGCCCTGCCGGTCCTCGCAGCCACCGACGTCGAGGCCATCGGCATCGACCTGGTCCGCGGCGACCTCCCGACCGAGGCCGTCCCCGGCCTCGAGACGAAGACGCTCGTCGCCGGTGTGATCGACGGCCACAACATCTGGCGCGCCGACCTCGACGCCAAGCTCGCGATCCTCGAGCGCCTCGAGAACCTGGGCGCGGCGGCGGTCACGGTCGGCACGTCGACGAGCCTGTTCCACGTCCCGCACACCACCGAGGACGAGCCCAACCTCGACGCGACGCTCAAGAGCTGGCTCGCGTTCGCGGACCAGAAGGTGCGCGAGGTCGTCGTGCTCGCCGAGGGCCTGACCGAGGGCCGCGAGGCGATCCACGAGCAGCTCCTCGAGGCCACGGACGCCGTGAACTCGCGCAAGACCGCCCCCGGCGTGGTGCGCCCCGAGGTCCGCGACCGCGTGGCCGCGCTGACCGAGGACGCGTTCAACCGCGGCGACTTCGAGACGCGCAAGAAGGCCCAGGCCGAGCGCCTCGACCTGCCCCCGCTGCCGACGACGACCATCGGTTCGTTCCCCCAGACGCCCGAGATCCGCAAGGCCCGCGCGGCCTTCGTCAAGGGCGAGCTGACCGCCGGGCAGTACGAGGACGAGATGAAGGCGGAGATCGCCCGCGTCGTCGAGCTCCAGGAGCAGATCGGTCTGGACGTGCTCGTGCACGGCGAGCCCGAGCGCAACGACATGGTGCAGTACTTCGCCGAGAACCTCGACGGGTTCTCCGTGACCGAGAACGGCTGGGTCCAGTCGTACGGCTCGCGCTGCACGCGCCCCTCGATCCTGTGGGGCGACGTCTCCCGCCCGGCGCCCATCACGGTGGCGTGGGCGCAGTACGCGCAGTCGCTGACCAGCAAGCACATGAAGGGCATGCTGACGGGCCCGGTCACGATCCTGGCCTGGTCGTTCGTGCGCGACGACCAGCCGCTCGGCGACACGGCCAACCAGGTCGGCCTGGCGCTGCGCGACGAGATCAACGACCTCGAGGCCGCGGGCATCGCGATCATCCAGGTCGACGAGCCCGCGCTGCGCGAGCTGCTGCCTCTGCGCGCCGAGGACCACGCGGCGTACCTGGACTGGTCGGTCCGCTCGTTCCGCCTCTCGACGGCGGGCGTGCGCGAGGACACCCAGATCCACACGCACCTGTGCTACTCGGAGTTCGGCCAGATCATGGGCGCGATCGACGGCCTCGACGCCGACGTGACGTCCATCGAGGCCGCGCGCTCGAAGATGGAGATCCTCGGCGACATCGCCGCGGCGGGCTACCCGCGCGCCGTCGGCCCGGGCGTCTACGACATCCACTCGCCGCGCGTCCCCTCGGAGGCCGAGGTCACCGAGCTGCTTGCCGACGCGGTCAAGGCCATCGCGGTCGACCAGCTCTGGGTCAACCCGGACTGCGGCCTGAAGACCCGCCGCTACGAGGAGGTCACCCCCTCGCTCGAGCGCATCCTGGCGGCGACCCGCACGGTCCGCGCCACGCTCTGACGCGTCCCACCCCGAAGGCCCCGGCTGCCACGTGCGGCCGGGGCCTTCGTGCGTCTCGGCCACCACCGCTAGCCTCGGCGCCATGGCAGGGGCTCGGGCTGGCGGCGGCGTGCTCGAGCTGTTCGCCGGCACCCGCGGGCGGTTCCTCGCGACGATCATGCTCGCCGAGCTCGGCGCGGCGATGCAGGGCATCGCCTACTCGACCGTCCTGCCCGTCGTCGCCGCCGACCTCGACGGCTCCGCGCTGTTCGGCGCGACCCTCGCGGCGGGCAACATCGCCGCGGTCCTCATGCTGTCCGTCACGGGTGCCGTGCTCGGGCGCGTGCGGCCCTCCCGGGTCCTGCTCGCCGGCGTGCTGCTCTACGTCGTCGGCGTCGGGCTCGCCGTCGCCGCCCCGACGATGGCGTGGGTGCTCGCGGGCACGGCCGTGCGCGGCATCGCCGCCGGGCTGCTCGGCGGGTTCGGCACGTCGGCGATCGGCGCGCTGTACGACGAGCGGGAGCGGCCGCGCGTCTTCGGGATCTTCGCGTTCGTCTGGATCCTGCCCTCGATCGTCGGCCCGGCCCTGAACGCGGTGGTGACCGAGGCCGTCGGATGGCGGTGGGCCGTCGCGTGGCCGGCGATCCTGGTCGTCGGCGCCCGGTTGCTGATGGGCCGCTACGTCAAGGCGGTGCCGTGGACGCGCGGCGGGCAGTCGACCCAGCTCGGGACCGGGCTGCTGGTCGCGGCGGGCCTCGCGGTCGGCGCCTGGGGGTCCGGCCACGGCGGGCCCGTCGGTGCGACCGCGCTCGTCGTGGGGCTCGTCGTCGCTGCGGGTGGCTTCGTCGCCTTCGTCGTGCGCGGCTCGGCCCACGACCGCGCACCGGTGCGGGCGCTGCTCGCGTTCGGGGTGACCTGCGCCGCGTTCTTCGGCATGTACGAGCTGCTCGCGCTCGCCGTCGTCGAGGGGCTCGACCAGTCGCTGTGGTGGGCCTCGGCCTCGCTGACCGGCGGTCTGCTCGGGTGGTCGATCGCCGGGCTGCGTCCCCGACCGGCAGCCCGACCCGACCGAGCGCTCGTGGGTGTCCTCCTCGTGCTCGCCGGCGTCGCGGGGGTGGTCGTGGCGCTCGCCGGACCGCACGCCGCGCGCTCGCTCGCCCTCGTCGTCGGGTTCTCGATCGCGGCGGGCATCGGCATGGGCCTTGCGTACCCCCTGCTCAGCGCCGCGCCGTTCGACGTGAGCGCCCCCGAGCGCACGACGGTCGTGGGGCCGCAGATCGCGTTCGCCGAGGTCGCCGGGACCGCGTGGGCGACCCTGCTGGGCGGGGGTGCGTACTCGCTCGCGGCCGCGGACCACCCGCCCGCGCGCGCCGTCCTCGTCGCCTACCTGGCGGTGTCGGTCGTCGCGATCGCCGCCGTCGTCACGGTCGCACGCCGACGCATCTCGCCCCTCTCGTGACGGGAGACCCCGCCTGAGATCCCTCGGACGGCACTCCACGTGACGCGCACGCCAGGTGGGGCGGGAACGGTCGCGCTAGCGTCGGACCGGTGACGATCTTCGACACCGTCCCCCTCGCCGAGCTGCGGCAGCGCACCAGCATCAAGTGGAGCCACTACGCGCCCGACGTCCTGCCCTGCTGGGTCGCCGAGATGGACGTCCCGCAGGCGGAGCCCGTGATCCGCGCCGTCACCGACGCGATGGTCGCCGGCGACACCGGGTACGACACCCCGACCGCCTACGCCGAGGCGTTCGCGCCCTTCGCGCTCGAGCGGTTCGGATGGACCGTCGACGTAGCGGCCGCGCGCACCGTGCCCGACGTGATGACGGGCATCGTCGAGGTGATCCGTCTGTGCACCGATCCGGGCGACGCGGTCGTCATCAACCCGCCGGTCTACCCGCCCTTCACGCAGTTCCTCGAGCATGCCGACCGCCGCGTCGTGCCGGTCCCGCTGCGAGGCGCGCGGCTCGACCTCGCCGCGCTCGAGGAGGCGTTCGCGACCGCCACGGCCGGCGGCCGACGCGCGGCCTACCTGCTGTGCCACCCGCACAACCCGACCGGCACCGTGCACACCGTGGACGAGCTGCGCGCCGTCGGCGAGCTCGCGCGGGCCGCTGGCGTCGCGGTCGTCGCCGACGAGGTGCACGCGCCCCTCGTGCTCGACGGCACCTTCGTCCCCGCCGCGACGGTCATCCCCGAGGCGATCGCCCTGCACTCGGCGTCGAAGGCCTTCAACCTGGCCGCGCTGCGCGCCGCCGTGGCGGTGCCGGGGACGGCAGCCGTCGACCGGCTGGCCCGCATGTCCGACGTGGTGGCCGACGGCGTCATGCACCTCGCGACGCTCGCACACGCCGCGGCGTACCGCGAGTGCGGAGCGTGGCTCGACACACTGCTCGAGGACCTGCGGACGAACCGTTCACTGCTGCAGAGGCTGCTGGCGGAGCAGGTAACGTCGGCGCGCTGGGAGCCCGGCTCCGGCACCTACTTCGCGTGGATCGACCTGCGGCAGCTCGGAGACGACCCGGCCGGGACGCTGCTGCGTGAGGCCCGGCTCGCCGTCAACCCCGGCACGACGTTCGGACCGGAGGGAGCGGGCTTCGTGCGGCTCAACTTCGCAGCGTCGACCGCCACGATCACCGAGGCGGTGCGCCGCATGTCCGGCGTGCTGCACGGGTGACGGCTCAGACGCTCGCGACTGCGTCGATCGCCTCGACGATCCGCACGTCCGCGTCCAGCCACGGCACGGTCAGCCAGTGCCCGGCGGCCAACCACCGGACCTCGTCGTGCTCCACCAGTGGAGCGGGGACGCCGCCGGCCAGCTCCGCGTACCAGAGCCGCATCACGTACTTCTCGGTGAGCCGCCAGGCGCCCTCGTCGGGCCCGACGACCTCCGCGCCCAGGCGGACGCGGACCCCGAGCTCCTCACGAAGCTCGCGGTGCAGCGCGTCGACCGGGTCCTCGTCGACCTCGACCTTGCCGCCCGGGAACTCCCACCGTCCCGCGAGCGACGCGGGGACGGCACGGCGAGCAGCGAGCAGTGCTCGGGGATCGTCGAGGTCGTCCACGATGGCGGCCGCGACGACGAGCACCGGTTCAGTCATGCGCGCGAGTCTGCCAGGGTGCGAGCCTGGCGCGAGAGGGGGGTCAGCGGATGCCGTGCTCGATCGCCCAGGCCACGGCCTCGGAGCGGGTCGAGACACCGATCTTGCGGTAGACGCTCCGGACCTGGGACTTCACGGTGTTGCGCGTGACGAACAGGCGGGTGGCGATCTCCTCGAGGGTGACGTCCTCGCCGAGCTCGGCCAGGACGACGCGCTCGCGGCGCGTCAGGGAGACGGTGGCGGCCGACGTCGGCTGCTCGCTCGTGTCCAGGATGGTCATGATGTCCTCCGGTTCTGACGTGTTCCCGGCCTGCGCCGGGCCCACGGTGGGGCTGAGTACCGGATGAGAGCGGGTGAGAAGGTGGTTATGACGCCACTTTCGAAACCTGTCTCGTCGTGCCTCGTTGCCCCCACCGCGGCGTGTGTTCTGCCGTCAACAATGAACCGAGTCCCTCGAGGTAGATACACCGAGCCCTGGATCTAGCGACCATTCACTCTATCGGGCCGTGACGATTCCCCCGTATGCCGTAATCCCCCGTGCGAGGTCTCAGCCCGCGGACTGAGCCGCGTAGGCCTCCGCCGTGAGGACCGGGCCGGTCTCGGCGACGTCGACCTTGAGGAGCCAGCCGGCGCCGAACGGGTCGGAGTTGACCAGCGACGGGTCGTCGATCGCGGCCTGGTTGACCTCGGCCACGGTGCCGCTCACGGGGGAGAAGAGCTCGGAGACCGACTTGGTCGACTCGATCTCGCCGATCACGGAGCCCGCCGTGAGGGACTCGCCGACGGCCGGCAGCTCGAGGTAGACGATGTCGCCGAGCGCGTCGGCGGCCACCGAGGTGATGCCGATCGTCGCGGGCGACGCGTCGTCGAGCCACTCGTGCTCGACGGTGTAGTGCAGGTGGGCGGGCAGCTCGACGGTCATGAGGCTTCTCTCTCGGCGTTCAGGCTGGGCAGGGGACTGACTCGGACTACCGAGGACGACGGTAGAAGGGAAGAGGCACCACGCGCACCTGTTCTCCGCGACCGCGCACGTCGACGAGCAGCTCGGTGCCCTCCGCGGCGTGCTCGGGGGACACGTAGGCCATCGCGACCGGGTGGCCGAGCGTGGGCGACGGGGCGCCCGAGGTGACCTCGCCGACGACGGTGCCGTCCGGCGTCGTCACGGGGTAGCCGTGCCGCGCGGCTCGTCGGCCCAGACCCTGCAGCCCGACGAGCTGGCGCGTGGGCTGCGCCTCGCCGCGCGCGGCCAGGGCGTCGCGGCCGACGAACGGCACGGGGTTGCCCTCGTCGTCCACCTTGTCGAGCTTGACCACGCGGCCCAGCCCGGCGTCGTGCGGGGTCGTCGTGCGGTCGAGCTCGTTGCCGTACAGGGGCATCCCGGCCTCGAGGCGCAGGCTGTCGCGCGCCGAGAGCCCGGCGGGGACGAGGCCCAGCGGCGTGCCGGCCTCGAGCAGCGCGGACCACAGCGCGGGCGCCTGCTCGGCGGGCACGAACAGCTCGAAGCCGTCCTCACCTGTGTAGCCGGTCCGGGCCACGAGCGCGTCGATGCCCGCGACGGTCGCGTCGACCGCGGCGTAGTACTTGAGGGCGCTCACCGCCTCGGCCTGGGGGGTCAGGCTCGTGACGATCTGCTCGGCGAGCGGGCCCTGCACCGCGACGAGCGCGGTGGCCAGCGAGCTGTCCGTCAGCACGGCGACGCCGCTGAGCCGCTCGACGAGGGCCTCGCGCACCACCTCGACGTTCGAGGCGTTCGCGACGACGAGGTAGCGGTCCTCGGTGAGGCGGTAGACGACGAGGTCGTCGATCACGCCTCCGTCCTCGGCGCAGATCATCGTGTAGCGGGCGCGGCCCGGCGCGAGCGCGGAGAGGTTCCCGACGAGCGCGCCGTCGAGCGCGCGCCCGGCGTCGGGCCCGCTGATCTCGAGCTCGCCCATGTGGGACAGGTCGAACAGGCCGGCGGCGGTGCGCACGGCCTGGTGCTCGGCGATGTCCGAGGAGTAGCGCAGCGGCATCTGCCAGCCGGCGAAGCTCGTCAGGGCGGCGCCCAGCGCGACGTGCTCGTCGTGCAGGGGGGACAGGACGTCGGTCATCTGGCTCTCCTTCATTCGGCGTACGCCTCGACCGGCGGGCAGGAGCAGACGAGGTTGCGGTCGCCGCGGGCTCCGTCGATGCGGCGCACGGGCGGCCAGTACTTGCCCGCACGCAACGACGCGACGGGGAACGCAGCGGTCTGCCGTCCGTACGCGTGCTCCCAGACGTCCGACGATACCGACGCGGCCGTGTGCGGGGCGCCGCGCAGCGGGGAGTCCTCGACGGGCCAGGTGCCGTCGGCGACCTGGTCGATCTCCTGGCGGATCGCGACCAGCGCGTCGACGAAGCGGTCCAGCTCGCCCAGGTCCTCGGACTCGGTCGGCTCGATCATGAGCGTGCCCGCGACCGGGAAGCTGAGCGTCGGGGCGTGGAAGCCGTAGTCCATGAGCCGCTTGGCGACGTCCTCGGCCGTGACGCCCGTGGTGCGGGTGATCTCGCGGATGTCGAGGATGCACTCGTGCGCGACGAGGCCCGCGGGGCCGGTGTAGAGCACGGGGAAGTGCTCGTGCAGGCGCGTGGCCAGGTAGTTCGCGCCCAGGACCGCGGTCTCGGTCGCGGTCCGCAGGCCGTCCGGACCCATGAGCGCGACGTACGCCCACGAGATCGGCAGGATGCCGGCCGATCCCCACGGGGCCGCGCTGACCGGGGCGACCGCGTTGGTCGCGCCCGGCGTCGGGTCGCCCGGCAGGTAGGGCGCGAGGTGCGCCGCGACCGCGACCGGGCCGACGCCCGGGCCGCCGCCGCCGTGCGGGATGCAGAACGTCTTGTGCAGGTTGAGGTGGCTGACGTCGCCGCCGAACTCGCCCGGCCGCGCCAGGCCGACGAGCGCGTTGAGGTTGGCGCCGTCGATGTACACCTGCCCGCCCGCGGCGTGGACCAGGTCGCACACCTCGCGGACGTGCTCCTCGTAGACGCCGTGCGTGGAGGGGTAGGTGATCATGATCGCCGCGACGGCCGGGCCGTGCTGCTCGAGCTTGGCGCGCAGGTCGTCGAGCTGGATCTCGCCGTCGTCGGCCGTGGCGACCACGACGACGCGCATGCCCGCGAGCGCGGCCGATGCCGCGTTGGTGCCGTGCGCGCTCGCCGGGATGAGGCAGATGTCGCGCGCCTCGCCGTTGGCCTCGTGGAACGCCTTGATCGCCAGGAGACCCGCGAACTCGCCCTGCGAGCCGCCGTTCGGCTGGACGCTGACCGCGGCGTAGCCCGTGATCTCGGCGAGCCAGTCCTGCAGCTGGGTGACGAGCTCGGCGTAGCCCTGGGTCTGGTCGGCCGGGGCGTACGGGTGGATGCTCGCGAACTCGGGCCAGGAGATGGGCTCCATCTCGACCGTGGCATTGAGCTTCATGGTGCACGAGCCGAGCGGGATCATCGTGCGGTCGAGCGCCAGGTCCTTGTCCGAGAGCTTGCGCAGGTAGCGCAGCATCGCGGTCTCGGAGCGGTGCAGGTGGAAGACCGGGTGGGTGAGGTACGCGTCGGTGCGGCGGGCCCACGCCGGGAGCTCGCTCCCCGCCGCGATGGGCGAGTACGCGAAGGCCCCGTTGTGGACCGTGAAGCCCCCATCCGTGCTGGTGTAGTCCGACGGGCCGTCGCCGGACGGGACGTCGGTGACCCCGGCATCCACGAACGCGAGGAACGCCTCGAGCACGTGGTCGTCGGTCGTCGCCTCGTCGAGGCTGGCCTGGACGTGGTTCCCGTCAGGCGCCCAGAGGTTGATGCCGCGTCGGTTCGCGGCCTCGACGACCGCTCGCGCCTGACCGGGCACCTCCGCGCGGATGGTGTCGAAGAAGGCCTCGTGCTCGACCGCCACGCCGACGCTGCGCAGCCGCGCGGCCAGGGTGCTGGCGTGGCCGTGCACGCGCTCGCCGATCGCCCGCAGGCCGTCGGGGCCGTGGTAGACCGCGTACATCGACGCGACGATCGCGAGCAGCGCCTGCGCGGTGCAGATGTTGCTCGTCGCCTTCTCGCGGCGGATGTGCTGCTCGCGGGTCTGCAGCGCGAGGCGGTAGGCGGCGGCGCCGTCGGCATCGATGCTGACGCCGACCAGGCGACCCGGGAGCATGCGCTCGAGGCCGGTGCGGACCGCCATGAACGCGGCGTGCGGGCCGCCGCCGAACAGCGGGACGCCGAAGCGCTGGGCGGACCCGACCGAGACGTCCGCGCCGAGCGTGCCCGGGCTGGTCAGGAGCGTGAGCGCGAGCAGGTCGGCGGCGACGGTGACGAGCGCGCCCCTGGCCTTCGCGGCCGCGATCACGGGTGCGAGGTCGCGCACCTCGCCGGATGCGGCGACCTGCTGGACGACGATGCCGATGAGGTCGCCCTCGACGTCGGGCAGCCCCTGGCTCAGGTCCGCGACGACGACCGGCAGGCCGATGGCCTCGGCGCGACCGAGCGTGACGGCGAGCGACTGCCCGAACAGCTGGTCGTCGAGGACCACGGTGCCGGCCTTGTTGCGCTGGCCGCGCCACATGAGGGCGACGGCCTCGGCGACCGCGGTGGCCTCGTCGAGAAGCGAGGCGTTGGCGATGTCCAGGCCGGTGAGGTCGGTGACCATCGTCTGGAAGTTGAGCAGCGCCTCGAGGCGGCCCTGGCTGATCTCCGGCTGGTAGGGCGTGTAGGCCGTGTACCAGGCGGGCGACTCGAGCACGTTGCGGCGGATCACCGCGGGCGTGATCGTGTCGGAGTAGCCCTGACCGATCATCGAGGTGAGGACCTGGTTCTTGCTCGCGATGGTGCGCAGCGCGGCCAGCACCTCGACCTCGCTGCGCGCGGCGGGCAGGTCCAGCGGGCGGCCGCTGCGGATCGACTCGGGCACGGCCGCGTCGATGAGCGCGTCGAGGCTCTCGTAACCGACCGTCGCGAGCATGCGGGCGGTCTCGGTCCCGCGCGGGCCGATGTGGCGGTCCGCGAAGTCGACGGCTGCGGGCGTGTGCTCGACGGCGGTGGTGGGGACCGACTCGGCCTTGATCGCCGGGATGAACTGGGGATTCGTCACGTGCTGCTCCGCTGGGGGCTCGCCCGACTGACGTCGGGGCGGACGGTGGGCTCCCCGCTCTGTCATCCGTGTGCGGGCACACGACCTGAGAGTTTTGCCGGTCCGCCACGCCCTCTCGGGGCTTCGGGGCGCGCCGGCTTGCACCGTCGGTGGGCCCGTTGCCGGGCCGCTTTCCAGAGTTGCCTCGCCGCGGCGGTACAGGGGCCTGAGAGTTTCCCGGGGAGGTTTCTCCTTCGGCGTCCCGCCACACGCGCGGGATCTCTCCCGCCGCGGTTCGAGCAGCGTGTTCAGTTGTGCGGCCAGGGTACCGGGCGCCGGCGCCCGCCGTCGCGTGCGGTCCACGGGGTGGCGTCGCGGGGTCATCGACGCAGGGGAGACGTGCCGAGGAACCCCCGCAGGTGCTCGGCGAGCACCCGCACCTGGACCGCGCTCGCGCCGCCCGCGCCACCTGTCGGGCGCCGGCTCGGGCAGACGACGACCTGCGCCCCGCTCACCAGCGAGATCGCGACCCCGTGCATCGCAAGCGTGCCGCAGGACGCCGGGGTCTCGTCGATCGACCGGACGTCACGCCAGTCGACGCGGACCAGCCGGGACGCGTCCCGGCCGCCGTCCCAGAGCTCGACCCCCCGGCGCGACCAGGCCATCACCAGTGCGGCCGGTGCTCGCGGGAGGATCCGGTCGATGCCGAGCGCCGCGAGGTTCTCGCCGAGGGACTCATCGGCCCAGACGGCCGCGACGTCCCAGCCGCGACGCCTGACCGCCACGCGGCGCACCCGGCCGCGGTTCGCGCCGACGAGGAGCAGGAGGATCGCGGCCACGAGGAGAACTCCGCCGCCGGTGTACGCGAGGTCGGTCCGGAGGATCGGCAGCAGCTCCTCTCGCGGTCTTCCGACCAGCCCGAAGATGCACCCGGCGATCCAGGCCGCCGGCGGTCGCGAACGGGACGAGCCACGGCGGTCGTTCCTTCTTCATGCGTGCTCCTCTGCAACGGTGTCGCTGTGGGTGTCGCTGGGGGTGTCGCTGTGGGTGTCGCTCTGGACGTCGACCGAGTCGACGATGGTGTCGAAGAGGTCGAGGAAGGCCTCGGCCGCGTCGACGAGCGGGGTGCTGAACGTGAGCAGGACGATCTCGTCAGCTCCCGTCAGGTCCATCCAGTAGTCGGCGCGGAGCGCCCGGGCGTCGGGCATCGGAGGGTCGGGCGCGGACCGGTCGACCCACGTCCGGCGGAGCAGGGACCCGCGGTCGGCGACCACCAGCTCGAGGTCGGTCGACGGCTCGCCCGCGAACGCCCGCTCGAGCGCCTCCAGCTCGCCCCCGCCCGAGCGGGGCACCCGGTAGATCGCGAGCGCGGCCGGGAGCCGCACGTCGCCGACCTGCATGAGCGAGATGGCCAGCAGGAACGCGCCCGCCCGGGCTGCGTCGCGCGCCTGCCTCCCGAGCGCCGCCCTGACCTCGGCTCGTAGGGCAGCCCGGTCGTCCCCGCGGCCGACCTGCCGGGCGACCAGCGCGGCGATCGAGCGCTCGCGGGCGCGCTTGGAACGCACGTCGACGATCCACCACTCGTCCGGGAGGTAGATCGCGAGGGGTGTCGCCGCGGACTCGGTCATCCGCGGGCCCCCAGCCGGAGCTCACGACGCGCGTCACCGGCGGGGTCACTGTGCAGGCCACCGAAGGCGTGCTGGGTGCCGGTCGCGAACTTCTCGTCGGTCGTCGCCGCATCCGCGACGTCCTGCGGTCCGAGCAGGGCATCGGCAGCGGTCAGCCCGTAGGCGCCCGCCGCGGCGCGGCGCCAGCGCAGCGAGCTGCTGACGGCCGCAGCGGTGTCGGGCGAGGCTGCGACAAGGACCGGCGATATCCGCTTCACGCTGTCGAGGTCCTTCGCGAGCTCCGGATCGCCCAGCATCCGCACCGCGAATGTCGCCCCGCGGCTGTCTGCCCACCACTCGCGCAACGGCTTGGTCCTGAACCGCTCGGTGCCTTCACGGACCGCACGGAACTCGATGCGCGGATCGAACATGTCGCGGAACGCCTTCCGGCCGCTCGCGGCCGTCATCGCCTCTCGCGCGGCGGTCCTCGACATCACCGGGGCATCCCCCAGCAGCGCACGCATCACGTCCTGCGAGCTGCCGACTCTCGGCACCCCGGCCGGACGGAGGTGAGGCGCCTTCGCGGCGATGACGCCTGCCTCGTGACGAGCGGTACCCGCCGCGACCTTGGTCGTGGTGCGAGCCATCGCTCCGGCGCCCTTGCCGAGACCGCCAGGGATCAGACCCACCGCGTCCCAGCCGACGTCCCCCCAGGTCACGTCGTCATCCGATGCCGCGAGGACGATGTCAGCAGCCAGCTTCACCGCTGCCGCGAGGAGGGCTGCCAGGACCAGCACCTCGCCGAGGCCCGGCACCCAGCAGAAGAGCAACGCGAGCCATCCGCACACGTTGGCGACCACGTCCGCGACCGCGGCGATCGTCGTCAGGACGGCCTTGCCCCAGTCCTGCCACCACCCGTCGTCGAGCCCGTCGTGCAGGGAGTCGCGGATCGCGACCGCCGCGGTCTCGGCGGCCGCGTCGCGAGCCTGCACCGCGCGCTCGAGGTCGGCCCGCGCCGCGTCCAGCGCGCGGTCGGCCACGTCCTGGTCGGCACGCGCCCGCTCGAGCTCCCGGGTCCGGGCGGGCAGGTCGTCGGGCGTCGCCGACTCGAGGGCAGCCCGAGCCGCGACGACCCGGGCCTCGGCGTCCTGGCGTTCGTCGTCGGCGCCCCGCCCGGCCCGCAGTGCCGCGTGGGCTGCACCCTGCGCCGCGTCCAGGCGGACGGCGTAGGCACCCAGTGCTCGCCCGACCGCCGCGTACCGCCCACGAGCGCGGCCGATCTGGTCGGCGACGTCACCGGCCTTGGTCGCGATCCCCGCGACCGCCTCCGAGGCGTCGTGGCGCTGGGCGGCGATCTCGCGCAGACGGGCGGCCGCGGTCGCGATGGCGAGCGCGACGTCCTCGTACCGCTCGGACGCCCGGCGCACGGCACGTGGGTCGCCGGGGACGGGATCGGCGGCCGCGAGGGGGAACCACGACTCGCTCACGCGTCCCCCCGGAGCACTGCGGCGAACTGCAGGTCGAGGTCCTCGAACGCGCCGCCGACCCCGTCGCACGACTGCGCCAGGGAGGCGACGTCCTGGACCATCTCCGCGCGCCGGTCGTCCCAGCCGTGCGCGAAGTCGCGGACCGCGGCGGCCAGCTCGTCGTGCCCGACGTGCTCCGCGACCGCGTCGCTGTTCGCGTCCGCCGCGTCGAACTCGGCCGCGACGGCCCGCAGCGCGGAACCCGCCTCGCGCAGGCCGTCGGTGTCGACGGTCAGCCGGTCACCCATGCGTCGCCCCCTCGTCGCCCGTGGGTCAGCCGCGCAGCGCGGACGCGAGCTGCTTGTCGGTGTCCTCGAGGGCGTCCGACGCCTTACGCAGGTAGTCGCCGAGGCTCGACAGGCCGCCCATCAGCTCGGTCGCTCCGTGCGTGAACTTCCGGTACGACTCGCCGAACGTCACCGACGCCTGGTCGGTGACGAATCCGGAGGAGATCAGCCCCTCGATGAAGCCCTTGAGCTCGTTGAGCTTGGTCGTGATGTCGTCCTGACCCGTGCTGAGCCGCGTCGCCGCGTCGCGCATCTCGGAGTAGGAGACGTTGAGGTTGGCCATGGTTCCTCCTGGTGGTCCGTGCGGCGGAGGTCTCCGCCTGGCTGCACCGTAGGAAAGTTCGCGTCCGGTTCGTCCGGGTTTTCCACAGGCCTACTCGGCGATGGCCACCTGCACCCGCCGCAGGCGTCCGGCCTCGACGTAGACGCCGCGTCCCGGCGGGAACTCGGCGCGGCCCATGCGCGGGAAGGGCGTGCGGAACAGGGCGTCGCCGTCCAGGTGGTCGGGCTGCAGGACGAGGCCGCGGCGGCCGGCGCGCACCTCGGCGACGAGCGGCCACGACGATCCCCACGCGCTGGTCTCGGCCTCGGCGACGACCAGGTGGTCGCCTCGTCGGGCAGCGCGGACCACGTCCGTGAGTGCCTGCTCTGCCGGGCCGCCGAGGAAGTCGCTCAGCCCCTCGACGACCACGACGGCCGGCCGGTCGGGGTACGTGAGGGAGGGCAGGATCGCGCGGGCGAGCGACGCGGCATCGTCGGCGTCGAGCGCCACCTCGGTCCAACCGGCCGCCGCGTGGACGGGCGAGCGACGGTGGCCCACGTAGTACCGCGGCATGGCCGGTGACCAGCGGCGCAGCGCCTCGGCCATCGCCCCGAGGGCCGTCGTCCTGCCGCTCCCGGGCAGGCCTGCGAGCACGAACGTTCCGCGAGGCGTGAAGCCGAGCGGTTCGAGGGTGTCGTCGGCGAGGCCCAGCACCGGCAGGCCGTCGACCGCCTCCGGCAGGTCCGCCTGCGCGACGAACGTCGGAAGTCGACGCACGGCCTCCGGCGGGTGGGCCGGCCGCACCCGGGCGGCGAGGTCCGCGAGCGCGCGGGCCTGCTCCGCGGGGCTGGCGTCCCCGCCGGGGACGGCCACCTGGACCTCGTCGACCTCGCCGGAGAACACCCCGCGGCCCGGTGGGGACGCGGGGCCCAGCACGTCCTTGGGGATCCCGAGCACGCCGTACGCGGAGTCGTCGGCCTGCCGGAGCACGAGCCGGCGCGGCACGCTGCCCGACAACGAGGTCGGCAGCGCCCCCGGGCGCTCGACAGACATCGCCACGTGGATGCCGAGCGGCCGACCCTCGACGACGATGCGCTGGAACGCGGCCCACGCGCCCGTCCGCCCGGCATCCGCCTCGTGGGCCTCGCGCAAGGCGGCCAGTCCGTCCACCAGGAGCACCACGCGTGGCTCGTCGGGCCGATCCGCCAGCGCTCGGTACTCGGTGAGCGTCCCCGCGCGGGCCGCGGCGAACCGGGTGGCTCGCTCGTCGAGCTGGTCGCGGAGGCGCCGGAGCAGGCGGACCGTGCGCTCGGTGTCGGCGCCGTCGATCACCGCACCGACATGCGGCAGGACGTCCAGCATCGTGAGACCGCCGGACCCGTGGTCGAGGCCGTAGACGTGGGTCTCCTCCCCGGTCGCCGATGCGGCGACGGTCCGCAGCAGGGTCGACTTCCCGGACCCGCCCGTGCCGAGCACGGCGAGGCAGCCGTCCTCGTCGGGCCGCCAGGACACGACGAGCTGCTCCTGCTGCGCGGGACGGTCGGCGAGGCCCAGCACCATCCCGTCGCGCGCGGCCTCGAGGCCGACCACGGCCGGCAGCTCGGGCAGCCACGGTCGGCGCGGAGGCGGGAGGTCGAGCGCGGCCGCGCGGACGGTCGCCACCACCCGCGCGATGTCCGTGGGGGCGTCGTCGTCGGGCTCGTCGCCCGCGACGGGCGCGACGTCCCAGGGGACGGCCGGGCCGAACGCGAGCGACTCGATGCCCACCGTCGGCCGCCGGGGACCACCGCCCGAGCGTGCGGACGGGTACGCCGACTGGAACATCGACACGCGACCGGGACCCGTACGCACCGCCGCCCGTCCGGGGAGCCCGGGGTCGAAGCCCGCCGCGAGCGCGGAGCCGAGCACGTCGGTCGAGTCGTGCTCATCGGCCATCCGCAACGCGACGCGCAGGTTCGTGTTTGCCCGCAGGTTGTCCTTGATGACGCCGGCGGGCCGCTGGGTCGCGAGGATCAGGTGCAGGCCGAGCGACCGCCCGCGCTGGGCCACGTCGACGACGCCGTCGACGAACTCCGGCACCTCCGCGACCAGCGCGGCGAACTCGTCGACCACGATGACCAGCGCCGGCGGCGTCTCGGGGTCGCCGCTGCGCTCGAGCTCGAGCAGGTCCTTGACGCCCTTGCGGTTGAACAGGTGCTCGCGGCGGCGCAGCTCGGCGCGCAGCGACGCGAGCGCGCGGCGGACCAGGGGCGGTGACAGGTCCGTGACGAGGCCGACGCAGTGCGGCAGGTCCACGCAGTCGGCGAACGCGGCGCCGCCCTTGTAGTCGATGAACAAGAACGTCACACGGTCGGGGCTGTGCGCGGTCGCCAGCCCGAGCACCCAGGCCTGCAGGAACTCGCTCTTGCCCGCGCCCGTCGTCCCGCCCACGAGCGCGTGCGGCCCGTGGGCACGCAGGTCGAGGACGAACTGGCCACCGGTCCCGAGCCCGACGAGCGCTCGCAGCGCGGCGTCGCGCCGCCGACGAACTGGTGGCCCGTGCCGATCGAGGACCGACCCGGTCTCGCGCCACACCTCGAGCACCGCCGACGGGCTCTCGGCGACGGCCGCGCCGGCCAGCGCCACGAAGCCGACGCTGCGCGGGAGGTCGGTCTCGTCGATCACCGGGGCGCCCGAGTCGACCACGCCCGCGAGCCCGCGCGCGAAGTCGGTGGCCTCGCCGGTCCCGACCCGTTCGACCTCGACCTCGACCCGAGACCCGTCCCCGACGGTCCCGACGTGCCACGAGCCGTCGCCCGGACCGGCGACGAAGGCGCGACATGCGGCGGGCAGCCGGTCGACGACGTCGGCGCGCCACAGCACGTGGACCCCGACGGCCGGACCGGTCTCGGCGAGCCTCACCAGGCGCCCAGGGTCGGCGAGGGCGTCGTCCTCGACGACGAGCAGGACCGCAGGCAGCACCCCGCCCGCCGCCGCGCGCGCCGCGACCAGCTCCTCCACGCCCGTGACCAGCACGGATGCGGCCGCCGGGTGGGCGGCGAGGTGTGCGCCGGCGAGCGGGCTGTGCGGGGACTCGACGTGCGGGAGCCACGCCAGCCACTCCCAGGACACCTGGCTGGACGGCGATGCCACCGCCGCGATCACGAGCTCCGCCGGCGAGTGCAGTCCCGCGACCTGCAGGACGAGCGCGCGCGCGACGTCGTCCGACGCGGGTCCCGCGACCCCCAGGGCTCCCACGGCGCGCAGGTCGGCCACGAGCGGCACGCCGGCGACCGCGGCGTGCCGGTCGCGGACGTC
This sequence comes from Cellulomonas rhizosphaerae, assembly GCF_003470205.1. GTDB lineage: Bacteria > Actinomycetota > Actinomycetes > Actinomycetales > Cellulomonadaceae > Cellulomonas > Cellulomonas rhizosphaerae. The sequence goes on from NZ_QWKP01000223.1 coordinate 108,763, forward strand.
GGTGAGCATCGACCAGAGCTCGGCCGTGGCCCGGCCGCGCGCGGGGAGGCGGACCGTCGTGCGCGACGACGCGCTGCCGATGCCGAGGCGCACGGTCAGGAACGCCGCGTGCTCGGGCCGGCGGCACCACAGGACCGGGCTGCGGGTCTGCGCGCCGGACACGACCTCGGCGGTGGACGGCATCTCCGCGAGCCGCGCGGCCCGTTCCTCGTCGGCGGCGAGCTCTCGGTCGAGGGCGGCGACCTCCTCCGCGAACTGCGCAGCCTGCTCGCGCTGGCGCCGCCGGTCGCTGCGTCGTCGGTCGACGAACGTCGCGACCATGATCACGGGGCTCAGTGCGAGGAACACGAGCGTGAGCGTGCTGCGCATGACCGCGAAGAGCGCGACACCGAGGAGCAGCGGCGCGACGAGCACGAGCAGCGGCAGCTTGGCGGGAGTCGGCGGCTCGGGCGGCGTCGGTGCCTCGACCGTGCGCGCCTCGAAGCCCTGGACGAGTCGCGGGGACCGGTTGAACGCCACCACGGCGCTGCTGTCCCGGTCGTCGGGCGCCAGCGGCGTCACGCGGAGCACCGAGTCGCCCAGGAGCACGTAGTCCGAGGGCCCGACGACGACGCGGTCCACCCGTCCACCGCCGACGACGATCCCGTTCGACGAGCCCGCGTCGACGATCTCGACGTGCGCACCGACGAGGACGCGTGCGTGGCTGCGCGAGACCATCGGGTCGTCGATCATGACGTCGCTGCCCTCGCCGCGCCCGAGCGACGCCAGGCCGCGCGGCACCACGACGTCGAGCCCCGCTGCCGGCCCGGTCAGCACCTGCAGCCGCGCGCCGGCGACGGCATCGTCCTGCTCCGGGTCGACGAGCATGACGACCGAGCCGGCGCGCAGTGCCACCTCGGCCGCGACCGCGCCACGAGGCAGCGCCCACCCGTCGGACTCCCCGGCGTGCACGACGCGCAAGGTCGACCCCGGCGGCTCTGCCATCGACCGCGCGAGCGTGTCCGCGACGTCGCCCACGGTCGCGTCGGCGTCCGTCGTGACGACGACGTCGCACGCCTCGCCGCCGCGCAGGACCGTGAGCCTCGTCCGCATCCGACCTCCTTCCGATCGGCGGGACGCTAGCCGCGTTCGCGTCGGCCCGTCGGCGGTTGTCCCCAGGCCGGCGGGCTGTGGACGACGCCGGGGCGCGGTCGGGCGCCGTGGTTACTCTGGCCGCGTGCCCGCCACCAGCAGCGCCGTCGTCGTGGTCGTCTCCGACCGCTCGGCCGCCGGCGTGCGCGAGGACCGGTCGGGGCCCGCTGCGCGCGAGCTGCTCGAGGCGGCGGGCTACGCCGTCGACGTGCGGGTCGTGCCGGACGGCGCCGCCTCCGTCCGCTCCGCCATCGAGGCAGCCGTCGGCTCCGACGTCGTCATCACGTCGGGCGGCACCGGCGTCGGGCCGCGCGACGAGACGCCCGAGGGGACCCGGCCCCTGCTGGTGCGCGAGCTGCCCGGCATCCCGGAGCTGCTGCGCCGGTCCGGCTCCGTCGCCACCGCCGTGCTCTCCCGCGGCCTCGCGGGCGTCACGGCCGACGGCACCGTCGTCGTGAACCTGCCGGGATCTCCCGGTGGCGTCGCCGAGGGCCTCACCGCGGTGCTCCCGCTCCTGCCCCACCTGATCGACCAGCTCGCGGGCGGTGATCACCGGTGATCGCCCGGATCTCCGACGAGCCGCTGGACCTGCTGTTTCACGTGGAACACGTCAGCAGCCCCGTCGCGGGAGCCGTGGCGACGTTCGCCGGGCTGGTCCGCGACCACGACCCCTCCGTCGAGGGCCGGGTGGTCGCGCTCGAGTACTCGGCACACCCCGACGCCGACCGCGTCCTGCGCAGCATCGCCGAGGCCGTCGTGGCGGAGAACGAGATCCTCGGCGTCGCCGTCAGCCACCGCATCGGTCACCTCGAGGTGGGGCAGGCAGCGATCGTCGCGGCGGTGGCTAGCGCGCACCGGGCGGCCGCGTTCGACGCGTGCCGCCGGCTCGTCGAGACCGTGAAGGCCGAGCTGCCGGTGTGGAAGCGTGAGATCCTCGAGGACGGCTCACACGTCTGGGTGGGGATGCAATGACGGCACTCGTCGACCGGTTCAACCGCCCGCACCACGACCTGCGGATCTCGCTCACCGACCGCTGCTCGCTGCGCTGCACCTACTGCATGCCCGCCGACGGCGTCCCGTGGCTGGCGCGCTCGACCATGCTCAGCACCGACGAGATCATCCGCGTGGCCCGCGTCGGCGTCGAGAACGGCATCACCGAGATCCGCCTGACCGGGGGCGAGCCCCTGCTGCGGGTCGACGTGGTGGACATCGTCCGCCGCCTGACGGCGCTGCCGAACGCGCCCGAGGTCTCGATCACGACCAACGCGCTGCGCCTGCCGGCCCTCGCCGCGCCGCTGAAGGACGCCGGCCTCAGCCGCGTCAACATCAGCCTCGACACGCTCGACCGCGCCCGTTTCATGGAGCTGACCCGCCGCGACCGCCTCGTCGAGACCCTCGCGGGCATCGCCGCCGCCGACGCCGCGGGCCTGCGCCCCGTGAAGATCAACGCCGTCGCGATGCGCGGCGTCAACGACGACGAGGTCGTCGCGCTGACCCGGTTCGCCGTGGACCGCGGCTACCAGATGCGCTTCATCGAGCAGATGCCGCTCGACGGCGGCCACACCTGGGACCGCGTGCAGATGGTCACCCAGGCGGAGATCCTCGAGCGCCTGGCCGGCGAGTTCACGCTCACCGAGGTCGAGGGCCGCGGGGCTGCTCCCGCCGAGCTCTGGTACGTCGACGGCGGCCCGCAGACGGTCGGCGTCATCGCCTCGGTCACGGCCCCGTTCTGCGGCGCGTGCGACCGCCTGCGCCTCACCGCCGACGGCCAGCTGCGCGCGTGCCTGTTCTCCGAGGCCGAGGTCGACACCCGCCAGATCCTGCGCGAGGGCGGCACGGACGCCGACCTCGTCGACGCGTACCTGCGCTGCCTCGCGGGCAAGAAGGCCGGCCACGGGATCGGCGAGCCCGGGTTCCATCAGCCGGACCGGCCGATGAGCGCGATCGGCGGCTGACGAGCCCGCCGGACTCACCCGACTCACCGTTCGCCGAGCTCAGCGCCCGCCGAGGAGTGCCTTCCGACGCTCAGCCGCCGGCGAAGGGCGGCAGCACGTCCAGCGTCGCACCGGCCGCGACCAGGTCGTCACCCTCGACGCGCACCCCGTCCGCCAGCAGCGCGCACCGCCCCAGCACCGCAGCGAGCGCCGGGTGCTGCTCGACCAGAACGGCAGCGACCTCACGGGCCGATCCGGCCCGCACCCGCTCAATGTCCACACCGGCCGCCTCAGCCGCAGCCGCGAAGTAACGCACGGTGATCACGCGGAGCCGTCCAGACCGGAGGCCCACTGCGCGGCGTGCTGCTCGACGATCCGCAGGATCCGCTCGACGTCCTCGGGCGTCCCGCCGGCCGAGGCCAGACCTGCGACGAAGAGCGTGACGGGCACCGCGGGCCGCGCGACCTGGTGCGCGACGTCGCTGGCCAGCTCGAGGATGCGATCGATGTCGACCAGCGCGCGGTCCACGCCGATCTCGGTCGTCAGCCGGTCCACCCACAGCGGGAGGTCAGCCCCGGGTGCGCGGCGAGGGTCCTGGCTCATGGTGCTGCTCCGTCGCGTCGGGGGCCGTCGTGGGGTTCGATCGTGCCACGCAGGGACGCGTCGAGGCGACGGACGTCGGACCAGGTGTCGGCATCCGCCCCGAGGTCGCCGACGTCGGGCACGTCGACCAGGTCGAGGCCGGCGACGAGCGACCGCATCGAGGCGCCCGCGGGATCGCCGAGGCGCTCCAGCGCGCCGGCCAGGATGGACCGACGGTAGGCCGCGACGAGGTGCTGCGGCCGACCGTCGGCGACGAGCCGAGCGCCGTCAGCCTCGCCCACCGCGGCGAGCAGCGCGGGCACAGCCTCCGCCCCGCGCGGGACGTCGCAGCCCAGGACCACGACGACCGGGGCCGACGAGGCGACGAGGTGCGCCAACCCCGCGGCGAGGCCGGCGACCGGTCCGCCGCCGGGCGGGTCCTCGAGCACGCGCGCGACACCGGGTCGAGCGACGGGGGGCGGCCCGACGACGACCACGGCCGCGGCCGAGCCGAGCCCGCCGAGCACGTGGTCGAGCAGCGCACGGCCGGCCACCTCGACGTCCGCCTTCACGACGCCGCCGAGCCGCGAGCCCGCTCCGCCGGCGAGGACGACGGCGTCGAACGCCGAGGTCACTCCGGCCGCCGCCAGTCGCCCGACTTCCCGCCCGTCTTCGCCTCGAGCCGCACGTCGGCGATCGACACCGACTTGTCGAGCCCCTTGACCATGTCGACGACCGCGAGCGCTGCGACCGACACCGCGGTCAGCGCCTCCATCTCGACGCCCGTCCGATCGGCCGTCCGCACCGTGGCGGTGAGGTGGACACCGTCGTCCTCGACGGACAGGTCGACGACCGCGCCGTGCACGCCGATCACGTGCGCGAGCGGGAGCAGCTCGGCCGTGCGCTTGGCGGCCGCGATGCCGGCGATCCGCGCGACCGCGAGCACGTCGCCCTTCGGCACGTCGCCCGAGCGCAGCGCCGCCACGACCGCCGGCCCGCACGCGACCCGCCCGGACGCGGTGGCCGCGCGGACGGTCGGCTGCTTGTTCGTCACGTCGACCATGCGGGCGTGCCCGGCGGAGTCGAGGTGGGTGAAGTCGCTCATGTCAGGTCACCTTCAGGACGTGGACGGATGCGCCGACGACGACCTCGTCGACCTCGGCGGGAACGACGGCGAGCCCCTCGGCGAGGGCGAGGCGTGCGACGAGGTGCGAGCCCGAGCCGCGGCCGGTGGCGGGAACCACACGCGCGTCGCCGACGAACCGCACGGGCATGAGCTGCGCGCGCCCCGGAGGCGTGCGCCAGCCCTCGTCGGCCAGGGCCGTCACGGTCGGACGCTCGACGGCCGCGAGCCCGCGCATCCGACCCAGTGCGGGCCGCACGAACATCTCGAACGAGGCGAACGAGCTCACGGGGTTGCCCGGCAGCGTCCAGATCGGCGTGCCGCCGGGCAGCCGGCCGAGGCCCTGCGGCTTGCCGGGCTGCACCGCGACGGGCAGGAACTCGACGCCGGGCGAGTCCGCGAGCGCCGCCTTGACCACATCGAACGCGCCCATGCTGACCCCGCCGGACGTGACCACGCCGTCGACCGAAGGGTCAGCGTCCAGGGAGTGGAGAAGCTCGAGCAGGGCGGCCGGGTCGTCGCTGACGGGGCCGAGCCGGACGGCCACCGCGCCCGCCTCGGTCACGGCGGCCGCGAGCAGCCAGGAGTTGGAGTCGGGGAGCTGGCCACGGCGCAGGTCCGTCCCCGGGGGGACGAGCTCGTCGCCGGTCGAGACGACCGCGATCCGCGGGCGGCGGTGGACGAGCGCCGACGAGCGGCACGTCGACGCGAGCGCGGCGACGTGCGCGGGCCCGAGCAGCGCGCCGGCGGCAAGGACGAGGTCACCGGGGATCGCGTCCTCGCCGGCGCGCCGGATGTGGGCCGCCGGCTCCGGGGCGACGCGGATCTCGACGGTCGTCGTGCCGGCGTCGGTCACCTCGATCGGCACGACGGCGTCGGCGCCGGGCGGGACGGGAGCGCCCGTCATGATCCGGGCCGCGGTGCCGGGTTCGAGGGCGGGCTCGTCGGGCGATCCGGCGGGCAGATCCGCGACCACGCGCAGCACGGCCGGGACCGTCAGGACGTCCGCGCGCCGGACCGCGTAGCCGTCCATCGCGGAGTTGTCCCAGCGGGGCAGCGGCTCGTCGGCCCGCACGTCCTCGGCGAGGACCATGCCGAGCGCGTCGGCCAGCCCGACCTCGACGGCGGGCAGCGGTGCCGCGAGCGCAAGCGCTGCCGCACGATGCTCGTCCAACGCGCGCACGGCGCCCCTTCCACGGTCCGATCAAGCCTGACCAGCGATCCTGCCACGACCCGCCCGCGACCCCGTGGGTCGCTCAGGCTCCGACGGTCGCGGCTCGCCGGGTCAGGTCAGCGCAAGCCAGGCCTGGATGCCGCCCTCGAGGTTGGTGGCCGGGATCCCCGCCGCGCGCAGCACCTCCGCCGCGACCTGCGACCGGCCGCCGACGGCGCAGTGGACGACGACCTCGCGGTCGCGGGGGATGTCGGCGAGCCCGCTGCCGTCCATCACCCGGCCGAGCGGGACGAGGCGTGCGCCGGGGATCGACGTCTGCGCGGCCTCCGCCGGCTCGCGGACGTCGACGAGGACGAGCGGGTCGGACGGGTCGGCGAGGCGCAGGGCGAGCGCGGCGGCAGAGATCGTCGGGACGCGGTCCTCGGGCACATCGGCATCAGTCACAGCAGCATCATCGGGCACGGGACGACGCGACGAGCCCGCCAGCGGAACCTCGCTCCACCGCGCACGCAGCGCGTCGATCACGAGCAACCGCCCGAGCAGCGGCTCGCCGACGCCGGTCACGAGCTTGACCACCTCGGTCGCCAGCACGGACCCGACCTGCCCGCACAGCGCGCCGACCACCCCCGCCTCGGCGCACGATGGCACCTCGTCGGGAGCGGGAGCCGTCGGGAACAGGTCGCGCAGGGTGACGCCCGGGCCAGCCGGCGGCCGCGACCAGAACACCGAGACCTGCGCGTCGAACCGCAGCACCGACCCCCAGACGACCGGGAGGCCGAGCCGCTCGCACGCGTCGGAGACGAGGTAGCGGGTGGGGAAGTTGTCCGTGCCGTCGACGACGAGGTCGAACCCGGCGAGGATCTCAGCCGCGTTCTCGCTGGTCAGACGCACGGGAATGGTCTCGACCCGGACGGTGGGGTCAAGGGCCGCGATCACGTCCGCGGCGCTGTCGACCTTGAGCCGGCCGACATCGGGCGTGCCATGGATGACCTGCCGCTGCAGGTTGGTGAGGTCGACGACGTCGTCGTCCACCACCCCGAGCGTCCCGACGCCCGCCGCCGCGAGGTACTGCAGCACGGGCGCCCCGAGCCCGCCGGCCCCGACCACGCACACGCGAGCGGCCCGCAGGCGGCGCTGGCCGTCGACGCCGATGCCCGGCAGCAGCAGGTGGCGCGAGGCGCGGGCCGTCTGCTCGGGCGTGAGCGGCGGACCGGGTGCGACGAGCGGGATCACGCCCTCAACCTACGACCCGGCCCGGACGCGGTCAGCCGCCGAACTCGAAGAGGTCGCCGAGCCAGGACTCCTTCTTCTTCTTGCGGGGCGGCTGGCCGGACGAGTCGTAGCGGCGGTCATCGGTGTAGCGGCGGTCGTCGGAGTACCGCGCCGGCGCGGGGACGGACGACGGGGCCGACGACGGCGCCCGGTCGATGATCTTGTCCAGCTCGCCGCGGTCCAGCCACACCCCGCGGCACGTGGGGCAGTAGTCGATCTCCACCCCCTGCCGCTCGGACATCACCAGCTCGGCCTGGTCGACGGGGCAGCGCATGGCATCGTCCTTCCGGTGGGCGGGCGACGACGCGACGCCGTCACCGATCCCAACGCGCGACCCGGGCGTCAGGTGCCCGACGAGCGCCCCAGTGACCCCTGCCACACCACGATCCGGTCCACGGCCTCGCGCACCACCTCGACCGACGACGCGAACGACAGCCGCACCCAGCGGTGCCCGTCCACGGGGTCGAAGTCGGTCCCGGGCGTGAGCGCGACGCCCGCCTCGTCGAGCAGCCGCGCACACCACGTGATCGAGTCGAGGCCGGACGACGAGATGTCGGCGTAGAGGTAGAACGCGCCGTCGGCGGGCGCGACCCGCGACCACCCGAGCTCCGGCAGCCGCTCGAGCAGCAGCGAGCGCGACGACGCGTACCGGGTCACGTTGTCGCGCGCGGCCGCCATCCCGGGGGCCGAGAACGCGGCGACCCCGGCGTGCTGGGCCAGGGCGGGCGGGCACAGCGCCACGTTCCCTGCGAGCGCGTCGACGGGGGCGACGAGGTCGTCGGGCAGGACGAGCCACCCGAGGCGCCAGCCCGTCATCGCCCAGTACTTGGAGAACGAGTTCACGACGACGGCGCCGCGGTCGAGGTACGACGCAGCCGTCGGCACGGACCCGTCGGCGTAGACGATCCCGTGGTAGATCTCGTCGCTGATCAGCCGCACACCGTGCTCGCCGCACCACTGCGCGAGCGCCTCGAGCTCGCCCGCGTCGATCATCGTGCCGGTCGGGTTGGCCGGGCTCGCGATGACCAGGCCCTCGACCGGCTCGTCGAGCGCCTCGAGCTGGGCGACCGTCGGCTGGTACCGCGTCTCCGGACCGCACGGCAGCTCGACGACCTCGCAGCCGAGCGCGCGCAGGATGTTCGTGTACGCGGGGTACCCGGGCCGGGCCAGGGCCACGCGGTCGCCCACGTCGAACGCGGCGAGGAACGCGAGCAGGAAGCCGCCCGACGAGCCCGTCGTCACCGCGACGCGCGCGGGGTCGACCGAGAGCCCGTACCAATCGGAGTAGTGCTGGGCGATCGCCGCACGCAGGCCCGGAGCGCCGAGCGACTCGGTGTACCCGAGGTCCCCCGCGGTCAGCAGCTCGATCGCCCGGTTCCGCACGACGTCGGACGCGCCGGTCGAGGGCTCGCCCGCGCACAGGTTGAGCACGTGCTCCCCGGCGGCGCGGCGCGCGTTGGCGGCGGCCAGGATCTCCATCACGGCGAACGGCGGGACGTGGGCTCTCGCGGCGACCTTCACGGGCGCCATTGTTCACCCCGGGCGGCTAGTCAGCCGGGCGGTAGCGCAGGCCGTCGAGCACGATCCGCAGCGCGCGCTGCGTCTTGGCCGGGTCGCGCCAGTCCGGCGCGGCCATGCAGACGCCCGAGACGGCGCGCAGCACGTCCATCGTCTCGACGTCGTCCCGGATGCCGCCGTCGGCCTGGGCCGCGTGCAGCAGGGCGTCGCCCGACGAGGTGAGACGGTCGTGGACATCGGCGAACACGTGCGACGCGTCGTCACCCAGAGCGGAGCGCAGCGCGCCCGCCAGCCCACGCTTCGAACCCGCGTACGCGACGAACTCGAGGAGCCAGGCCTCGAACGCCGCGCGCGGCTCGAGGGACTCGGCCAGCCGGGCGCCGGAGGCGCAGAGCTCGTCGACGTTGTGCCGGTAGACGGCCTCGATGAGCTCGATCCGCGTGGGGAAGTTCCGGTAGAGCGTCCCGACGCCCACGCCGGCGCGGCGGGCGATCTCCTCGAGCGACGCGTCCGTGCCGGCCTCGTCGAACATCTCGCGCGCCGCCGAGAGCAGCTTCTCGCGGTTGCGGGCGGCGTCGGCGCGCAGGGGTCGAGCGGTCGTCGTCGCGCCCTGCTGACCCACGTGCCCTACCTCCACCACGCATCGGAAACCGTGAACACTTGCGTAACCGGAGGCGGCCTCCGTATAGTTCTTAACCGGAGGCTCTCTCCACTTCCCCCAATACTACGCCGCGGAGGCCCTCGTGTCCGCACCCTCAATCTCCGCCGCCCGGCTCGCCTCTCCGCGACTCGTGCTGGCCGCCATCCTCACCACGCAGCTCATGCTCGTGCTCGACGCGACGATCGTGAACGTCGCCCTCCCGGACATCCAGCGCTCGCTCGGCTTCACCGCCACGGGGCTGTCCTGGGTCATGAACGCCTACACCCTGGCCTTCGGTGGCCTGCTTCTCCTCGGCGCCCGCGCCGGTGACATCCTCGGCCGCCGCCGCATGCTCCTCGCCGGCGTCACGCTGTTCACGCTGGCCTCGTTCGTCGGCGGCTTCTCGCAGTCGCCCGGCCAGCTCCTCGCCGCCCGCGCGGTGCAGGGGATGGGCGCGGCGCTCGCCGCACCGTCCGGCCTGGCACTGCTCATGGCCCGCTTCCCCGAGGGCCGCGAGCGCACGCGCGCCATCGGCTACTACTCCGCCGTCTCGATCGGCGGGTCCGCACTCGGCCTCATCGCCGGCGGGATGCTCACGCAGTGGGTGTCCTGGCGCTGGGTGCTGTACGTCAACGTGCCGATCGGCATCGCGCTGATCGTCGTCGCCCGGGCCGTGCTGCCCGAGACGCCCCGTCACCGCGGCCGGTTCGACCTGCTCGGCGCCGCCACCTCCACGATCGGCATGACGTCCCTGGTCTACGGCTTCGTCCGTGCCGCCACGGCCGGCTGGTCCGACCCGGAGACGCTCGCCGCGTTCGGCGTGGGCGTCCTGCTGCTCACCGCGTTCGTCCTGGTCGAGCTGCGCGCCGAGTCGCCGATCACCCCGCTGCGGCTGTTCGCCGACCGCACGCGCTCGTCGGCCACCGTGGCCCGCCTCCTGCTGGTCGCCGGGATGATGGGGATGTTCTTCTTCCTCACCCAGTTCCTGCAGGACGTGCTCGGCTACTCGCCGCTCGCCACGGGCGTCGCGTTCCTGCCGCTGACGATCATGCTGTTCGTCATGTCCCGCGTCAGCGCGACGCTCATGGCGCGGGTCGGGATGCGGGCGCTCATGGTCGGCGGCCTGACGATGTCGACCGCCGGTCTGCTGATCCTGTCCCAGCTCTCGGCCGACTCGAGCTACCTCGCGGTGCTCGTCCCGCTGCTCCTGTTCGGCGCGGGCAACGGTCTCGCGTTCGTGCCGCTCACGGCAGCCGGCCTGGCCGGCGTCGCACCTCAGGACGCGGGCGCGGCGTCCGGGCTGGTGAACGTCAGCCAGCAGGTCGGCGGCTCGCTCGGCCTCGCGATCCTCGTGACCGTGGCCAGCGCCGGGGCGCGTGGTGCGACCCCCACGGGGACGACCGCCGCCGAGATCGCGCAGCACGCGTTCGTCGTCGGGGCCGACCGGGCGTTCTTCGTCTCGGCACTGTTCCTCGCGGCGACCGTGATCCTGCTGGCGATCACCATCCGGCCGGCCAGGGCCACACAGGCCGCGCCGGTGCAGGAGCCGGAGCTCGCGCTCGTCGACTGAACCACCAGCACGGCAGAAGGGGCCCGTCCGCGGGTCCCTTCTGCGCGTCTCAGGCCAGCGCTCTCAGGCGAGGGCGATCCGCACGTGCTCGACGATCCCGTCCGCCGCCGCCTCGATCTCCGCGAGGCACCGCTCGAAGTCCCCCGGCCCGCCGTACCAGGGGTCGTCGACGTCAGGCGCGTCCGCGGTGGGGTCGAAGCTCCGGAACATGACCGGCTCGCCCCCGAGCCGCTGCAGCGCCCGCGCGTGCTGCGAGGTCATCGCCAGCACCAGGTCGCGCGACGGCAGGTCCGAAGCACTCACCTGCCGCGCGTGGTGCCCCTCCCCGGTCGGGTAGCCGTGCCGCGCCAGAACCGCCCGAGCCCGGCGGTCCACCGGGTTGCCGTGCTCCTCGTCGCTGATCCCCGTCGAGTCGACCTCGACGTCCAGCCCCGCGGCCTCGAACCGCGAGCGCAGCACGATCTCGGCCATCGGCGAGCGGCAGATGTTCCCCGTGCACACGGTCATCACGCGGTAGATCATGCGGCGTTCCGCACGAGCAGGACGCCGACGCCGCCCGTGAACGTGATGCCCGCGAACGAGTCGGAGCGGGCCACCTCGCGGAAGCCGTGCCGCAGGTGCAGGTCGAGGGACGGGCCGTTGGTCGCGTTGATCACGCTGCCCAGCATGTCGGACCGCGGCGCCGCCCACCCGATCAGGTCCAGGAGCAGCCGCTCCCCGATGCCGTGGCGCCGAGCGGCGGGCGCGACCGTCAGGCCGGACACGTAGAGGCCGTCGGGCACGTCGTCGAACCCCGCCCACGGGGCGGCCATGCCCCACCCGACGACGCCGTCGGACACGGCAACGACCACGCGCCGGTCCGGTTCGACCACCCACGCCGGGACGCGCGGTCCGAAGGCCACCGGCCCGCGCGAGGCAGCAACGGCCAGGATCCCGTCGACGTCGGACGGCACCGCGGCCCGCAGCACGACCGCGGGGTCCGGCACCCCGTGCCGGTCCGGCTCGTAGTCGGCGAAGCGGCTCACCGACCCATCCTGAGGTGCCGGGCGCGCCCTGGTCGAGCGCGCCCGGCACCGGCGGGCTCAGCGCACCCGGACCTTGTGGGTCGCGGTCACGCGGAGGTAGGACGAGGAGCCCTCGTAGGTCGCGGTGACCGTGGCCGACCTCGACAGCTTCGGCAGCGTCACGGAGACGCGGCCGTTCGCGACGGTCTTGGTCGCAACCTTCTTGCCGTTGACCTTGACCGTCACCTTGCCGGTCGGGGTCGTGGCCCCACGGACGGTCACCGTGACGACCGGACGCGCGTTCTTCTTCACGGTCCACGACTTCGCGGTGATCGCGACCCTCGGCTTGGCCTTGGCCACGGTCACGGAGGCGGCCGACGAGGAGGACCCCGCGACCGTCGTCGTGCCCGCGTACACCGCCGTGAGCGCGTGCTTGCCGACCGCGAGCGTGCGCGGCAGCGTCACCGTGACCTTGCCGGACGCGAGGCGACCGGTGGCGATCGTCTTCCCGCCGTCGCGGATCGAGACCGTCCCGGACGCCGCCCCGGTCACGGTGACGGTCGCCTTCGCGGCGGAGCCGTACGCGACCTTCGTCGGCGCGATGCGCAGCGCCGTCCGGCTCGTCGCCTTCGCGACCGTGACGGAGACCGCGGCCGACGACGACCCCGACCAGTCCTCGGCCGACGAGACGAACGTGGCCGTCAGCGCGTGCGTGCCGACGCCGAGCGCGAGGCTTGTCGTGGCCCGGCCCGCGGTGACCGCGGCGGTACTGAGGACGCGGGTGCCGTCGCGGAACGTGACCGTGCCCGTGGCGGCCGGGGTCACTGTCGCCGTGAGCGTCTGCTTCGACCCGTAGGTCAGCGCGCCGGTGACGGCCAGGCCGGTCGACGTGGCCACGGCACCGAACACGTGGGCCTTGCTGCCGAGGCGCAGGAAGACCGTCTCGCCGGTCGCGTCGAGCACGCCGTCGTTGTCCGTGATCGCGTACACCTGGCCGTCGATGCCGATCGTCAGGCCCTCGAGCTTCTCCTGCGTCCAGCCCGCGGTGCCCCGCAGGTCGGGCAGCACGTCGTGCGCGAGCTTCTTGGTCAGCGGTGCGACCGCGCCGGGCGCCGGGTCAGCCGGCACGTCGACCGTGTAGATGCGCTTGACCTGGGCGTTCGGGCCGTTGAGCTTGTCGCGCTCGATGACCGCCAGGGTGTCGGCGTCGACCGCGACGACCTCGGAGAGGCCGAGCCAGTCGCCCGTCGTGCTCGTCGTCTCGAGCGGGTAGGCGAACCAGGCCCACGCCTGGGTCGCGACGTCGTACCGGCCCAGGCGCGCGGAGCCCGCGAGGCCGCCCGGGTCCGTGGACAGGCCACGCTGCAGCGCGACCCAGACGTGCTCGCCGGACGCGTCGTCGACGGTGGTGACGCCCTCGATGCCCCACTTGTCGAGGCCGGCAGCGACCTCGGCGGGAAGGGACACGTGCTCGAGCACCTCGCCGGCCGCGGAGGTCCGGACCAGCTGGTTGGCCGCTCCGGTCGCCCCCTCGACACCCAGCCAGAAGCCGCCCGCGGGACGGGACGCGATGCCTTCGACGTCGAGCGTGACGCCCGCGCCGGCCTCGGTGACCCGCACCGCACGGTCGACGACCGCCGGCGTGGAGCTCACGTCGAGCGAGAGCAGGCGCGTGTCGGTGTAGGCCGCGTCGGTGGCGGACCACAGGTGCGTCGGGTCGCTCCGGTCCGGCGTCAGGGCGCCGAGCGCGCCCCAGCCGATCGGGTTGCCGGCGCTGTCGTCGGCCGAGACGACCGACGGGAACGTGGCCGGCGCGTCGGCGTACGCGGCGCCGCGACCGAAGACCGAGACCGACGAGCGCACGTTCTTGGCCGCGTCGTCGGTCTCGCTCGAGACCAGCAGCAGGTCACGCGAGGGGATCGGCAGGATGCCCTCGGGGCCGTTCGTCGTGGCCAGGACCTGCACGAACGCCGGGTTCAGCGCGTCGCTCACGTCGTACACGGCCACGAAGTTGGACCGCTCTGAGCCGACGAACGCGTACGGCGTGCCGCCGAGGGTCGCGACGGCGAGGCCCTCGATCTCCACGCCCTTCTTTGCGGCGCGGTCCTCGGAGTGCAGGCCTGTGCGCACGGCGAGGCGCTCGGGCGTGTTCCCCGCGTCCCAGACCGGCAGCCCGGTCGTCGTGTCGAAGACGGACCAGCCGCGCGTGCCGCCCTTCCAGTCGCCCTCGTTCGCCGTCGCGATGTGGGTCGCGTCGAGCCAGGCGACCGCGTCAGGCTCGCGCGGGGTGGCCGGGATGGACCCGGTCTGGTTGATCACGCCGTCCTTGGCCACGTCGATGCCGCTGACCGCGACCGACCCGGCGCTGAACACCTTGGTCACCGCACCCGACGCGATGTCGATGAGCGCGACGCCGTTGTTCTCCTGCAGCGTCAGCGCGACCGTCGAGCCCGTCGGGTCGATCGCCACGTACTCGGGCTCGGGGTCCGAGGGGGTGTCGACGCCCGCGAGCGCGGCCTCGGTCAGGTCGACCTTGCGCAGCTCCCAGTCCGCCGGTGAGTTCTTGGAGGGCAGGTCGAGGAGCTGGACGAAGCCGCCCGGCGCCTGGGGCAGGTCGCCCTTCTTGCCGCCGGTCGGCTTGAACTCCTCGTCGCGCTGGTTCTCGATGGCGATCGCGGCGTGCGTCTTGTCGGGCGAGAGCACGATCGAGTCGGGCTGACCGCCGAGGTCGAACCGGCGGACCACGCCGTGGGTGGCCAGGTCGACCACGACGAGCTTGCCGCTGGGCTCCGTGAAGGTCTCGGACGTGTCCACGACGACGAGCACGTACCCGCCGACGACGGCGACCGAGGTCGGCTCCGCCTGCGCGCCGACCTTCAGGTCCGCGGCAAGGTCCAGCGTGCCCTTCCCGACGGGGTTCGCCGGGTCGGTGATATCCACGAAGCCGATCCGGCGCGCGAGCGCATCGGTGTGGATGAACGTCTTTCCGTCCTCGCTGACCGCGGAGATCTCGGCGACCGTGGGGTCGGCGGCTGCCGCGGTCGCGGGGCGGTTGAGGTAGACGGGGTAGGTCGCCAGGCGGTGGAACGTCTGGTCGGCGGCCGGCGCGGTCCAGCCCGCGGCGGACCACCCGGGGGTGGGTGCGTCGGCGGCGTGCGCGACGAGCGCACCGCCGAGGGTCGAGACCGCGGCGACGGCGAGCGTCGTCGTCACGGCGGTCAGGGTGCGGCCGCGACGACGCGGGGGCACAGGCAGCATCGAGTTCCTCCAGGTGACGGGGGTGTCGGTCGAGGTTCTCGGCCCGCGGTGTCGTCGGGCGGAAGTCCGGCGGAAGAGCGGGTGAACACCGGCGGTCGAGCCGACTTCCCAGACGCGACATAAACGCGATATATTCGGTGCCGAACATTCGAGATCGAGGAGGAGACGTGGCCCGCACCCGCACCAACCCGTTGGCGCTCGCCGTCCTCGCGCTCCTCTGGGAACGCCCGATGCATCCGTACGAGATGTCGATGACGCTGCGCGAGCGGCGCAAGGACGAGTCCGTCCGGCTCAACTTCGGCTCGCTCTACTCGGTGGTCGACTCGCTCGTGAAGCACGGGCTCATCGAGGCGGCCTCCACCGAGCGCGAGGGGAACCGCCCGCAGCGCACGATCTACCGGATCACCGACGCGGGGGCGACCGAGGCGGTCGACTGGATGAGCGACCTGGTGCGCACCCCGGTCAAGGAGTTCCCGCAGTTCGAGGCCGCGCTCTCGTTCCTCCCGCTGCTGCCCCCCGACGACGTGGCCCGGCTGCTCCGCCTGCGGCGCGCGACGCTGGACCGGGACATCACGGTGCTCGCCACCACGGTCGACGCCGCGACCGCCCAGGGCCTCCCGGCGATATTCGCGATCGAGGCCGCCTACGAGCTGGCCATGCTGCGCGCCGAGCTGGCGTTCGTGGACGGGCTCGCCGCCGCCATCGCCGACGGCACCCTCGGCGGCGTCGACATGTGGCGCACGTTCCACGCGCGCTCGACCGACGGCCGCATCGATCCCGACGAGCTCGCCGCGGCCATCGCCCCCTACCTGGAGGGCGGCTGACCCCACACGTCCCGGGCAGGTCCCGGGCACAAGACCGGCCCAGGTGCGGCAACACCCGGGCCGATCGACGACGAACCGACCGGGTTCCCCCGTGCGATCCGCTGCACGCTCAGCATAGGTGGGCCCCGGTCGTCACCCCCTCCCGTCCGGGAGAGGGCGAGAAGCGACCCGAGAAGGCGATCACCCATGCCATCGACACCGGCCATCGAGGCCGACGACCTCGTCAAGACCTACCCCGGCGGCCGCGGCCGCCCCGACGTCCGGGCCCTCGACGGGCTCACCCTCACGGTGCCCGCGGGCACCGTGCACGGCCTGCTCGGCCCCAACGGCGCCGGCAAGTCGACCACCACCAAGGTGCTCACCACGCTGTCCACACCGACCTCGGGCACGGCCCGGGTCGCCGGGCACGATGTGGCACGCGAGGCGGGCGAGGTGCGGCGGCGCATCGGCTACGTCTCGCAGGGCACGGGCGCCGACCCGCTGCTGACCCCGCGGGAGAACCTCGTCATGACGGGCCGCCTGCGCGGGCTCGGGCGCTCGGCCGCCGCGGACCGGGCGACCGCCCTCGTCGACCGCTTCGGCCTGACCGAGCTCGCCGACCGCGGCACGGCCAAGCTGTCCGGCGGCACGCGGCGCAAGCTCGACGTCGCGCTCGGGCTCGTCGGCTCGCCCCAGGTGCTGTTCCTCGACGAGCCGACGACGGGCCTCGACCCCGAGGCGCGCGCGGCCATGTGGGACGAGATCCGCCGCCTGTCCGGCGAGGACGCGCTCACGGTCCTGCTCACGACGCACTACCTCGAGGAGGCCGACCGGCTCGCGGACGGGCTGAGCATCGTCGACCGGGGCAGGGTGGTCGCGGCGGGGACGCCCGACGAGCTCAAGGCCACGCTGGCCGGCGACACGCTCACGGTGGACCTCGTCGAGCCGGACGCCGACGTCGTCCGCGCCGTCGCCGCGGCAGTTCCGGGCCTCGGCGAGGTGCTCGTGCACGTCGAGGGGCCCGCCGGGCGCCTCGTCGCGCGCACCCCGGACGGGCCGCTGCTCGTCGGCCCGACCATCGCCGCGCTGCAGGCCGCCGGCGTGCGCCACGGCGCCGTCGCGGTCTCCCGGCCCACCCTGGACGACGTCTACCTGCGCCACGCCGGCCGCTCGTGGACCTCGGCCGACACGAGCTCGACGGGGGTGGCCCGATGAGCGCCACGTTCGCCACCCAGCTCGACCAGGTCACCCGCCGCTGGGTGACCGGCGCGATCCGCCAGCCGTGGGGGCTCGGCGTCGCGATCGTGCAGCCGGTCATCTGGATCGTGCTGTTCGGCAACGTGTTCCAGTCCGTGGGGCAGGTCCCCGGGTTCGGGCACGACGACTACCTGTCGTTCCTCGTGCCCGGCATCCTCATGATGACCGTCCTGTACTCCGGCGCCTGGGCCGGCACCGGCTTCATCGACGACATCCGCTCGGGCGTGATGGACCGGATGCTGTCCTCGCCCGTCTCGCGCCCCGCGCTCGTGCTGGGCCAGCTCGTCCAGCAGCTGCTGATCTGCGTGGTGCAGGGCGTGATGGTGCTGGTGATCGGCGCGCTCGCCGGCGCGCACTACGCGGGCGGCGTGCTCGGCATGGCCGTGGCGCTGGGGGCGTCGGTGCTGCTCGCGGCCGCGTTCTGCTCGCTGTCGGCCGCGGTCGCGCTGCTGGCCCGGGACCAGACCGCGCTGATCGGCATCTCGACGATCGTCGTGCTGCCGGCGACGTTCCTCTCGACCGCGCTCATGCCCGTGCAGCTGCTGCCCGACTGGGTCGCGACCGCGGCGAAGTTCAACCCGCTGACGTGGGCCACGTCCATCGCGCAGACCGCGATGTCGCCGGACGTCGACTGGGGTGTCGTGGCGACCCGCTCGGCGTGGCTCGTCGTGCTCGCGACGATCGTCGCGTGGTGGTCGCTGCGCGCCATGCGCAGCTACCAGCGCTCGCTCTGAGCCGTCGGTGAGGCGCGCCCCGGCCGTCACCTGAGACGATCGGGGCGTGCCCCACACGGATGCCCACGCCCACGCCGCCGACCTCGCCGACTTCGTCACCGCGTCGCCCTCGTCGTTCCACGCCGCCCACGAGGTGGCCCGCCGCGCGATCGCCGCGGGCTTCACCGCGCTCGACGAGTCCGCGGAGTGGCCGACGGGGCCGGGCCGGCACGTCGTCGTGCGCGACGGCGCCGTCATCGCCTGGGTGGTCCCGCCGACCGCCGGCCCGACGACGCCCGTCACCGTGCTCGGCACCCACACCGACTCCCCGGGCTTCAAGCTCAAGCCCACGCCCGACGCCTCGCGCGCGGGCTGGCGCCAGGCCTCGGTCGAGGTCTACGGCGGGCCGCTGCTCAACTCCTGGCTCGACCGCGAGCTGGCCGTCGCCGGCCGGATCGCGACCCGCTCCGGGGAGCACCTGGTGCGGACCGGGCCGCTGCTGCGCATCCCGCAGCTCGCGATCCACCTGGACCGGCAGGTCAACGACGGACTCACGCTCGACAAGCAGCGCCACACCCAGCCGGTCTGGGGGCTCGGGGACGCGCCCGGGCTGCTCGCGGCCGTCGTCGGCGACGTGTGCGACCCGGCCGACGTGCTGGGCTGGGACCTCACGCTCGTCGACACCCAGGCGCCGCGGACGTTCGGGGCCGACGACGAGCTGTTCGCCTCCGCGCGCCTGGACAACCTGCTCTCCACGCACGCCGCGCTCACGGCCCTGCTCGTGGCAGGCGAGACCGACACGATCACCGTGCTCGCGGCCTTCGACCACGAGGAGGTCGGCTCCGAGACGCGCTCGGGCGCGGCCGGGCCGTTCCTGTCGGACGTCCTGGCCCGGATCCGCTCCGGCCTGGGTGCCGACGCCGAGCAGGCGCACCGGGCGCTCGCGTCGTCGGTCTGCGTCTCGAGCGACGTCGGCCACTCCGTGCACCCGAACTATGCCGAGCGCCACGACCCGACCACCGTCCCGGTCGCGGGAAGCGGCCCGATCCTCAAGATCAACGCGAACCAGCGCTACGCGACCGACGCGGTCGGCATCGCGCTGTGGACCGACGCGTGCGAGCGCGCGGGCGTGCCGAGCCAGAGCTTCGTCTCCAACAACGCCGTTCCCTGCGGCTCGACCATCGGGCCGATCACCGCGACCCGGCTGGGCCTGCGGACGGTCGACGTGGGCGTGCCGATCCTGTCGATGCACTCCGCGCGCGAGTTGACCGCGGTCGTCGACCCCTGGTACCTGACGCGCGCGATGTTCGCGGTGCTCAGTCCCTCGCGGTGAGCACGACAGGCCCGTCGCGGGTGATCGCCACGGTGTGCTCGGCGTGCGCGGCGATCGAGCCGTCGGCCGTGCGGATCGTCCAGCCGTCGGGGTCGATCACGTAGCCGTCGCCGCCGGCCATGAACCACGGCTCGATCGCGATGACCAGCCCGGGGTTGAGCTTGAGGCCCGTCCGCGCGCGGCCCAGGTTCGGCACGTGCGGGTCCTCGTGCATCGTGCGGCCGACGCCGTGACCGCCGAAGTCGGCGTTGATCCCGTAGCCGCCCGCGCGGCCGATCTTCCCGATCGCCTCGGAGATGTCGCCCATCCGACCGCCCGGCTTCGCGGCGGCGATGCCGGCCGCGAGCGCGCGCTCGGTCGTCTCGATGAGCTTCGTCGCCTCGGGCGTCGTCGTGCCGATCTGGAACGTCAGCGCCGAGTCCGCGACCCAGCCCTGCACCTGCGCGGCGAAGTCGATGCTCAGCACGTCGCCGTCCCGCAGGACGTAGTCGCTGGGCAGCCCGTGCAGCGCGGCGTCGTTGACCGACGTGCACAGCACACCCGGGTACGGCATCGCGCCGAACGAGGGGTGGTAGCCCAGGTACACGGAGTGGGCGCCCGCCGCGTCGATCATCTGGTGCGCGTGCCGGTCCAGGTCCTTCAGGGTCATGCCCTCGCGCGCGATGTCGCGCAAGGAGGACAGGACGCTCGCGATGAACTTCCCGGCAGGGCGCATCGCGTTGACTTCGGCGGGTGTCTTGAGGGCCACGGCCCCACCCTGCCAGACACCGAGCAGGAAACAGCCCGTGGGCTGGGCCCCTTGTCAGGGCCCCGCCGCGAAGGACGAGGTCGCGGCTCCCACGGGCTGCGGTGACTGCCGAGTATTCGCTCGCCGCCCTGCCGGAGTGGTCCGGCGGAGCATGCGGGCGGATCAGCAATCCGTCCGAGTACTCGGGCGACTAGCGGGCAGTCACCTCACGCGTCCAAGAAGACTTCATGTCTCAGACCACCTCCTTCCAGTGTCCTTCGACCGTACGTCCGCCGCATGTGACGTGCCAAGGGTTTTCTCCGACGGGGAACACCGGCCCGCAGGGCGAGGTTGCGAGGTGCCATGACCACCATCGGAATCATCGGCAGCGGCCACATCGGCGGCACGCTCGCTCACCTCGCCGTCCAGAACGGCTACGACGTCGTCGTCTCCAACTCCCGCGGTCCCGAGACGCTCGTGGACCTCGTCGCCGAACTCGGCGACCGGGCCCGCGCCGCGACCGCCACGGAGGCCGCCGAGGCAGGCGACTTCGTCGTCGTCAGCGTCCCGTTCCTCGCCGTCGACCAGGTGCCCGTCGAGCAGCTCAAGGGCAAGGTCGTCATCGACACCAACAACTACTACTGGGAGCGCGACGGCCACCACGAGGCCATCGACTCCGCGTCGACGACCTCGGCCGAGGTCCTCGCCGAGCACCTCGGCAACGACCAGGTCGTCAAGGCGTTCAACCACATCCAGTCCGACCACCTCGGATCGCAGGGCAAGCCGTCGGGCACGCCCGGCCGCCGCGCGCTCGCGATCGCGGGCGACTCCCCCTCCGCGAAGGACCTGGTCGCCGCGTTCATCGAACGCATCGGCTTCGACGTCGTGGACGCCGGCGCCCTCGCCGAGGGCTGGCGCTACCAGCGCGACCTGCCGGCGTACGGCCCGGAGCTGGACGCTGCCGGTCTCACCGAGGCGCTGGCCGCCGCCACGCGCTGACCCCCCCGGACGCATCCCGCCGCACTTGTGACGGACGTGGCCTCCTGAGCACTCGATCGAGTCTCAGGAGGCCACTCCTGCACCAGGTACAGCGGGATCGGTCGCGGTCCGCGCCCCGGAGGGGAACCCTGGAGAGATGGACACCCCTCCGCGCGCCATCCCGAACACGCACGAGGGCCTCGAGTTCTCGATCTCGGCCGCCGTGCTCGAGTCCCGCGACGCCAACGCCCTCGCCGACTTCTACGAGGCCCTGCTCGGCTGGGTCCGCATCCACGACGAGCCCGGCTGGGCGATGCTCCGCCCGCCGCAGGGCGGCCCGGGCCTCTCGTTCAGCAGCGACCCGCTCCACGAGCCGCCGGTCTGGCCCGCGAACGCCGGGCACCAGCAGATGCAGCTGCACCTGGACGTGCTGGTCAGCGACCTGGCGCGCGGCGTGGAGCACGCGCTGGCCAGCGGCGCCCGGCTCGCGGAGTTCCAGCCGCAGGAGCACGTGCGCGTGCTGCTCGACCCGGCCGGCCACCCGTTCTGCTTCTTCGACGAGAACGGGTAAGCCCGGGTCTGCCTAGTCGGCGCCGGGTACTCGATGCCCGGTCGTGGTCGCCACGGCATCGAGGAGACGTTCGACCACGTCCCGCTGGTCGGCTGTAGTCCCGGCCTGGTCTCGCCCGCGAAATCGCCTGACGGCCTTGTCGAGGGCAACTGACGCTTCGGAGGTGAGCCCCGACCGCCGAAGTCCGCCAGCGAGCACAGCCAGGATCTCCTCCACGTCGCCGAAGGCCTCCCACGCTGCCTCCGTCGCGTCGTCCTGTGGCAGGAGGAAGGCCGCGGCAACGTCTCGCGTCGCCTCAACGACGCTCCTCCGAGCGGTAGGCACGGAGTGAATCTACTGATCCGGTCGGCGCACGGATGCCAGACTCGGCCGATGCCGACCCTCAGCACCCAGACACTCGCGGTCGTGCGTCGCGTGTGGGCCGCGCGGCTGCGAGTGGACGAGCGCGCGCTCGCCTCGTGCGGCGTCGCGCTCGTCGAGCGCGAGGACCTGGATGCGGTCGTCGTGGTCGCGCTGGGCGAGTCCGTCGTCGCCACCGGGCCGGCCGCCG
This sequence comes from Cellulomonas rhizosphaerae, assembly GCF_003470205.1. GTDB lineage: Bacteria > Actinomycetota > Actinomycetes > Actinomycetales > Cellulomonadaceae > Cellulomonas > Cellulomonas rhizosphaerae. Next base: position 130,901 of record NZ_QWKP01000223.1, read on the forward strand.
CGCTCGGCACCCTCGCCTCGCTCGAGGTCGGCCAGCTCCTCGTCATCCCTGACCTGCTGGCCGCCCTGCGCGACCATGCGCCCGTGCCGATCGGCGCGGCGACGCTCGCGTACGCGGAGCCCTCGGCCGGCACGCCCACGGCTCCGCCACCGGCGACGAGATCCGCAGCGTGCTGGACGCCTGCAACGAGTCGGACCGGGACGAGAGCGGCCTGCGGGAGATGAGCACGAGGTTCGCTGTCCAGGACGACGGACGGCCCGTCGCCCTCGCGGGCTACGAGGTGTGGAACGACGAGGTGGCCCACCTCGGCGTCCTCGTCGTGCCCGACGCCCGCGGCCGCGGCCTCGCGCTCACCGCGGCGCGCACCGCGATGGACCACGCGCCCGGGCTCGTCCCGCAGTGGCGCGCGTCGGTCGAGAATCCGGTCTCGGCGGCGGTCGCCGACCGGCTCGGGTTCGTCCGGGCCGGCGGGCAGATCGCGATCGAGGTCAGTCGCTCTCGTCCGGCACGAGCGTGAGTCCGCGCGGCTGAGGCTCGGCCAGCAGCTCCGCCTCGAGCGCCTCGACGAACTCGGCTGGATCCGCCGACTCCTGCTCGGGCTCGTCGGTGCCGTAGATCAGCTCGACCCCGTCGTCGCGAACGACGCCCAGGTAGCGCGGCTGCACCATCGGGTCACGCGGTGCGCCGGGCGCCTTGCCTCCGGGGATCGACTCGAGCATCGGACAACCCTAAGCGGCGAGGCGGGTCGCGATGTCGATCGCGCGCGTGGCCAGGTGGTCGAGAGCGGCGAGCTCCTTCTCGCCCAACGGGGCGTCGTTGTTGGCGCCGCTCGCGTGCGAGACGCCGTACGGGTTCCCGTCGGCGAACTTCAGCGGGTCGGTGTAGCCGGGTGCGACGACGAGGCCGCCGAAGTGCGCCACCATCCGGTAGATCGAGAGCAGCGTCGTCTCCTGGCCGCCGTGCGCGGTCTGTGACGACGTGAACCCGGCGTAGACCTTGTCGGCGAGCTTGCCCTCTCCCCACAGCGGCCCGAGCTGGTCGATGAACTGCTGGAACTGGCTCGTGACGTTGCCGAACCGGGTCGGGGAGCCGAGCAGGACGACGTCCGCCCAGTCGATGTCGGCCGGCTCCGCGACGGGCTCGTCCGCCATCGCTGCGACGTGCTCGGCCCACTCCCGCCGCGACTCGATCGCCGCGCGCGGGGCGATCTCGCGGACGTGCCGTCGCCTGACCTCGGCGCCCGTGCCGGCCGCGGCCTGCTCCAGCCGCTCGGCCATGGCCTGCAGGCTGCCGGTGGCGGAGTAGTAGACGATCGCGACTCGGACGCTCATGAGGGGCTCCTTCGTGGTGGGGACCCTTCGATCGTCACCCGGCTCCGGCCACCCCGCACGTTGGTTGCACGCGTGGTTGAACGACACGCCGCGGGATGCACGGCGTGTCGTTCAACCATCGGTGCAACGCCCGACGAGGGCCGCCGGCTACCCCTGCTCGACCAGGAACTGCGTGTAGGCGGGGACCGTGAGGAACGTCGGGAAGTCCTCCGCGAGCGCGACCTGCTCGAACAGGTTCGCCGCGTCGTCGAACCGGTCGCCCTCGGACCGCGGGACCGACGCGAGGACGGAGTCCAGCACGTCGCGGACCAGCGCGTCCGTGATCGTCGTCCCCTCGGCCGTGACGACCCCCTGGTGGACCCACTGCCACACCTGCGATCGCGAGATCTCGGCCGTCGCCGCGTCCTCCATGAGGTTGTCGAGCGCCGCCGCGCCCACGCCGCGCAGCCACGACTCGAGGTAGCAGACCGCGACCGAGACGTTGCCGCGCAGCCCCGCGTCGGTGACCGAGCCGCCGGCCGACGGGATGTCGAGCAGCTCGGCCGCGGTGACGTGGACGTCGGAACGCAGCAGGTCACGCTGATCCACCCGCGCGCCGAGGAACGCGTCGAACGCCTCCCGGGCGACCGGCACGAGGTCCGGGTGCGCGACCCAGGTGCCGTCGTACCCCTGCCCGGCCTCGCGCCGCTTGTCTGCGCGGACCTGCTCGAGCGCCCGCGCCGTGACCTCGGGGTCGCGGCGGTTGGGGATGAACGCGCTCATCCCGCCGATCGCCTGCGCCCCGCGCCGGTGGCACGTCGAGACCAGCAGCTCGGTGTACGCCCGCATGAACGGCACCGTCATCGTCACCTGCGACCGGTCGGGCAGGACGAAGCGCGGCCCGCGGTTCCGGAAGTTCTTGATGACGCTGAAGATGTAGTCCCACCGGCCCGCGTTCAGGCCCGCGCAGTGGTCGCGCAGCTCGTAGAGAATCTCCTCCATCTCGAACGCGGCGGTGATCGTCTCGATGAGGACCGTCGCGCGGATGGTGCCGTAGCGCAGGCCGAGGTACGTCTCGGTGAACCGGAAGACCTCGTCCCACAGCCGCGCCTCGAGGTAGCCCTCGAGCTTGGGCAGGTACAGGTACGGGCCGCGGCCGGAGTCGATGAGCGCCTGCGCGTTGTGGAACAGGTACAGGCCCGCGTCGACGAGGCTCGCGGACGCGGCACCGTGTTGGCCGGCGCGGTCGACGAAGTCGAGGTGCTTCTCGGTCAGGTGCCACCCGCGAGGGCGGAACACGATCGTCGGCGTCTCCGACCCCACCGTGTAGGCGCGACCCTCGTCGGTGGTGAAGTCGACCTTCCCGCGGATCGCGTCGAACAGGTTGAGCTGGCCGCCGACGACGTTGGTCCACGTGGGGCTCATCGCGTCCTCGTGGTCCGCGAGCCAGACCTTCGCGCCCGAGTTCAGCGCGTTGACCGTCATCTTGCGGTCGGTCGGGCCGGTGATCTCGACCCGCCGGTCCTCGAGGCCGGGCCCCGGGCCGGCGACGCGCCACGTCGGGTCGGCGCGGATGCCCGCGGTCAGCGGCTGGAACTGGGGGTCCATCCCGTTGGAGAACCGGTCACGGCGGTGCTGGCGGCCCAGCAGCAGATCGTGGCGGCGGCCGGCGAACCGGGCGTGCAGGTCGGTGAGGAAGTCGAGCGCCTCCGGCGTGAGGATCTCGTCGGTCCCGGGGACGGACGGCCCGGTGATGTCGAGGCGCGGGCGGGCGAACGGGTCGGTCAGCCGGTTCCGGCTGGGCGACGGCGTGATGACGGTCATGGCGATGCTCCTGTCGAACAAAGATCAGTGGGTGAACTGGGCCGTCTCCGTGGAGCCCGCGAGCGCGAGGGTGGCGCTGTCCGGGCTGATGGCGGTGGCGACGCGGTCGAAGTAGCCGGTGCCGACCTCGCGCTGGTGGCGCGTGGCGGTGTACCCGGCGGCCTCGGAGGCGATCTCGGCCTCCTGCAGCTCGACGTAGGCGGACATGCCCGACGTGGCGTAGCCGTTGGCCAGCGCGAACATCGAGTGGTTGAGGGCGTGGAAGCCGGCGAGGGTGATGAACTGGAACGCGTACCCGTGGCCGGCGAGCTCGCGCTGGAACCGCGCGATCTCGGCGTCGGACAGGTGCTGGCGCCAGTTGAACGACGGCGAGCAGTTGTACGCGAGGAGCTTGCCGGGGTACTCGTCGTGGATCCGCTCCGCGAACTCGATCGCGAGGCCGATGTCCGGCGTCGAGGTCTCCACCCAGATCAGGTCGGCGTGCGGCGCGTACGCCGAGGCCCGCGCGACGACGGCGTCGAGGCCGGGCCGGACCCGGTAGTACCCCTCGGCGGTGCGCTCGCCGGTGAGGAAGGGCTCGTCGCGCTCGTCGACGTCGGACGTGAGCAGGTCCGCGCCCAGGGCGTCGGTCCGGGCGACGACGACGGTCGGCACCCCGGCCACGTCGGCGGCCAACCGCGCCGCGGACAGCGTGCGCACGTGCTGCGACGTGGGGACCAGGACCTTGCCACCCAGGTGCCCGCACTTCTTCTCCGCGGCGAGCTGGTCCTCCCAGTGCACGCCCGCGGCGCCGGCCGCGATCATCGCGTGCATGAGCTCGTACGCGTTGAGCGGGCCGCCGAAGCCGGCCTCGGCATCGGCGACGATCGGCGCGAGCCACTCGCGGGTGCGGCGACCGTTCTCGGCGACATCGATCTGGTCGGCGCGCAGCAGCGCGTTGTTGATGCGCCGCACGACGGCCGGCACGGAGTTGACCGGGTACAGGGACTGGTCCGGGTACGTCTGACCCGAGAGGTTCGCATCGGCGGCCACCTGCCAACCGGAGAGGTAGATCGCCTCGAGGCCGGCCCGGACCTGCTGGACCGCCTGGTTGCCCGTGAGCGCACCCAGCGCGGGGACGTGCGTCCGCGAGTGCAGCAGCTCCCAGAGGCGCTCGGCCCCCCTGCGGGCGAGCGTGGGCTCCTCGCGCACCGATCCACGCAGTGCGACGACGTCCTGCGCGGTGTGGGTGCGGCGGATGCCGGCCCACCGCGGGTCGAGCTCCCAGTCCGCGGCGAGCTCGTCGGCCGTCTGCGTCTGGTCGCCGGGGCGGACCGTCGTGCCACCCGACGTCGTTGCCGGGTGAGTCTGCGGGGTCATGACTGCCTCCTTCGATCTGTGCGTTCTTCTCGGCCCTGTGGCCTGACCACCACGTTCCTGCACCGCGACCAGCTCTTCCCCTGCCAACCGAGCAGAAGATCGGCGTTCCTTCTCCTGGACGGAAGCCTGGCGGCGTGTGACCGTGGGAGGCATGACGACGACGTCCCCCACGACCAGCTCCGGCGGCATCGACACGCTCGTGCTGGGCCGGCGCATCCGGCACCTGCGCACGGCGCGGAACATGACGCTCGACGACCTCGGTGCGGCCATCGGGCGTGCGGCGTCGCAGGTCTCGATGCTCGAGAACGGGCACCGGGAGCCCAAGCTGTCGCTGCTCGCGCTCGTGGCGGACGCGCTCGAGGTCCCGCTGGCCGAGCTGCTGCGCACGGATCCGCCCAGCCGCCGCGCCGCGATGGAGATCGAACTCGAACGCGCCCAGCGCGGCCCGCTGTTCGCCAACCTCGCGGTGCCCCCGGTCAAGGTGGGGCGCTCGCTGCCCGCCGATGCGCTCGAGGCGCTGGTCCGGCTGCAGAACGAGGTGCAGCGGCTGCTCACCGAGAACGCCGCGACGCCGGAGGAGGCCCGCCGCGCCAACGCCGAGCTCCGCGCCCGGATGCGCGCGCAGGACAACTACTTCCCCGAGCTCGAGGACCACGCGCGCCGGCTGCTCACCGCGATCGGCCACCCGGGCGGGCCGCTCTCGCAGCGATCGACCGCGGACATCGCCGCGCACCTCGGCTTCTCGCTGCACTACGTGCAGGACCTGCCGCACTCGACCCGCACCGTCACGGACCTGGCCAACGGCCGGATCTACCTGCCGCAGGGCAACCCGGGGTTCAGCGACGGACGCTCACCGCTGCTGCAGGCCATCGCGAGCCACGTCCTCGGCCACGCCGAGCCGGCCGACTACGGCGACTTCCTGCGCCAGCGGGTCGAGGCCAACTACCTCGCCGCGGCGCTGATGATCCCCGAGGACGGCGCCGCGCCCTTCCTGCAGGCCGCCAAGAACGAGCGGCGCCTGTCGGTCGAGGACCTGCGCGACGCGTTCGCCGTGCCGTACGAGACGGCCGCCCACCGCTTCACCAACCTCGCGACGCGGCACCTGGGCATCCCGGTGCACTTCATGAAGGTCCACGAGGGAGGCACGCTGCACAAGGCGTACGAGAACGACGGCGTCGTGTTCCCGTCGGACCCGCTCGGCGCGATCGAGGGCCAGCCCGTGTGCCGGCAGTGGACCGCGCGCGTCGTCTTCACGCTCGCGGACCGGTTCACGCCGTACTACCAGTACACCGACACCTCGTCGGGCACGTACTGGTGCACGTCCCGGGTGCAGACCTCGTCGCAGGGCGCGTTCTCGGTCTCGGTCGGCGTCCCGTTCGCGCACGTGCGCTGGTTCCGCGGCCGCGAGACGACCGAGCGCTCCGCGTCGCGCTGCCCCGAGCCGACCTGCTGCCGCGAGGCCCCGCCCGAGCTCGCCGCGCGATGGGCCACGCAGTCGTGGCCGTCCGCCCGTCCGCACGCCTCGCTGCTCGCGGCGCTGCCGGTCGGGGTGTTCCCCGGGGTGGACACCACCGAGGTGTACCGGTTCCTCGACCGGCACGCGCCGGAGGCGTGAGTCAGCGCTTCTGCTCGTCCAGGTACTCCTTGGCCTTCTCGACCACGTCGTCGACCTTGGCGTCCGTACCGTCGCCCGTCCGCGCCTTCACGGCACCGGCCGCCTTGTCGAGCGCATCCTTGGCCTGCTCCTCGTGGCCGCCGAGCGCGCCCTTCGCCTTGCTCACCAGATCGTCGAGCCCCATGGCCATCCCCTATCGCTGGTCGTGTGCGGACCTCCACCATGCCCCCGTCCGGCGGCGGGCGCACGTGTGGGTGGTCGGCGGGACGATGTCCGGAAGATCCCGATCGACGAGAGGCATCGCGATGGACATCCGCATCGAGCTCATCCTCGTCCCGGTCACGGACGTGGACAGGGCCAAGTCGTTCTACGCCGACCAGGTCGGCTTCGTCGTCGACCACGACGTGCGCGTCTCGGAGACGCTGCGCTTCGTGCAGCTCACCCCGCCGGGGTCGGCCTGCTCGATCGCGATCGGCGAGGGGATCATCGACACCGTCCCGGGCTCGATGAAGGGGATCCAGGTGGTCGTCGACGACGCCGACGAGACGCGGGCGTTCCTCGTGGCCAACGGCGTCGACGCCCCCGAGGTCCAGGAGCTGGCGTGGGGGCGGTTCACCGGGTTCACGGACCCGGACGGCAACGAGTGGTCGATCCAGCAGCTCCCCGCTCGCGGGTGAGGTGGTTGACGGGCGTCAGGCCTCGTCGCGCTGCGTGGGGACCTCGTTGATGGTGCGCTGCATGGGCGCGGTACGGCCCTCGACGCGCAGGTGACCCGTCTCGGACAGGAACGGGTTGGGCTCCGTGAACGCGTGGTTCACCGGGGCGGCGGTGGCGACGGCGCCGTTCGACTGCTCGCTCATCGTCGTCCTCCTCTCGTGCGTGGACTTCCATCAGAACCCCGCACCGGAGCGCGGAGGTGGGACCAACGGCCGACTGTAGCCACGGGCCCTGGGGGATCGACCTCGCAATTCAGGACACCTGGGGACAACTTGACGGACACCCGTGGCGGAAATCACCCCACCTTCTGGAACCCTGACGAGCGCGGAGGGGCCCGAAGTGCGGCCCGACGGCGCGGCGGTGGCAGTCGTGTCAGTGGTCGGGCGCACCCTGGTGACATGGTGACGATCTCCTGCTCGTGCGGCTCGGCCTCGACCACGCGCCGCAACCCGCTGCGCGGCCTGTCCCTCGAGGACCGGGTCGAGCTCGTCCGCGACGCGTACTCGGTGCACGCCGGGTTCGCGACGCTCGAGGTCGACGCGTCCTGGCACCCCGCACAGGACGACGCGTCCGAGGCCTGCGTGGTGCTGCTCGACCTCGACGCGCTCGACGCGACCGAGGGGTTGGACGACGCCGACGCCCGCTGCCTGCGCAACCTGCTCGAGGTCGCGCACGTGCGGGGACGCCTGCTCCCACCCCTGGTCGCGGTCGACGGTGTGCAGTTCCGCATCGCTCCGGACGACGTGTTCACGGGCGACGTGACCTACCTCGTGCACGACGGGTCGACGACGCTGCTCGAGCACACCGGCCCACTCGAGCGCGCACTGCTCGACGAGCTCGTCGGGCTGCACCGCGCCTTCGGGCCGGCCGCACTCGTGCAGGTGGACGGCCTCGCGCCGCGCCTCGGGCTCCGCGCCGCGGTCGACGGCGTGCTGCGCGCGAGGACCCCGTCGGTCGCTTGACCGCGGGCCGCCGTTAGGCCGATCGGGTGAGCCGACCGGTACGGTTCCGGCATGTCTTCTCCCGGACCCCAGCACGGACGCGCCGTCGGACCGACCCGCGCGACGGCGGTGCTCCGCGCCGTCGCGGTGATCGTCGCCGTCGTCGGCGTCGTGGCGGCGGCCGCTCTCGCCGGGCGGGGCGACCCGAGCCCGACGGTCGAGCCCCCGGTCGCCGACCGACCGACCGGTCCCGCGGCCACGGAACCGTCGTCGGCCGCAGTGCCCGGCACGACGAGCAGCCCGACGCCGTCCCCGAGCGCGACAGCGAGCGCAACGGCGACCCCGACCGCCACCCGGTCCCCGCGCCCGTCCACCACCCCGGCAAGCTCCCCCACGCGCACCCCCAAGGCCACCGCGAAGCCCCGCGCGACGCACGCCCCGAAGGCCGCGCCGGAGCCCACCCGTAAGGCGGCCAGCCCCCAGCCCACGGTCAAGGCAGAGCGCGCACCGCAGTCCCTGGTCGACGAAATCGTCACGCGCACCAACGCCGAGCGCACCAAGGCCGGCCTCCCGGCACTCAAGGTCTCGAGCTGCGCCGCCAAGCAGGCAGCAGCCCGCACCAAGGTGCTGGTCGAGGAGGACCGGTTCGAGCACGACCCGCTCGGCCCGATCGTCGAGGCGTGCGGGATCGGCACGGTCGGGGAGAACCTCGCCCTCGGCTACCCGACGGCCAAGGCTGTCGTCGCCGGCTGGATGGGGTCGGCGGGGCACAAGGCGAACATCCTCGGCGAGCAGTACACGAAGATCGGCGTCGGCTGCACGAAGGGACCGAAGGGGCAGCTCTGCGCGCAGGTGTTCCTGGGCTGATCAGCTCGCGGTGGTCACCGGCACGTCGGCGAGCTCGAACACCCCGGCGGTGACGATGACGTCGACCTTCGACGCCGCGACGACCGGCGCGGGGAACGTCGCGACGTAACGTGCGGGCGCGCCGGGCACCAGATCGACCGTGCCCAGCTGGTCGGTCGACCACGTCTGCCCGGTGTTCGAGAGCACCGAGTACTGCACGAGGTTCTCGCGGTCGATCACCAGGGGGCGCGAGAGGCCCGGCACCAGGTCACTGGCACGCACCGGCGCCCCGCCGACCTGCTCGACCAGCATGCTGACCTGCATGACGTTGCCGCGCACCACGACCGACTCGATCCCCACCCGCGCGGTCGCGCCCGGTGCCTCGGGGGACTCGGCGGTCGTGTCTGCCAGGACCCCGTCCCAGCTCGGCACGTCGCGCACGGTCAGCGGTCCGGTCGGGGCCGTCGTCGAGGCCGTCGACGCGTTGGCGGTCGGGCTCGGGGTGGCCGAGCCCTCGTAGCGCAGCTCGACCCGACGGTTGGCGGCCCGCGCCGCCTCGGCGTCCTCGCCCGACTCCTGCTCCTTGAGCCTCGACTCCCCGTAGCCGTGCACGTCGAGATCCAGATCGGGCCGGGCGTCGGCGACCGCGGCCGCGACGGCCTTCGCCCGGCGCTCCGAGAGGGCCTGGTTGTGGGCCGGGGTGTCCACGGAGTCGGTGTGCCCGTCCACCTGCACGGTCGCCGACTTCGGCACGTCGTCGACGAGCTCGCCGATCCGCTTCGTCGCGGCTGCGGAGAGCTTCGCGCTGTCGGAGGTGAACAGGATGTCGGAGGCGAGGGTGACCACGGTCTCGCCGGAACCCGCGGTGACGTCACCGAGCTGCTCGACGGCGTACGCCGGGTCGTAGGACCTCGTCGTGAGGATCCCCGTGAGGTTGTCGTACGGGCGGACGTTGAAGAGGCTCGTCAGCATCCCGTCGCTGATCGGGGGCAGGTCGTCGAGCGTCAGGACGTCGTCGGCCGCTGTCGCCGCCGACGGCGCGACGAGCACGAGGACGGCCGCGAGCGCGGCACTGCGGAGGTGGCGGCTCACGCGTCAGCCCTCGTAGGTGAGCGGGAGGTTCTCGAACGGTGGCCACGCCGCCGACAGCTGCAGGTCCAGCACCTCGGCCCGGGACTGCGGGGCCGCGAACCAGGCCTGGTAGAGCACCGGCGTTCCGTTGGTGACCTCCGTGGTGGTGTCGGTCTCCCAGTCGAGCCCCGTGTTGGAGAGCACGAAGTACTGCGTCAGGCCGATCGTGTCGTTGAGCACCGGCCGCAGGTTCTGGTCCGTCATCTCGTTGATCGTCACCGTGTCGTCGGGCGCGACCGAGGTGAAGTGCGGCGTGAGGACCACGCGCAGCTCGGTCGTCTTGCCCGACACCACGAGCGACTGGATCACCACGTCGACGGTGTCCTCGGGCGAGCCCGGCACCGCGAACGTCGCGCTCGCGATCCCCTCACCCGCGAGCGAGGCGGCGTCGTCCCCGACCGGCCCGGGCGTGCCGGACGCGCTCGGCTGCGCGGCCGTCGTGCCCGTCGGCGACGGTTCGTCGTCGCCTCCTGTGCAGCCCGCGAGCGCGAGGACCGCACTGACGACGACGGTGACGATGGCTGCCCTGCGCACGAATTGCCCCCCGGTGTCCGATCCGTGCTCCGCAGGCTAGCCGACGACGCGGAGCACGACCGTCCGTGACGCAGGTCACACCTGTCCGGCGTGACGAAACGATGCGCTCGGAGGACTTACCCCCGAGCGCATCGGAGGCGTCAAGGGGCCGCCTCCGGGCCTGCGACCACGTGCCGCCACCCGGGAAGCGTCCGGGTGGCGGCAGCGGTGGTCGGCGATCAGGTCGCGATCGGGACATCACCCGCCGAATGCCCCGCGCGACGAGTCTCGATGGGGCAGGATGACCGCGACCGACACTCGAGCTGCCCCCCTGCGCTCGGGTGTCGGTCCCTTTGTGCGTCCGGGTGCCCTCAAGTCCCGGCGCTCGATTCCCGATGTGCCTGACAATTGCTGCGAGCACGCGACGCCGGTTGTGCGCGAACGAGTACCAGCGCACGACGAACGGGGTCAGTCATCTCAGGGGCATCAGCTGCTCGACCAGCGGCGGAGTTCGAGGCGTTCTTCGCCGCGACCGCTCCGCAGGTGCGCCGGTACGCGCACCGCATGGTCGACCACGCAAGCGTCGACGACATCGTCGCCGAGACGTTCACCGTGGTCTGGCAGCGCTGGGCCGACGTCCCGACCGACCCCGACCGGCGTCGCGCCTGGGCGTTCCGCGTCGCGCACCACCGCGTGCAGCACTGGTACGAGGCCAAGCAGCGCGAGGTCCGCCTGCACCGCCGCCTGGGCCCGGCGCGCGCCGACGCGGTCGATCACGCTGCGGACGTCGTCGGCGAGCACGACGTCGCCGCGGTCCTCGCGCTCCTGCCGCCCGCCGAGCGCGAGGCCATGTGGCTCGTCGTCTCCGTCGGCCTCTCGCCCAAGGACGCCGCCTTCGTCCTCGACTGCGCACCCAGCGCACTCACCTCCCGTCTCACCCGGGCCCGCCAGCGGCTCGCGGTGGTCCTCGCCGAGCGCGTCGAGCAGGAGGTGAGCCGATGAACGACCTCCAGCGCGCCCAGGCCGAGGCCGACGCGATCACCGCGCTCCTCGTCGGGCACGGCTTCGACCCCACGGACGCGCCCGCCGAGCTCGGGCCGCAGGACGAGGCGCTGCTCGCGCGCATCCTGACGCCGCGCCCGCACCGCACCGTCCGCCGCGGATGGCTCCAGGTCGCCTCGGCGGCGTGCGTCGCGGTGCTCGCGCTCGTCGGCGTGCTCGGCGTGCAGTCCAAGCAGAGCCCCGCCGTCGCGGGCGTGCCGCCGGCGTTGAGGTTCGGGACCGCGTCCCTGGCCCAGCTGTTCGCGGGCACGGCACCGTCGGCGTCCGACGAGCTGCGCCGGCTCTCGGCCGTGGCCGCCGCCCAGCTCCCGAGGAGCGAGGTGGGCAGCCCGCACGTCGAGAGCTACGCATGGTGGTGGGCGAGCGGCACCGACGAGAACGGCGTCACCGTCTCGGCGTTCGAGCCTGTCTTCCGCAGCAGCTTCGTGCACGCCGACGGCTCGGTGACCAGCACCGAGGACCGGTCGTCGGGCCTCGACGTCAACGGCAAGGTCGTCGACCGCCGCGCGGACGCCGCCGCGGGCACGGTCGCCACGGACCACTTCCCCGCCGGGACGATGGATCCCCGCTGGGCGCTCGACCTGCCCCGCGACGACGCCGCTCTGCGCGCGGCGCTGCTCGAGCGGATGGGCGGTGAGGAGTTCTGCACCGCCACGTGGCCCGGGTTCGACGGCGTGCCCTTCTGCCTCGGGTCAGTGCTCCAGGAGCTCTACGGCTGGCATGTGGTCCCGTCCGGGCTCGCGGCCGCGCTGTGGCGCATGATCGCCGACGAGGGCGGCGCGTACCTGCTGGGCCCGACGGTCGACCGTGTGGGGCGCCAGGGCGTCGCGATCGCGATCATGGAGCCGCCCGGCCTCGAGGTACCGCGCGCCGACGTCTACGTGATCTCCCCGCAGACCGGCCAGCTGCTGTCGTGGGAGCTGGTCGAGGAGGCTCCCGCGGAACTCGCAGGCGGCACGGTCAACGGCTTCGAGGCCATCACGCTCTCGGAGCTCGTCAAGCCGTAGCCGGGGGACCTTCGACCCGCGCTCGGTGGTCCGGTCCACGCCACGGTGGGGCCATGACTGCGCTGCTCGTCTTCGAGTCCATGTACGGGAGCACCGCGGCGATCGCCGAGGCCATCGCCGCAGGCCTGGCCGACGTCCGCGTCGCGTCGACCGTCTGCGAGGTGGGCCTCGCCCCGACGAGCTACGCGCCGAGCCTGCTGATCGTCGGCGCCCCCACGCACCAGCGCGGGATGTCCACGCCGCGCTCGCGCGAGACCGCGCGCGGCGACGTCGAGCGGACGATCTCACCGGGCGACGGGGTGCGCGAGTGGCTCGACGAGCTCACGACCCACGCACGCGGCCTCTCGGTCGCGGTCTTCGACACCGCGCTCCCCGGCCGCCTCGCCGGGTCCGCCGCGCACACGATCGCCCGGCGGTTCACCAGGGCGGGCGCGACGCTCGTCGTGCCGCCCGAGTCGTTCGCGGTGACCGGCCGCAGCAGCGGCCTGCGCCCCGAAGAGCTCGAGCGCGCCCGCCAGTGGGGCCGCTCGCTGGCGCTCTTCGCGACGGCCGCCGCGAGCTGACTACGACGCGGTCAGGCTGCCGGGACTGTCCGCTTCCGACCGATCAGCGCGGCCAGGCCTCCCGCGACGCAGAGCAGGGCGCCCGCGAGCGCGGCGTCGACGGGCAGGGAGGTCGGGATGCCCAGGTAGGTCGTGAAGCCCAGGATGCGGTGCAGCCCCCAGGGGAGCAGCACCAGCTGGTCGTTCCACGTGCTGAGCACCGTCTCCAGCCCGATGCCGGCGACGACGAGGCCGCCCACGAGGAGCACCGCCCCGATCCCGAGCGCGACCACGCCGACCGCGCGGCGTCGCGTCGTCGAGCGGCCGCTGCGCAGCGCGGCGAAGGTCGCCACGAAGAGCCAGCAGAAGCCGGCGAACGCGACGGTCACGTAGAGGGCGCGCTGGCCCGGCAGCGTCCAGAACCCGTACCAGTAGCGTCCCGGGCCTCGCCACGCCAGCACCCCGAGCAGCAGCGCCGCGCGCAGCTGGGCGACCCCGCCGATCGCCGCCAGCACCGACCACCGCGCCTGCCGTCCCGCCAGTGCGCACGCCACGAGCGCGAACAGCAACCACGCGCCGATCGTCGCGACGACGTGGACGGGGGCGGCGAACCACGAGTAGGCGAGCCGTGAGAGGACGAGGACCGCGAGCGGGAGCGCCACGACGAGGACCTTGTCGAGCCGCCCGAGCGCGGGCGTCGTGCCGTTGAGCCGCCACGGTCGCGTCGCGCCGGTCCAGAGCACGCGCAGCGCCTGGTGACCCGCGAACCTCGGCACACCGCGCGACCACGCACCCAGGCCCAGCGCGACCAGCACGAGGACGAGCAGTCCCCGCGAGGTCCACGCCATCGCGACGTCCCGGTCGGCGCGCTCGAGGCCGAGATCGGCAGCGGTGAAGTTGTATGCGGGCAGCTCCAGGTCGTCGCCGTAGCGCGCCTCGTGGCCGGCGCGCGCCACGGCGAAGCGCGCCTCCGCCTCCCGCCACGCGGTCCGCGCGGAGGTCGAGCCGGTGTCGAGCCACTGCGCGCGGCGCAGCATCGTCTCGCGGTACGCGGCGAGGGTCGTCAGGAGGTCGTGCTCGTAGTCCGCGGCCGCCAGCAACGCCTCGCGCTGCGCCGGATCCCGCCACGACGAGGGTTGCGTGCTCGCGAGGACGTCCCGCATCGACGCCGCCGCCCGAGCAGCGTCATGGCCCTCGGCGATGGCCTCGTCCACACGGCCCTTCGTCAGCGCGTAGATCGTGTCGAACGTGGCGCTGTCACCCGAGACGATGTCCCACTCGAAGATCCACATCATGGGCGGCGGCTCGAGGCCGAGCGCTTTGACCGACTGGTCGGCGTACGGGCCGATGTACAGGCCCTGGGTGATCGCCGACCGGGACAGGGCGTAGGCCTGCGAGATCGCCGCGACCGTCGAGGGGTCCGACGAGAAGGTCTGGCGCACCCAGTCCGCGCGTGCACTCGCGACGTCGACGTCCGGGTCCGCGGCCAGCCGCGCGGCGAGGTAGGCGTTGGCGTCCCACGTCTGCCACAGGCCGTCCCGCAGGTAGAGCGCGCGCGGGCCGGCGTACAGCGGGCCGCCGGTCTGTGCCCAGTCCCAGATGCCCTCGATGTTCGGGTTGGCCGCGAGCAGCTCCCGCAGCGCCTCCTGCGTGAGCGCGCCGAGGTCGTTCGGCAGGACGCCCTGACCCTCGAACTCGCGACGCGCCTGCAGCTCGATGATCCGCCGCTGGCCGCCCACCTCCAGGGTCGGGTTGAGGGGCAGGTGGCTGTAGAAGTCACCCGCGGAGTACTTGGTCGACACGATCAGGTGCGGGTCGTCGATCCCGCCCAGCACGGTCTCGTACGAGTCCGGGTTCGTGTGCAGGTCACCGACGGCGCCGAACCCGACGGTCCAGGTCCGGAAGATGATGTCCTTGTCCGCCTCGCCGGCCGTCGCGAGCAGCGCACGCAGCATCGCCTGCACGGACTCCGGCGTCGTCACCGCGATCTTCGAGGTGTAGTCCCAGCCCGGGAGCTTGTAGGCGGAGCCGCCCTCGCCGATCCGGATCATCAGGCCGTCGACGAACGGCATGCTGCCGAAGAGCTCCTTCAGGGCTGACTGGTAGACCGACCAGAGCTCCGGCGAGCTGGTGTCCAAGCCACCGACCATGCGGTCGAGGTAGTCCTCGAGCTCGGGGTCGAGCGCGAGCATGTCGGTCATCAGGTAGACCTTCATGCCCATGTCGTGCGCGTACCGCCAGACGGGGCCGAACGCCTCGACCATGGCGCGGGCGCGCGCGACGTGCGGGTCTCCCGGCGGGTACACGCCGAGCTCGTCGAACGTCACGTACTCGAGGAAGCCCTGCAGCACGATGCCGTTGTATCCCTGCGCGAGGGCGTGGTCGACGAGGGCCCGGTACTCCTCGGAGATGGCCGCGACCGCGTCCGCGTCGACCCACGGAGCCTCGGGCAGCACCGCGGATCCGACGATGTCCGAGTTGAGCGAGTAGTTGTCACCGGAGGCGAACTGCTCGGGGTCGTCGTCGAGTCCGACGGCTCCGACGTCTGTAAGGCGCAGCCCGAGGCGGGGACCCTGCGTGACGTCCTGCTCGCCCGGCGGCACGACCGCGCCGGCCGACCGGATGCGATCGGCCACGGTGGTGAGCCCGGCCCGGGCGCCCGCGGCCGTGCCCGCGGTGATCGTCACGCCGGAACCCTCGTGCAGCCGGAACTGCTCGCCCGTGAGGCCGGTGGAGGCGTCGACCGCGGCGACGATGCTGCAGCACGAACCCCGGCCGTCGTCCTCGGACGAGACGCTCGGACGGCTCAGCCCTCGGGCCGCGTACGCCTCGGCGACGGACCGGGCGGCCAGCTGGAGCGCGGGGTCGTCGGGTGCGACGACCGCTCGGACCGCGGGCGGGGCGACGTCGGCGCGGGCGGGCAGCGCCGCGGCCCGCTCCGCCGGGACGTCAGCCGCGGTGTGACTCAGCCCGAGCAGGCCGCCGACCTGCCAGGCGACGACTGCTCCCAGCGCGAGGAGCAGCCCGATGACCAGGGCGACGGTGGCGGCTCGCGGCGAAGCGGCATCGGTCCGACGAAACACGCGCGCAGTGTGTCACGCGTCCTGGGCCGCCGAGGGAGAACGGCGGTTTCGGGATCACCGTCGGCCTGCACGCAGAACAGGCCGGAACCTGGGGGTCCGGCCTGTTCTGGTCGATGTCCGGCGAAGACATCATCTGTGCGCGAGGGGGGATTTGAACCCCCACGCCCTTTCGGACACTGGCACCTGAAGCCAGCGCGTCTGCCGTTCCGCCACTCGCGCGCGCCGAGAAGATTAGCACGGTCGGCGGGTGGTCCCGAACTGGCCCCGAGACGGGACCGGCAGGCCCCCAAGACCGGCACCCGCACGGGTGCAACTCGCGCCCGCCACGGGCCGTTGACCACGGGTTCACCGGTCACGTGGATACCATCAAGGCGGATCGACAGCGGCTGTCGTGCGACGAGCACGGCGGCCGCATCCCACCGACCGCACCCGCGGTACGGCCGACGGTGCAAGAAGGAGGTGGGCATGGGCTTCCTCGACAAGTTCGAGAACGGCGTGGAGCGCGTGGTCAACAACGCCTTCGCCAAGGCCTTCCGCGGCGAGCTCAAGCCCGTGGAGCTGGCGAGCGCACTGCGCCGCGAGGTCGACGAGCGGGCCGCCGTGGTGGGTCGTGACAGAACTGTCGTGCCGAACGAGTTCACGATCGAGCTCTCGACTGCCGACTACGACCAGGTGGAGGCATGGGGAGCGGAGGCGCTGGCGGACGAGTTCGCCGCGAACGTCACCGACCATGCCGCCAGCCAGCGCTACGCGTTCGTCGGGCCGGTGACGGTGAGCTTCTCGGAGGACACCGAGCAGGAGGCCGGCCGCTTCAAGGTGCACAGCGCCACCGTGCGCGGCGCGGTCGCCCCGGCGGCGAACAACGCACCGAGCGCGCGGCACCCGCTGGTCGACATCGACGGGCAGCGCTACCTCCTGACCGGGCCGATCACGGTCATCGGGCGCGGGAGCGAGGCGGACATCATCGTCGACGACCCCGGTGTCTCGCGGAAGCACCTCGAGATCCGCGTGACGCCCGAGGGCGTCGTCGCGAGCGACATGGGCTCCACCAACGGACTGTTCGTCGAGGGCCACCAGGTCCCCGCCGCGACGCTCCTGGACGGCAACACCCTCACCATCGGACGCACCCGGATCCTGTTCTGGACGGGTGGCGAACCGGACCCGGACGAGTGACGCCGACGCGATGAGCGAGCTGACGATCACCCTGCTGCGGCTGGGCTACCTGGCGCTGCTCTGGATCTTCGTGCTGTCCGCCATCGCCGTGCTGCGCCGTGACCTGTACGGGACGCGGATCGTGGAGCGCCGCGCCGCGCGCAAGCGGGCCGCGGCTCCCGAGGCGAGCGCGCCCGAGGCCGCACCGGCGCCGCGACAGCAGCGCACCCAGAACCTGCGCCTCGTCGTGACCGAGGGGCCGCTGACCGGCACGATTGTCCCGCTGGCCTCGTCGTCGGTCCTCATCGGCCGCGCGCCCGGCTGCACGCTCGTGCTGGACGACGACTACTCCTCGTCGCGCCACGCCCGCATCTTCCCGCAGGGCGGCGCCTGGTTCGTCGAGGACCTGGGCTCGACGAACGGCACGTTCGTGGGTGACCAGCGCGTCGAGGCGCCCACGCAGCTCGCGACCGGTACACCGGTCCGCGTGGGCCAGAGCGTGATCGAGCTGCAGAGGTGACCGTCGCGCTCCGCTACGCGGCCCGGTCCGACGTCGGGCTGGTCCGCAGCAACAACCAGGACTCCGGCTACGCCGGTCCGCACCTGCTCATGGTCGCCGACGGCATGGGCGGACACGCCGGCGGTGACGTCGCCTCGAGCGTCGCGGTCGCCGCGTTCGCGCCGCTGGACGGCGAGTCGCACGGGCCCGACGACGCGCTCGACGAGCTCGAGGCCGCGCTCGAGAACGCGCGCGACGAGATCATCGCCCGCAGCGAGGCCGAGCCCGAGCTCGCCGGCATGGGCACGACCGTCATCGCCATCCTGCGCGCGGGCAACAAGCTCGCGATGGTGCACCTGGGAGACTCGCGCGGCTACCTCATGCGCGACGGCGTCCTGACGCAGGTCACGACCGACCACACGTTCGTCCAGCACCTCGTCGACATCGGCCGGATCACGCCCGAGGAGGCCGAGCACCACCCGCAGCGCTCGGTCGTCATGCGCGTGCTCGGCGACTTCGACGCCGAGGTCACGCCGGACATGTCGATGCGCGAGGCGCGCGTGGGCGACCGCTGGCTGCTGTGCTCCGACGGCCTGTCCGGCTTCGTCAGCGCGGATACGATCGCCGAGACGCTGCGCACCCTCACCGACGTCGACCAGTGCGCTGACCGTCTCGTGCAGCTCGCGCTGCGGGCGGGCGGCGGCGACAACGTCACCGTGGTCCTCGCGGACGTCGTCGAGCTCGACGACCTCGCGGACGGCGCGGGCCCGACGACGAACGCGACGGTCGTCGGCTCGGCCGCCGCGACGTTCGACGCCCCGACGAGCGCGGCCGACGGCCCGGCCGCCCGGGCCGCGAACCTGACCAAGGCCGAGGCCGAGGTCGACGAGGACGAGCACGAGCACGACGAGACCCCCGCCCCCCGTCGTCGCCGGCGCGGCTGGATCGTCGCGGCGGGCGTCGTCGTGCTGCTCGTCGCGGTCGGCGTCGGCTCCTGGGCCTGGACGCAGACGCAGTACTACGTGGGAACCGAGAACGGTCAGGTCGCGATCTTCCGCGGCATCCCGCAGTCGCTCGGCCCGATCGAGCTCTCGCAGCTCGTCGAGACCACCGACGTCGCGGTCGACGACCTGCAGTCCGCCTACCTGCGCGTGCGCGTCGAGGAGACCATCCACGCGGACAGCCTCGAGGCCGCGCGCACGCAGGTAGACCTGCTCGTGCAGGACGCCACCGTGCCGGTCCCGACGCCCACCCCCACGCCGACACTCACTCCCGCGCCCACCCAGACGCCGCTGCCGACCCCGTCGACGGCCGTCACGGGCGATGCGTGAGCCGGTAGTCATGACCACGATCGAGCCGCACCGCGTCCGGGCGGGCCGGGGCACGGAGCTGGGGCTCCTGGCCATCGCGCTCATCATCGGCATCGGTGCCTACGCGCTGGTCGGCCTCGGGGTCGAGGGCGAGGTCCCGCCCGACGTGGTGGGCTACGCCGCGGGCCTCGTCGGGCTCGCGCTGGCCATGCACGTGGTGCTGCGCTGGCGGGCGCCCTACGCCGACCCCGTGATCCTGCCCCTGACCGTCGCGCTGAACGGCGTCGGCCTGGCGATGATCTACCGGCTCGACCTCGCCTACGCGGCCAAGCCGAACCACGACCACGGCTTTGCAGGGCGCCAGCTCGCCTGGACCGCGATCTCCGTGGCACTGGCCGCGATCGTGCTGATCCTGCTGCGCGACCACCGCACGCTGCGGCGCTACACCTACACCGCGATGGTCGTGGGTCTCGCGCTCGTGGCGCTGCCGCTCGTGCCCGGCATCGGGCAGCAGATCAACGGCGCGCGCATCTGGGTGCGGATCGGCCCGATCGGCATGCAGCCCGCCGAGTTCGCCAAGATCGCGCTGGCCATCTTCTTCGCCGGGTACCTGGTCACGCACCGCGACACCCTCGCGCTGGCCGGCACCAAGGTGCTGGGCCTGCAGCTGCCGCGCGCGCGTGACCTCGGCCCCATCATCATCGTCTGGGCCGCGTCGCTCGCGGTCCTGGTGCTCGAGCGCGACCTCGGCACCTCGCTGCTGCTGTTCGGCATGTTCGTCGCGATGCTCTACCTCGCGACCGAGCGGCTGAGCTGGGTCGTCATCGGCCTCCTGCTCTTCGTCGGCGGCGCCGCCGTGGCCGCGACCGCGTTCTCGCACGTCGGAGCGCGGTTCGAGGCCTGGCTGCACGCGCTCGACCCGGACGTCTACTCGCGCACCCCGGGCGGCTCCGGGCAGCTCGTGCAGGGCCTGTTCGGCATGGCGGCCGGCGGCCTGTTCGGCACGGGCCTCGGGCAGGGTCGGCCGGACACCGTCCCGTACGCCGAGTCGGACTTCATCGTCGCGTCGCTGGGCGAGGAGCTCGGCCTGACCGGCCTCATGGCCCTCCTGATGATCTCGCTCGTGCTCGCCGAGCGCGGCCTGCGCACCGCGATCGGCGTGCGGGACGGGTTCGGCAAGCTGCTGGCCGGCGGCCTCGCGTTCGTCGTCGCGTTCCAGACGTTCGTGGTCGTCGGCGGCGTCACGCGCCTCATCCCGCTGACCGGCCTGACCACGCCGTTCCTCGCGTACGGCGGCTCGTCCCTGCTCGCCAACTGGGTCATCGTCGCGCTCCTGCTGCGCATCTCGAACGACGCCCGCCGCCCCGCCCCGGTGCTGTCCGCGCTCACGCCCGCCGGCGGCATCCCCGCCCTCGACGAGCCGGAGGGCGACGACGAGCCCACCGAGCGGATCAGGACGGTGCGATGAACCAGCCCCTGCGCCGCCTCGCCACGGTCGTCATCGTCATGTTCATCGCGCTCATGGGCGCGACCACGTGGGTCCAGTTCTTCTCGGCCAAGGACCTCAACGCCGACCCGCGCAACGCCCGCACCCTGTACCGGGAGTTCGGCAACGCGCGCGGCCCGATCGTCGTGGGCGGCAAGGCGATCGCCGAGTCCGTCAAGGTCGACGACCCCTTCAACTACCAGCGCAAGTACGCCGACGGCGAGCTGTACTCCGCCCTGACCGGCTTCTACTCGATCGTGAACGGCAGCACCGAGCTCGAGTACGCGGAGAACGCCAACCTCACGGGCAAGAGCGACCAGCTGTTCTTCAGCCGCGTGCGTGACCTGCTCACGGGCCGGCAGCCGGAGGGCGCGGCGGTCGAGACGACGATCAACGCCGAGGCGCAGAAGGCGGCGTTCGACGGGCTGGAGGGCCAGGCCGGCGCGGTGGTCGCGATCGAGCCCTCCACGGGCCGCATCCTCGCGCTCGTCTCGACCCCGGGCTACGACCCCAACAAGCTCGCGTCGCACAGCAGCAAGAAGGCCTCGGCGGCCTACAGCAAGCTGCTCGACACCGACGGCAACCCGCTGCGCAGCAACGCGACCCGCGAGACCTACCCCCCGGGGTCGACGTTCAAGCTGGTCACGGCCGCGGCGGCGCTCGAGAGCGGCGAGTACCAGGCGTCGACCGAGCTGCCGGCGCCCGTGCGTCTCGACCTGCCGCAGACCACCGCGAGCATCGGCAACTTCGGGGGCGGCGGCTGCGGTGCCGACCCGATCACGCTCGCCGACGCGCTGCGCGTCTCGTGCAACACCGCGTTCGCGCAGCTCGGCATGGACGTGGGCGTCGACGCGCTGCGCGAGCAGGCCGACCGCTTCGGGTTCGACGACGACGACCTCACGATCCCGATGGGCACCGCCACGAGCCGCTTCCCTGCCACGGCGAACGCCCCGCAGACCGCGCAGGCCGCGATCGGCCAGTTCGACGTGCAGGCCACGCCGCTGCAGATGGCGATGGTCTCGGCCGCGATCGCCAACGGCGGCCGGCTGATGACTCCCTACGTCGTCGACCGCGTGCGCGCCGCGGACCTGAGCGTCGTGTCCGAGACGAAGCCGACCCTCAAGTCGACCGCCGTCTCGCCCGGCACCGCGTCCACGCTGCGCGACATGATGATCGGCGTCGTGCAGAGCGGCTCCGGCACCGCGGCGCAGATCTCCGGCGTGCAGGTGGCCGGCAAGACGGGCACGGCCCAGAACGCCGAGGGTGCCGCGCCGCACGCCTGGTTCACCGGCTTCGCGCCGGCCGACAACCCGAAGGTCGCCGTCGCGGTGATCGTCGAGCACGGCGGCAACGCGGGGAGCGAGGCGACCGGGGGTCGCGTCGCCGCGCCGATCGCCCGTGCCGTCATGGAAGCGGTGCTGGGCTCATGAGGACGGCCATCGGGATCGCGCTCGGCGACCGCTACCGGCTGGTGCGGCAGATCGCCGTCGGCGGCATGGGCGAGGTGTGGGAGGCGTACGACGAGTCCCTCGCGCGCTCGGTCGCCGTCAAGGTGCTCAAGGCCGAGTTCGCGGGCGACCGCGGCTTCCTCGACCGGTTCCGCACCGAGGCCCGCAACTCCGCCGCGCTCTCGCACCCGAACATCGCCCAGCTTTTCGACTACGGCGAGCAGGACGGTTCCAGCTACCTCGTCATCGAGCTCGTCGTCGGCGAGCCGCTGTCGGACCTGCTCGAGCGCGAGCCCGTGCTGCCCGCGCGCAAGCTGCTGCCGATCCTGGCGCAGACCGCGCGCGGCCTGCACTCCGCGCACGAGGCCGGTGTCGTGCACCGCGACGTGAAGCCCGGCAACATCCTGTTGGGCCGCGGCGGGCGCGTGAAGATCACCGACTTCGGGGTCTCGCTCGCGCAGAACCAGATGGTGATGACCGCCACCGGCATGGTCATGGGCACCGCGCAGTACCTGTCGCCCGAGCAGGCCGTCGGCCGGGCCGCCACGCCGCTGTCCGACCTGTACTCGCTCGGGATCATCGCGTACGAGGCGCTCGTCGGGCACCGTCCCTTCACCGGGCCGACGGCCGTCGACATCGCCGTCGCGCACGTGAACAACCCCGTGCCGCCGCTGCCCGCCACGGTCGACCGCGCGCTGTCCGACCTCGTGATGCGCCTGCTGTCCAAGGACCCGGCCGCGCGGCCGCAGTCGGGCGCCGAGCTGGCCGAGACGCTCGACCGCCTCGTGCCACGGACCCCGCCCAGCGGCGTCCCGGTGCTGGTCACGACCGTGCCGGAGCGCGCCCCGGACCCCATCGTGCAGCCCACGCGCCGGAACCCCGCGCCGCCGCCCTCGTTCCCTCCGCCCGCCGACCGGCGCCCGCCGGCCCGGACCAGCGGGCACGGCGGCGCGCACCTGCACCGCACCGAGCGCGGCGAGACCGGGGTCCAGGTGGGCTCGCGCCGGTTCGGCTGGCCGCTCGTGGCGCTGCTCCTGCTGCTCGTCGGGCTGCTCGGGGCGGCGTTCGCCGACAGGCTCATCGGTGCGTCGGCGGCCGATCCCGGCGCGACGCTGCAGGTCGTGGCAGGGCCGGTGACCGGTCAGTACCCTCGTGACGGTGCGTTCGATGCGATGATCCCTCAGGGTGTGCGTGACGCAGACCCTCATGCGACGGAAGTGAAGGACGCCTAGTGGTGGACGACGGATCCCGGATCCTCGCCGGACGGTACGAGGTCGGCGAGCTCATCGGCCGTGGTGGCATGGCCGAGGTGCACATCGGCCACGACACCCGGCTCGGACGCACGGTCGCGATCAAGATCCTGCGCTCGGACCTGGCGCGCGACCCCTCGTTCCAGAACCGCTTCCGCCGCGAGGCGCAGGCGGCGGCCTCGCTCAACCACCCGGCGATCGTCGCGGTGTACGACACGGGCGAGGACGTCACGACCGAGGCGACCGGCGTCGTCGGGCACGTGCCCTTCATCGTCATGGAGTACGTCGAGGGCCACACCGTCCGCGACATCCTGCGCGACGGGCACGCCGTGCCGATCGAGGAGGCCGTCGAGATCTCGGCCGGCGTTCTCTCGGCGCTCGAGTACTCCCACCACGCGGGCATCGTGCACCGCGACATCAAGCCCGCCAACGTCATGCTCACGCCCACGGGCGCGGTCAAGGTCATGGACTTCGGCATCGCGCGCGCGGTCGCCGACTCGGCCGCGACCATGACGCAGACGCAGGCCGTCATCGGCACCGCGCAGTACCTGTCGCCCGAGCAGGCGCGCGGCGAGACCGTCGATGCCCGCTCCGACCTGTACTCCGCCGGCTGCCTGCTCTTCGAGCTGCTGACCGGCCGCCCGCCGTTCGTCGGCGACTCGCCCGTCTCGGTGGCCTACCAGCACGTGCGCGAGCCCGCGCCGGTGCCGAGCACGCTCGCGTCCGACGTGCCGGACTCACTCGACCGCATCACGCTCAAGGCCCTGGCCAAGGAGCGCGACTCGCGGTACTCCACCGCGGCCGAGTTCCGCTCCGACCTCGAGGCCGTGCTGCGCGGCGGTGCCGTCGCGGCGCCCGCCGTCGGCACGATCGTCCCCGCGGTCGCCGCGGCCGAGGCCACGCAGGTGCTCGCGCCCCAGGCGCCCATCACGCAGGCCCTCCCGCCCACGCAGCCGCCGTGGGGCACGACCGGCCTCGCCGAGGTCGCGACCGTGCCCGAGGACGAGGAGCGCAAGCGGCCCTGGCTCATCTGGCTGCTCGTCGCCATCGCGGTGCTCGCGGTCGCCGGCATCGTGGCGCTCCTGATCGCGAACGCGAACAAGGAGAAGGAGCCCGAGACGGTCACGGTGCCGACGCTCGTCGGGAAGACCGAGACCGAGGCGAAGAACCTCTTGCAAGAGCTCAACCTCGTCTACAAGGGCGAGCAGGGCACGTCCGACAGCATCCCTGAGGGGAGCGTCATCTCCTCGCTCCCCGCCGAGGGAGCAACGGCCACGGTCGGGGACACCGTCACGGTCACCATCTCGACCGGCACCGGCAAGGTCACCGTCCCGGACGTGACCGGCAAGTCGGTCCAGGAGGCGTCGGACATCCTCACAGGTCTGGGCCTGACGATCGATCCCACCCAGAAGTCCGACGACAACCCCAAGTACGACGAGGGCCAGGTCACCAAGACCGATCCCGAGGCGGACGCCTCGGTCGACTCGGGCACCGCCGTCCAGCTCTCGGTCTCCACGGGCCTGGTCGACGTGCCGAGCTTCGTCGGCAAGGACCAGAAGGAAGCCACCGACAAGCTCAACAACGACCTGAACATGCGCCCCGTGGTGCGTGAGAAGGAGACCGCCGACGAGAAGCCGGGCACCGTCCTCAGCCAGGACCGCGACGGCCTCCTCAAGCAGGGCACGCAGATCACGCTCGAGGTCGCCGTCGCGCCGACGAACGCGGTCGTGCCGGACGACCTCATCGGCATGACTTACGACGACGCGGTCAAGGCCATCAAGGAGGCCGGCATCACCGGCACTCCCACGCGCGTCGACGAACCGTCCGACGACGTCGAGGCCGGCAGGGTCCTGTACACCGACCCGGGCCCCGGCACCCAGGTCGAGCTCGACCAGATCGTCGAGATCCACGTCTCCTCGGGTCCGGCCACTCCGGACCCGAACGCCACAACACCCGCACCACCCGCTCCGTAAGACCGCAGAAGGGCCGGTGACCTCACGGTCACCGGCCCTTCGTGCGTCTGGAGCGCCGTCCGATCAGAGGCGGACGAGCGGGTGCAGCCCTTCCGAGCGGGACACGGCGTCGGTCGAGCCGCAGATCTCGAGCCAGTTGGCCAGCAGGCGGTGGCCACCCTCGGTCAGCACCGACTCGGGGTGGAACTGCACGCCGTGCAGCGGGAGCGTGCGGTGCTGCAGGCCCATGATGATGCCGTTCGCGGTCGCGGTGACCTCGAGCTCGTCCGAGACCGTCCCGTCGACGACCGCGAGCGAGTGGTAGCGCGTCGCGGTGAACGGCGTCGGAAGCCCGGTCAGCACACCCTCACCGTCGTGCGCGACCTCGCTCGTCTTGCCGTGCATGAGCTCGGGCGCGTGCGTGACGGTCCCACCGAACACCTCGCCGAGGGCCTGGTGGCCCAGGCAGACGCCGAGCATCGGGGTGCCCGTCGCCGCGCAGTCGCGGATGACATCCATGCTCGCGCCGGCCTCGGCGGGCGTGCCCGGCCCGGGCGAGACGAGGATGCCGTCGTAACCCGCGCGCTCGGCGAGCGGCGGCACGGCGTCGTTGCGCACCACGACCGTCTCGGCACCCAGCTGGTCCAGGTACCCGACGATCGTGTAGACGAAGGAGTCGTAGTTGTCGATCACGAGGATCCGGGTCATCACTCACCCACCGTGGTCTCGTTGAAGGGCATGTGCGGGGCGATTGCAGGGTAGAGCCAGGCGAAGCATGCCGCGACCACCGCGGCCAACAGCACGAGCGAGATGAGCACGCGCACGAGCGTCGGGCCCGGCAGGTGCCGCCACAGCCATCCGTACATCATCAGCCCTTCGCCGTCGTCTGCTCGACCAGCTCGGCCGGGGTCCCGCTGGAGACGGGTGCCCAGTAGTCGAGCTCGAGGTGCACGATGTACCGCTCGCGCGCGGAGAACATCGGGTGGCACGTGGTCATGGTCATCATGCGCTTGGTCGGCTCAGCGGCCGGCTCGCTCGGCACGGGGGCGATCACGGCGACGTCGGTGGGCGCGACGATCTGGGTCGAGACCACCCGGTAGACGTACCAGGTGTCCGTGCCCTTCCCGCCGTCCAGCGTCGAGGTCCGCACGACGACCGCGTCGTCCTTCTTGAGCTCGGCGACCCGGTTGAACGGCTTGGCGTACGTGGTGCGGTGGCCGGCGACGGCGAAGTTGCCGATGTCTCCCGGCATCGCCGTGCCCTCGTAGTGCCCCACGCCCAGGACGTCCAGGACCGTCGCGCGGTCGGTGCCCTCGCTGATCGGTCGCTCCGGCTCACCGTCCCAGCGCGGGCCCTGCATCGTCGCGAACGTCGTCGCGTGCGGCTGCTGCGCGAGCACCGGCGGGGCGTCCCGCCGCGGCTCGGCGATCTTCACCGCGCCCTTCGTCGCCCCGGCCGTCGGCGCGGGCGGGGTCTCGCGCACGATCTCGCGCACGATCTCGGCCTGGGCGCGGTTGCCCTGCACGTCGGTCCACCACAGCTGCCAGACGAGGAAGCCGAACAGGAGCACGCCGAGCGTGATGAGCAGCTCGCCGATCACCCCGACGATGCCGTAGGCGATGTGCGCGCCGCGCGAGGACTTCCTGCGGCCGCTCGTCGGCGCGGCGGTCGGCTGGTCGCTCATCGGGTGCGCTCGTCGGGGGTCGCGGTGGCCTTCGGCACGTCCAGCGCCGGCGAGGGCTCGCCCGCCGCGGGGAGGCCGGGCAGGATCGGCGTGCCCGTCGGGACGGACGCCGAGGTCAGCTCGGTCGCACCGGCGTACGCGGGCAGGTCGAGGCTGCCCGACGAGACGTTCCAGCCGAGCCCCACGTCGGCGGCATCACGCTGGTAGGCGTCGACCGAGGGATCGGCGTCGAGTGCCGCGCGGAGCTTGTCCGGGTCGCCGATCGCGCGTACCTCGTACGGCGGGGAGTACAGCAGGCCGTGCAGCCGCAGGACGTTGCCGACGCAGCGGAACGCGCTCGTCGAGATCACGCGCTGGTCCATGAGCGCCATCGCCTCCGCGCCGCCCGCCCACAGGGCGTTCATCACGGCCTGCAGGTCCTGCTGGTGCACGACGAGCACGTCGGGAGCGATGTCGTCGCGGCGCGGCGAATCGGACGGGGCGTCGTCGAGCCGGACGGTCAGGCCCGGGCCCGTGACCTCGGTCGACCCCGACTCGACCAGGTAGGCGGTGGTCGGCGAGCCGACCGTCGTGCCGCTGGCCGCGTTCGCGGACGCGGCCAGCGCGTCGACGTCCGTGTGCAGTGCGTCGACCTCGCTCGTGAGCGTGTCCACCCGGCCCAGCTCGACGCGCGCGAGGTCGTTGAGGTCCTGCGGGTGCCGGTCCCCGCCCGAGGCCTGGGCGAACTTGGCGTTCGCCGCGAACAGCGCCCCGGACAGCGCGAGCACGATGGCCACGGAGACCGTTCCGCGCGCCACGGAGCGCCGCGCGCGGTGCGGGTGGTCGCTCACGAAGTCTCCGGATGCTCAGGCGGTGGTTCCCGCGCACTACGCTAGGCCATGGTTCGCGCGCTGGTGCGCGCGAGCCGTAGCCGTACACATGCCTATCCACACGCGCCCCCACGGCCGCCCGCGACGATGCGCGGCTCGGCCGCCACCGGACAGGAGTACCGGACGTGCCCGAGTCGAGGTCCCGCAAGAAGGCCGCGTACATCCCGCCGCCCACCAAGTCGGCCGGTCCCAAGGTCAACCCGCCGTGGTTCGTACCCGTCATGCTCGGGCTCATGCTGCTCGGCCTGGCCTGGATCGTCGTGACGTACCTGTCGCAGTCCCAGTACCCGATCCCGTCCATCGGGTCGTGGAACCTGGCGATCGGCGGCGTGCTCATCGTCGCCGGCTTCGGCATGACGACCCGCTGGCGCTGACCCACAGGTTTCGCGGGTCCGTCCACAGGACTTACGCACAATGTGGATAACTACACTGGTGTAGTTCCACAGGTGTGAGTCCCGCTGTGGACGGCCCCGTCGGTCCGTGTGAGGGGCTACAGGAAGACGATGTTGACGCTCGCGTAGACGAGCTTGACCGCCACCGCCATGACGACGACGAGCGCCACGGGCACGGCCACCGCGACGAGCCGCCGCCGCGCGGGTGGGGCGAACGCGTACGCGGCACCCAGCAGCGCACCGACGACGAGCCCGCCCGCGTGGGCCTGCCACGCGATGCCGGGGACGACGAACCCGATCAACACGTTCAGCACGATCACGCCGATGATCCCGGTCGCGTTCCCGCCGAGCCGGCGCATGACGAAGAAGATGGCGCCGAACAGCCCGAACACGGCGCCGGACGCGCCGACGACCCAGGTGTTCCAGCTGCCCGTCGGCCCCGCGAGAAGCACGACGCCGACCTGGCCACCGACTGCGGCGAGCAGGTACAGCGTGGTGAACCGCGCTCGCCCGAGCGCCTGCTCGAGGTATGGGCCGATGAACCACAGGGCGATGAGGTTGGACGCGATGTGGATCGTCGAGGCGTGCAGGAACGCCGCGGTGAGGAACCGGTACGGCTGGCTCTGGCCGAGCAGGGGGTTGAACGCGAGCTGGTCGACCCACGCGGGGTTGACCAGGCCGATCACGTAGCTCGCCGCGCACAGCCCGATGAACGTCAGCGTGACGACGGGCGGGCCCTGCCGGAGCTGGCCCCCCAGCGTCGTGCGCCGGGCGGGGATCGCCGCGGCGGCCTCCGCGACGCAGTCGGGGCACTGCACGCCGACCGGTGCGGGCCGCTGGCAGTCCGCGCAGACCGGCCGGCCGCACCTCTGGCAGCGCACGTACGACACCCGGTCGGGGTGTCGCGGGCACACCGGAGGTGCGGCCGGCCGGTTCGCGGCGAGCTCCTCGGAGATGTCAGTCCTCGATGTCGATGGACTCGATGGTGATGTCGTCGACCGGGCGGTCACCGGGGCGCGTGCGCGCCGAGGCGATCGTGTCGACCACGGCGCGGCTCTCGTCGTCGGCGACCTTGCCGAAGATCGTGTGCTTGCCGGTGAGCCACTCGGTCGGGGCGACCGAGATGAAGAACTGCGAGCCGTTGGTGCCGCCGACCTTGCCCGTGATCGGGTCCAGCTGCTTGCCCGCGTTGGCCATGGCCAGCAGGTACGGCTGGTCGAAGCGCAGCTCGGGGTGGATCTCGTCGTCGAACCGGTAGCCCGGGCCGCCGCGGCCGGTGCCCAGCGGGTCGCCGCCCTGGATCATGAAGTCGGGGATCACGCGGTGGAACACGACGCCGTTGTAGAGCGGGTCCGTGCGGTCCTCGCCCGTCTTGGGGTCGCTCCACGGCTTGGAACCCGTGGCGAGGCCGACGAAGTTCTCGACCGTCGTCGGCGCGTGGTTGGGGTAGAGCTCGATCCGGATGTCTCCGGCGGACGTGTGCAGGGTCGCAAACATGGCGCCCAGTCTGTCACGCACCACGCGCGCGCGTCCGTGCGGGTTGTGTGGTGATGCCCTCGTCCTCGCGAATTCCCCCCTGCGCGCTGCCCGACGAGATGGCAGAGTGGGCAGTCAGTGCAGCCGACTGACCAGGGAGTAGACATGCCCTTCACCCGCCATCCGAAGATCGACGTGGACACGGACAAGATCAAGGAACAGGCTGCCGACCTGGGTTCGACCCTCAGCGACGCGGCCACCTCGGCCGCCGCAGGCGCGAAGCAGGCCGCCGGCAAGGCGCAGGACGCCGCCGAGAGCGCCAAGGAGTGGACGACGCCGAAGGTCGAGGCCTTCGTGGACTGGCTCGTGCCCCGCGTCGAGCACCTCTACAAGGAGAGCGTGAAGGTCGCCGCGCCCAAGGTGCAGACGGCCGCGGAGAAGGCGAGCCCCGCCATCGACACCGCGCACGACAAGATCGTCGACGAGGTCCTCCCGCGCCTGATCCAGGCGATGAACGACGCCGCCGTCCGCGCGGGCGCCGCCATCGAGAAGGCCGCGGACGCCGCTGCCGACAAGGCGAACGCCGGCTCGGCCGCCGTCGCCGCGGCGGCAGCCGCCAAGGCGGGCAAGAAGCACCGCGGTGGCAAGGTGTTCGTGCTGGTCATCGGCCTGCTCGGGCTTGGTGCGGCCTTCGCCGCGTGGCGCCGCTCGCAGACGACGGTCGACCCGTGGGCCGAGCCCTGGGAGCCGACCGACACCTTCGGCTCGACGTCCTCCACCAAGTCGGACCTCGGCGACGCCGCGGACTCGATCGGCGAGGCCGCCGGCAGCGCGGTCGCCAAGGGCCGCGAGGCGACCCGCAAGGCCGCCGACTCCGTCTCGGCCGCCGCCGAGTCGCTCGGCGAGAAGGTCGCCGAGGTCAAGGACGTGGCGGTCGAGAAGATCAGCGAGGCCACCGACGCCGCCACGGAGACCGCCAAGAAGGTCACCCGCCGCGCCGCGCCGAAGAAGCCCACCGAGTCGGGCGACGCCGAGGCGTAAGCCACCCGCTCGAACCGCGAAGCCGCGGCCGCCCTCCGGGGAGGTCGCGGCTTCGTCATCCCGTCGTACGTCGGGCAGCGTCAGTCGACGGGCGGTATCAGTCGAGGAACAGCGCGCGCAGGCGGACCGTGGTGAACGAGAGCCCGAGGGCGATCATCGCGGCGAAGTAGGCCACGTGGATCGCGATCGCACCGGTCAGGTCGCCCGTCGTCAGGGAGCGGACCAGCTCGACCGCGTGCCACAGCGGCAGCGCCTTGATCAGCCACTGGATCGGCTCGGAGTACACGCTCAGCGGGTAGAACGTGGCGGAGAACAGGAACATCGGCAGCATGACGATGTTGATCCAGTCCATCTGCTGGAAGGTCTTCATGTAGCTGGTGATCGCCATGCCGAGGCTCGCGAACCCGAAGGCCACGAGCAGCACCGCGGGGATCGCCAGGGCGGCCGTCCAGGACAGGTTCAGCCCCAGCACCTGCATCACGGTGAGGAACCCGATCGCGTAGACGCCGCCGCGCAGCAGCGCGTAGAGGATCTCGCCGAGCGCCACGTCGAGCGGGCCCATCGACGTCGAGAGCATCGAGTCGTAGAGCTTGCCGAAGTGCATCTTGAAGAACACGTTCCACGTCGAGTCGTAGACCGCGCCGTTCATGGCGGAGACCGCCAGGAGACCGGGCGCGATGAACGCCGCGTAGGAGACGACCGTGCCGGAGGGGAGCGTGACGTCGCCGATGAACTGCCCGAGCCCCCAGCCCATCGCGAGCAGGTAGAACACGGGCTCGAAGAACCCGGAGAACACGACGACCCAGTTGGTGCTCTTGGTCGCGAGCAACCCGCGCGCGACGACGATCCGCGCGTTGCCCGAGTACAGCGCCCGCACGCCACCGCCACCCGACCGGGCGTTGACGGCCTTCTCGACGATGCTCATCCGCGCAGCCTCCCCACGAACGTGCGGCGCGCGAGCACCCAGCCGACGCCGGCCATCACGAGCAGCACCGCGAGGTGCGTCCACCACGGCCAGCCGCCGCTCGTGCCGTAGGACAGGTCCCGCCCGAGCTCGCTCGCGTGCCACAGCGGTGACACCCACCCGATCCACTGCAGCCACGCCGGGACGCTGTCGAGCGGGTAGAAGGTGCCGGAGAACAGGAACAGCGGCGTGAAGATGAAGCGCTGCACCACCGCGAACTGACCGCCGTCGTCCTTCAGGCTGGCCGAGTAGGCGAGCAGCGGGAGTCCGAAGGCCAGCCCGGCGAGCAGCCCGACGAACGGCATCGCGAGCCCGGCCCACGGGTTGCCGACCGCACCGAACGCGAGCATCAGCGCGTAGTACGCGGTGGTGGTGAACAGGATGCGCGCGCCGACGGACAGGATCAGACCCGTGCAGATCTGCTCGGGGGAGACGGGTGAGGCGTTCATGCCCCAGAAGATCCGGCGCCACTTGAAGCCGGCCATCACCACGTAGGTGAACTCGTCGAGGGCCACGCCCACCGCGGCTGCTGCGAGCAGTGCGGGCGCGACGAACCACACGTAGTCGACCGGCCCCGCGGTTCCGCTCGCCACCGGCTGGTCGATGAAGGCGGCCAGCCCGAGGCCGATCCCGAGCAGGTAGACGAGCGGCGACCCCACGGCGGTGACGACGATCGTCCAGCCGTACGCGCGCATGGCACGGACCTGGTGCTCGGCGAT
Organism: Cellulomonas rhizosphaerae; assembly: GCF_003470205.1. Lineage (GTDB taxonomy): Bacteria > Actinomycetota > Actinomycetes > Actinomycetales > Cellulomonadaceae > Cellulomonas > Cellulomonas rhizosphaerae. Next base: position 163,093 of record NZ_QWKP01000223.1, read on the forward strand.
GTAGAGCGCGCCGAACCGCCGGGGCCGCTCGGCACCCCGGATCGCGGCCTCGGTCATGGGCTCGACGACGGTCATTCGATGAGGCTCCGCCCGGTGAGGCGCAGGAAGACGTCCTCGAGGCTCGACCGGCGGACCAGGCTCGTCGTGGGGTGCAACCCGAGGTGGGCGACGCGCTCGAGCAGGCCCTCGCCGTCGTCGGTGTAGAGCAGCACGCGGTCGGGGAGGACCTCGACACGCTGGGCGGCGCCCTCGAGCTGGGCCGCGGCCGACGCGTTGTGGTCCGAGCCGAAGCGCAGCTCGACGACCTCGCGGGTCGAGTACTCGCGGATCAGCGACGCCGGGCTGCCCTCGGCCATGATCCGGCCGTGGTCGACGACGACCAGGCGGTCGCAGAGCTGCTCGGCCTCGTCCATGTAGTGCGTGGTCAGCACCAGCGTCGTGCCGCGTTCCTTGAGTCGGAACAGCCGGTCCCACAGCACATGACGCGCCTGGGGGTCGAGGCCCGTCGTCGGCTCGTCGAGCATGAGGATGCGGGGCTCGTTGATCAGCGCGCGCGCGATGGTGAGCCGGCGCTTCATGCCGCCGGACAGGTCGTCGACCTTGGCGCGGGCCTTGTCCTCGAGCTGGGCGAACGTCAGCAGCTCGTCGGCGCGCGTCGCGCACAGGCGCCGCGGCAGCCCGAAGTACCGGCCGTAGACGATGAGGTTGTCGCGCACGCGCAGCTCGGTGTCGAGGTTGTCCTCCTGCGGGACGACACCCAGCTGGGAGCGGATCTCGGGCCCGTGCGTCTCGGGGTCGAGGCCGAGCACGGTCAGCGACCCGGAGGTGCGCGACGACACCGCGCCGACCATCCGCATCGTCGTCGACTTGCCCGCCCCGTTGGGACCCAGCAGCCCGAACGACTCGCCCGGCGGCACCTCGAAGTCGATGCCGGCGACGGCGGTCAGGTCCCCGAACGTCTTGGTCAGACCCTGGGCGGCGATGACGGGAGCACTCACGCCGGACAACCTATGCGGTGCCTCCCACAGCCGACGAACGGAATCGGCTTGACCCGGCTGCGGGGTGCCGACCAGCCTGCAGCCATGACGACGCTCGCCGACCTGTGGCCGCCCGCCGGACTCTCCCTGACCTGCGGAGACCTCGAGCTGCGGACCCCCGACGACGAGCTCCTGGTCACCCTCGCGCAGCTCGCCGCCGAGGGTGTGCACGACCCCGGATCGATGCCGTTCTTCGTCCCGTGGACCCGCGGCACGCCCACCGAGGTGGCGCGCTCGGTCCTCACCTACCAGTGGGGCACGCGGTCGCGGATGGCACCCGACGCGTGGGCGCTCGAGCTCGCGGTCCTGCGCCGGGGCGAGGTGCTCGGCATCCAGTCGATCAGCAGCACGCACTACCCCCGGCTGCGCACGGCGGAGTCAGGATCATGGTTGGGCCGACGGTTCCAGGGCCAGGGTGTCGGCACGCGCATGCGCCTGATGGTCCTGCACCTGCTGTTCGACGGCCTGGGCGCCGAGCGCGCGACCACGGGCGCGTTCGAGGACAACCCCGCGTCCAACGCCGTGACGCGCCGCATCGGCTACGCGGCCAACGGCAGCGAGATGCTCCTGCGCGAGGACGAGCCGTCGGTCAACCTGCGGTACGTGCTGACGCGCGAGGCCTGGACGGCCCGGCCCGACGAGCAGCGGCTAGACGTCACGTACACCGGCCTCGAGCCGGTCCGGGAGTTCCTGCAGATCACCTGACGTTTCACGTGGAACCAACGCCGCCTCCTAATCGATTCGGCTCGTTGACCCCCTTCCGCCCCGCCTGGACGATGCGCGAGCGGGCGTGTGCCCGCGCCCATCTTCAACGACGCAGAAGGGGATCCCCATGTCACGCCTCGATCCCGGCACCTCGTCCGGGCACGCCGGGCACGCCGAGCCGCCGCGGTCCCACCGCCGCCGCGCGGCCGTCGCGGTCAGCGCCACCCTCGCCCTCGCGGCCGGCATGCTCGCCGCGCCGCTCGCGACCGCTGCGAGCGCCGCCGACCCCGCCTTCAACTACGCCGAGGCGCTGCAGAAGTCGATGTACTTCTACGACGCGCAGCGCTCGGGCGACCTGCCCGACGACTTCCGGGTGAGCTGGCGGGGCGACTCCGGCCTGACCGACGGCGCCGACGTGGGCAAGGACCTCACGGGCGGCTGGTACGACGCGGGCGACCACGTGAAGTTCGGGCTCCCGATGGCGTTCACCTCGACGATGCTCGCGTGGGGTGCGATCGCCAGCCCACAGGGGTACACCACGTCGGGCCAGCTCGACGAGCTCAAGTCGAGCCTGCGCCACGTCAACGACTACTTCCTCAAGGCGCACACCGCGCCCAACGAGCTGTACGTGCAGGTGGGCGACGGCGAGGCCGACCACAAGTGGTGGGGCCCGGCCGAGGTCATGACGATGGCCCGCCCGTCGTACAAGATCGACCCGTCCTGCCCCGGCTCCGACGTCGCGGGCGAGACCGCCGCGTCCCTGGCCACGGCGTCGATCCTGTTCAAGACGGACGACCCGGCCTACTCGGCCAAGCTCCTGCTCAACGCCAAGCAGCTCTACAGCTTCGCGGACACCTACCGTGGCAAGTACTCCGACTGCGTCACCGCCGCGGCGGCCTACTACAAGTCGTGGTCCGGCTACCAGGACGAGCTCGTCTGGGGCGCCTACTGGCTCTACAAGGCGACCGGTGACGCGTCCTACCTGGCCAAGGCCGAGGCGGCGTACGACGGCCTGTCGGTGGAGAACCAGACCTCGACGCACTCCTACAAGTGGACCGTCGCGTGGGACGACAAGACGTACGCGACCTACGCGCTGCTCGCCATGGAGACCGGCAAGCAGAAGTACATCGACGACGCGAACCGCTGGCTCGACTACTGGACGGTCGGCGTCAACGGCCAGCGGGTCCCGTACTCGCCCGGTGGGGAGGCGGTCCTCGACAGCTGGGGGTCGCTGCGCTACGCCGCGAACACGTCGTTCGTCGCCCTCGTCTACTCCGACTGGATCACGGACGCGACGCGCAAGGCGAGGTACCACGACTTCGGCGTCCGGCAGATCAACTACGCGCTCGGCGACAACCCCCGCAAGTCGAGCTACGTCGTGGGCTTCGGGGCCAACCCGCCGCAGAACCCGCACCACCGCACCGCGCACGGCTCCTGGCTCGACTCCCTGACCGACCCGGTCGCGACGCGCCACGTGCTGTACGGCGCGCTCGTCGGCGGTCCCAGCGGCGCGAACGACGCCTACACCGACAGCCGGTCCGACTACGTCTCCAACGAGGTCGCGACCGACTACAACGCCGGGTTCTCGAGCGCGCTCGCGCGGCTCGTCCAGGAGTACGGCGGCACGGCGCTGACCACGTTCCCGGTGGCGGAGAAGCCGGACGGCGACGAGATCTTCGTCGAGGCCAAGCTCAACCAGCCGGCCACCGCGAACTTCACCGAGATCAAGGCCATGATCCGCAACCAGTCGGCGTTCCCGGCCCGGTCGCTCAAGAACGGCACGTTGCGCTACTGGTTCACGCTCGACGCCGGCGACTCCGCGGCCAACCTGGCGTTCTCCGCCAACTACAGCGAGTGCGGCCCGCAGACCGGCAAGCCCGTGTCCGCCGGCGGCAGCCTCTACTACGTCGAGGTCGGCTGCATCGGGCAGAACATCTACCCGGGCGGCCAGTCGCAGCACCGCCGCGAGATCCAGTTCCGGGTGACCGGCGGTTCCCCGTGGAACGCGGCGAACGACCCGTCCTTCGCGGGGCTCAACGGGACCGACCTCGTCAAGACGAAGGCCATCACGCTGTACGACGGCGGCAAGCTCATCTGGGGCACCGAGCCGACGACCGTCCCGCCGACGCCGGACACCACCGCGCCCTCGGTCCCGGCCGGTGTCACCGCGTCGGGCGTCACGCAGACGGGCGCGACCCTGACCTGGACCGCGTCCACCGACACCGGTGGCAGCGGCCTGGCCGGCTACGACGTCCTGCGCGTCAACGGGACGACGACGACCCTCGTCGCC
>NZ_QWKP01000023.1 GCF_003470205.1 Cellulomonas rhizosphaerae
CAGCGCGACAAGGGTCGCGAGGCCGATGACCCCGACCCCCGCGAACGCCCAGCGCCAGCCCACGGCGTGCCCGACGATCGCCGTCAGCGGGACGCCGACCGCGCACGCGATCGTCAGCCCGGCCATCATCGAGGCGACCGCGTGGCCGCGGCGCGCCTGGCCGACGACGGCCGTGCCCATGACCGCGCCGACGCCGAAGAAGGCGCCGTGCGGCAGGCCCGCGAGGAACCGCGCGACGACGAGCGTGGGCGCGGTGGGCGCGAACGCCGAGGCGACGTTGGCGATCGTGAACGCGACCATCAGCCACAGCAGCAGGCGCCGCCGGTCCATCCGTGCGCCGAGCGCGGCGAGCGTGGGGGCGCCGACGACGACGCCGAGCGCGTAGGCGGTGATGGCGTGACCCGCGACGGGGATGGAGACGTCGAGGTCGCGCGCGATCTCGGGCAGCAGGCCCATCGTCGCGAACTCGGTGGTGCCGATGCCGAACCCGCCGAGCGCGAGCGCGAACAGCGCGGCGCGGGCCTTGCCCTGGGGCAGCGGGAGCATGCGGGTCCTCCGGGTCGTATCGTTTCGATGCGGCATCGGAGAGCGCCGTCGTCAGCTCCGGTGGGTCGCGCTCAGCCTAGTTCACGCGAGCGCGGGCGTCACCGGCGACCAGCCAGATCGCGCGGGCGGCGACCTCGCCGAGCTCGACGGGGCGCTCGTCTGCCCCGACGAGCAGCGACACGACGCCCACCGCGTCGCGGCGCACCACGACGTCAACCGTCGCGTCGAGCACCAACCCGACGGACTCGACGTAGCGCAGCAGCTCGGGATCCGCGTCGGAGATGCGGGCCACGTGCCAGCCGCCGGGCTCCGCGTCCCACAGCAGGGTCGCGGGCGGTGGGTCGAACGAGCCGTCGGGACCGGGGATCGGGTCGCCGTGCGGGTCGCGGGTCGGGTGCCCCAGGCGGGCCGCGATCCGGTCGACGAACAGGTCGGACACCGCGTGCTCCAGGACCTCGGCCTCGTCGTGCACCTCGTCCCAGCCGTAGCCGAGCACCTCCACGAGGAAGGTCTCGACGAGCCGGTGCCGGCGGACCATCGCGAGCGCCTGGGCGCGACCGGCGTCGGTGAGCCCGACGGCGCCGTAGGGCTCGTGCGTGACGAATCCGGAGTCGGCCAGGCGGCGGACGGTCTCCGAGACGGTGGACGCACCGACACCGAGGCGCGCGGCGAGCATCTTGGTGGTGACCGGGCGGTCCTCCCACTCCGTGGCGGACCAGATGACCTTGAGGTAGTCCTGGCTCACCGCCGACAGCTGGGCGGGCTCGGGTGTGCTCACGCGCCCCAGGGTAGGCGGTGGGAGGTCACCAGCCGTCGACGCTCCAGTGCCACGGCTCGCCGGGCAGGTTCTTCAGGCCGTAGCTGTGCGCGTTCTGCACGAGCCAGGCCCAGCCCGTCGAGCCCGCGGAGACGACGCGGCCGTCGACCGTGAAGTCGATCGCGAGCCCGCGCTCGTGGCGGGACGTGCCGGGCGTCGCGGTCATCGGGCGGCACCCCGACGGCGTGCAGTTGCGGGCGCGCAGCGCGCGCTGCTGCTCGTTGCTGCGCCAGCCCCAGCCGCCGAGGTCGACGCCGTCGGCCTTCGCGGCGGCCAGCAGCGCGTCGATCGCGACGACCATGCACGGGTGGACCCGGATGCCCGTCTCGGTCAGCACGGTCGCGGCGAGCGGGACCGGTGTCGTCACCTCGGCGCAGTCGGTGTCCGTCGTCGTCGCGTCGAACAGGCCCGGGGGCACGTCGGCGCGCCACAGCTCCTGGCCTGTCGGGGCGCGCAGCACCACTCCCCCCGCATCGAGCTCGAGATCGGCGTGCTTGGTGCCGGCGGTCTCCGAGGACCAGTAGACGGCGTTGTCGGTGCCCCGCAGGACGAGGTTGCCGCTCTTGCGCAGCGTGAGCTGGAGCTTCTCGTCGGGCACCGCGGGGATCACGGCCCAGACGGCGCGGCCGTCGAGCTCGAGGCGCAGGCCGTCGGCGTCGACGCGCAGCGAGAGCCGCCCGTCCGGCGAGTCGAGGCGCTTGCCGACCGCGAGCGACTTCGTGGCCGCGAGCCCGGTGGGCCCGAGGGCCGTGCCCGTGCTCCACAGCGTGCTGCCGTCCTTGTCGAACAGGACCAGGTCCCCGTCGTCCTGGAGTACCAGCGTCGTGTCGTCGTGCCCGGCCG
>NZ_QWKP01000024.1 GCF_003470205.1 Cellulomonas rhizosphaerae
ACGAGCTGCTCGACCTCGCGATGGGCCTCGAGGAGATCGCGCTCAACGACGACTACTTCGTCTCGCGCAAGCTCTACCCGAACGTCGACTTCTACACGGGGCTGATCTACAAGGCCATGGGCTTCGACCCGTCGATGTTCACGCCGCTGTTCGCGCTCGGCCGGATGCCCGGCTGGATCGCCCAGTGGCGCGAGATGATGCTCGACCCGCAGACCAAGATCGGCCGCCCGCGGCAGATCTACACGGGAGCGACCGAGCGCGACTACGTGGGCATCGACGCCCGCTGATCGCGTGGAGCAGGGCGGTGGTGAGGCTCGAGAGCCTCGCTGCCGCCCTGTACGCATGCTCGGGCGGGTTGGTGTCAGTCCTCGTCGGCGGCCAGGGTGAGGCGGACGCTGCCCGCCGGTAGCGTCGTCGTGCCCGCCGACCAGTCGGTCGACTCACGGTCCCAGCGCTGGTCCGCGACCTCGACCGAGGTGGTGCCGAGCTCGGCCGCGGTCGCGACCGCCCACTGCGCGACGGCCCAGCCCATGCGGTCGGCGTCGTCGCTCAGCGCGGAGGCGTCGATGGTCACCGTCGTCGGCCCGTCCTGGGGCGTCGCAACCTTGGTCGGGACCTTGCCGAAGTCCCGCTTCACGCGCGCGACGACCGCCTGCGGGTCGCCCGTGCCGGGCGCGGCCTCGTGCAGCTCGCAGCGCAGCGACGCCTCCGAGTAGCCCGTGAGCGCGGACGCGAACGCGCGGGCGCGCGGCTCGTGCTGGGCGTACGCGTCGGGGAAGCCCGAGCGCTGCACGGCCTGGGCGGCCTCGGTGATCGGCAGGTCCTCGTAGCCGTCGACCTTGACGAGGTGGTCGAAGAACTTCCCGGTCGAGTACACCGGGTCCATGATCTGCTCGACGGTGCCCCAGCCCTGCGAGGGGCGCTGCTGGAACAGGCCGATCGAGTCTCGGTCGCCGTAGTCGATGTTGACCAGCCGTGACTCCTGCATCGCGGTCGCGAGCCCGATCGTCGCGGCCCGAGCGGGCAGGCCGCGGCGGATCGTGACCGCGCTGATCAGCGCAGCGTTCTTCGCCTGCGTCGGCGAGAGCGCGACCTGCTCGGCGCCCTCGCCCGCGAAGCAGACCTCGGTCGTCGGGCGAGGCGGGCTCTGGCTGTTGAGCACCGCCACGACGCCGACGACGGTGCCGAGCAGCAGCACGAGGACGATCGCGATGGCGACGAACGCGCGCAGAGCGCTCCTGCGCCGGCGCCTCGGGCGTCGGGCCACGCTCAGTTCGCGTGGAGGGCGCTGTTGAGCTCGACGCCGGCGCCCGTGCGGGCCACGGCCTCGACCCCGCCCGTGAGCGAGTTGCGCCGGAACAGCACGCCGTCGGCACCGGCGAGCTCGCGGGCCTTGACCACGCGGCCCTCGTCGTCGCCGAACCCGATCAGCGTGACCTTGGTGCCGGCGGTGACGTACAGGCCCGCCTCGATCACGCAGTCGTCGCCGAGCGGGATGCCGAGACCGGCGTTGGCGCCCAGCAGCGAGCGCGCGCCCACGGACACGACGAGGCGTCCACCCCCGGACAGCGTGCCCATGATCGAGGCGCCGCCGCCGATGTCCGAGCCGTCGCCGACGACCACGCCGGCCGAGATCCGGCCCTCGACCATCGACGTGCCGAGCGTGCCGGCGTTGTAGTTGACGAAGCCCTCGTGCATGACGGTCGTGCCCGCCGCGAGGTGCGCGCCCAGGCGGACGCGGTCGGCGTCGGCGATCCGCACGCCGGTCGGCAGCACGTAGTCGACCATCCGCGGGAACTTGTCGACCCCGTGCACGGTCGGGGCGATGCCCGTCGCGGTGCGCAGGCGCAGCCGGGTGGCCTCGAAGCCCTCGACGGCGCACGGTCCGCGGTCCGTCCACACGACGTTGGGCAGCACGGCGAACAGGCCGTCGAGGTTCTGCCCGTGCGGCGCGACGAGGCGGTGCGAGAGCAGGTGCAGTCGCAGGTAGGCGTCGGCGGTGTCGGCGGGAGCGGAGTCGAGGTCGACGACCGTGCGGACGACGACCACGCGGACGGCCCGAGCCTCGTCGGTCCGCTCGGCCGCCGCGAGCTCGGCGGGGGCGACGGCGTCGTCGTCCGGGGTGCCGAGTGCGGGGGCCGGGTACCAGGTATCCAGGGTGACGCCGTCGAGGGTGACCGTGGAAAGGCCGAACCCCCAGGCGGAACGTGAAGTCATGGGCGCAACCCTAGGCGACAGCCCCGCTCCGGGACGATCGTGTCCGGCCCCGTCCCACCCGGGTACCGGGCAGTTCCGCCTGGCCGCCGTCGATGCAGCGTCGATCCCGGAGAATTCTCCGAGAACGACCCCCGGGTGCGAGATCGACCGTCCGGGAGGGTCGATCTCGCACC
>NZ_QWKP01000025.1 GCF_003470205.1 Cellulomonas rhizosphaerae
ACTACCAGCTGACGATCGCGTCGGCGGTCGAGGAGCAGACGGCCACGACGAACGAGATGTCGCGTGGTGTGGCCGAGGCCGCGGCGGGGTCGGGGGAGATCGCCACCAACATCACCGGCGTCGCCACGGCCACCGCGACCAGCTCGGACGTGATCGGTCAGATGGGCGCCTCGGTCTCCGAGCTCGCGCGCATGTCGGCCGACCTGCGTACCCGCGTCGCCGCGTTCACGTACTGAGCGGGGTCGGGACATGAAGATGCGGGTCGGGGCCGCGGCCCTCCTGTTCCTCGTCGGCGTGAACGGCTGCTCCGCGCAGGTCGCGGCGGACTCGTCGGGCGCTCCGCTCGTCGGGATCGCGATGCCGACGACCGAGCAGACCCGGTGGGTCGCCGACGGTGACAACCTCTCGGCGCAGTTCCACTCGCTGGGCTACCGGGTCGACAAGCGGTACGCGGAGAACGACGTCGCCGCGCAGGTCGCGCACGTCCAGGACATGGTCGACGAGGGCGCGGACGCGCTCGTCATCGGCGCGGTGGACGGCACCGCCCTGACGGCCGTGCTCGCCAAGGCGCACGCCGCGGGCATCGCGGTCATCTCCTACGACCGCCTGATCCGGGAGTCCAAGGACGTCGACTACTACGCGTCGTTCGACAACGCACGGGTGGGCGTCATGCAGGGGACAGCGCTGCTGCAGGGACTCGGTGTGATCGACGCGACCGGGAAGCGGACCGCGCAGCGCGGGCCGTTCCACGTCGAGGTCTTCGCCGGCTCGCCCGACGACAACAACGCCACCGTGTTCTACGACGGCGCGATGTCCGTCCTGAAGCCCTACCTCACCGACGGCACGCTCGTCGTCGCGTCCGGCGAGGTGGCCCGCGAGGACGTGGCGATCGAGAAGTGGGACCCGCCGACCGCGGGCAAGCGCATGGACTCGCTGCTGGGCCGCTACGGCAAGGGCCCGCGCCTCGACGGCGTGCTCGCACCCAACGACGGCATCGCGCAGGCCGTCATCGGCTCGGCCAAGACCCTCGGCTACGTGCCCGTCGTCACCGGGCAGGACGCGGAGATCCCCGCGGTCCGCTCGGTCGCGGCCGGTGAGCAGTACTCGACCGTCTACAAGGACACCCGGCAGCTGGCCGAGGTCACCGTCGCGATGGTCAACGCGCTGCTCGAGGGTGACGAGCCCGAGGTCAACGACACGACGACGTACGACAACGGCGTGAAGGTCGTGCCGTCCTACCTCCTGCCGCCCCGGGCGGTCACGAAGGACAACTACCGCCGGCTCCTGGTCGACGGCGGCTACTACACCGCGGAAGAGGTCGGCTGATGTCCACCACGACGGTCACCACACCGGCCCGGCGCCGCGGCGCCTGGTTCTGGGACCGCCCCATCGCGGTGAAGTTCGCGGCGGCGATGGTCGTCCTCGGCGGCACCTTCGCGGTCGTCGGCGGCGCTGGCGCGATCGCGCTGCAGCGTGCGGGCGACGACCTGCAGGAGATGTCCGACCTCGACACGCACCTGCAGCGGGCGTTCGCCGACCTCGGCGTCGCGCAGGCGCGCAGCCACCTGCTGCTGGCCCGCGCGGCCGGCGCGGACGCGGCGACCCGTGCCCAGCTGCTCACCTCGTCGACGTGGACGGACGGCGTCGTCGAGGCGCGCTCCGACGTGGTCGAGACGTTCCCCGACGCGCTCACGCCGCAGTGGAAGGACTTCCGCACGCGCTGGGCCGCCTGGACCGAGTTCCGCGACACGACCCTCCTGCCGCTCGTCGAGGCGGGCGACACCGCGGGCTTCACGGCCGCGGTCACGGCCGACGTGGCCGCCGACCCCGACTGGGCCGGCCGCGCGCTCCAGCTCGCCTCGGCGCAGACCGACGCGCAGGTGATCGCGATCCAGCAGGCGGGCCAGGCCGAGGTGCGCCGCACCATCTGGCTGCTCGCCGCCGCGTTCGTCGTCGCCGCGGTGCTCGCCGCCGCGCTGTCCACCGCGGTGATCCGCCGGGTGTCCCGCGCGGTGCGGGCCGTCGGGGCGTCCCTGGACGCGATGGCGGACGGCGACCTCACGGTCACCGCGTCCGTGCCGTCGCAGGACGAGACCGGCCGGATGGCCGACTCGCTGCGCCGTGCGCAGGACGGCCTGCGGGCGACCCTGACCGACGTCGCACGCACCGCGCAGGACGTCGCCGAGTCCGCGCAGCGCCTGACGGGCTCCAACGCCGAGGTCGCGAGCGCGGCCGGCGAGACGAGTGCGCAGGCGGGTGTGGTGGCTGCGGCTGCTGAGCAGGTGTCGCGCAACGTGCAGGCGGTGGCTGCGGGTGCGGAGCAGATGGGTGCTTCGATCCGGGAGATCGCGCAGAACGCGACGGATGCGGCGAAGGTGGCGGGTCAGGCGACGGTGGTTGC
>NZ_QWKP01000026.1 GCF_003470205.1 Cellulomonas rhizosphaerae
GCCCCGCCCCCGGTCGTCCGGGGGCGGGGCGTTCTGCGCGCGTCGGGTCAGCCGTTGCGGCTGGCGCGGTAGCCGTGCGCGCGCGCCGCGCCGGGCGTGGTGAAGCACTCCTCGGCGATGGTGATCGAGTAGTAGCGGCCGCCGGGCACGTGGTAGATCCCGCTGTTCGCGTTGCCCTTGACCGGCGCCCAGCTCGGGCACTCGCCGTCGGAGTAGGGCGCGGCGTGGTTCGGCTTCTTGCCGGCCTTGATGACGAGCGTCTGGGTCTTGGTCTTCGTCTGGACCGCGGACCAGACCTTCGTCGAGGTGGTCGTGGTGACCTGCTTCTTCTTGTACAGGTCCTTGCTCGGGTTGAGGTAGGCGGAGAACGCCTTGCCGACGGTCGGCGTGGAGGTGAACTCGAGCCCGGTGAAGTTGTCGTCGAAGCCCCACCAGGGGTTCTCGTCGTACGCCTCGAAGTTGCGGATCGTGACCGTGCCGTCGAACGCCGCTCCGGTGCAGCTGCCGTCCAGCTCGAGCCCGCCGTCGGCGGGCAGGGTGACCCGCGACGCGGTGCAGGTCACGCGCGTCTCGTCGTCCGGTGTCACGGTGACGACGTTCTTCGTCGACGTCGTCGTCTTCTTCACGGTCCGGAACGTCTTGTACTTGGCCGTCGTCGTGACCTTGTACGTGCCGGCCGCGAGCTTCACCGACGCCTTGTTCTTGGCGACGGTCGAGCCGCCCTTCTTCACGGTCATCTTCGCCGAGACGACCTTCGCTGACTTCGCGTGCGTGACCTTGGGCTTCACGGTGACCTTCGACCCGTAGGCGGCGGTCGTCGAGGCGATCTTGCCGATCGTCACGGGCGTGGCCGCGGAGGCGGCGGAGACCCCGACGGTCATCGAGACGGCGACGAGGCAGAGGGTCAGCAGGGAGGTCCACAGGCGGCGCATCGGGCGAGCATAGGGTGACCTGTCGCGCCTCCGTGACGCCACTGCCCGGATCGGTCGGTTCGCCCGAAAACTCGTCACGTGACCTCGGACACCCGGGCTCGGCGGCACGCGACGGCGCCAGTCGCTAGCCTCGCGAGCATGACCGAGGTCCGCGAGACGGCCCGCCCGGCGACGCTCAGCGTCCTCACCCTCACCGCGGTCGTCATCGGGTCCATGGTCGGCGCGGGCGTCTTCTCACTCCCGGCGCAGTTCGCTGCGGAGACGGGCGTGGTCGGCGCGCTGATCGCGTGGGCCGTCGCGGGCACCGGGATGTTCATGCTCGCGCTCGTCTTCCAGCGCCTGGCGGTCGCCCGCCCCGAGCTCGACGCGGGCATCTACGCCTATGCCAAGGCCGGGTTCGGCCAGTACCTCGGCTTCTTCTCGGCATTCGGCTACTGGGCCAGCGCGTGCGTGGGCAACGTGACGTACTGGGTGCTGATCATGTCGACGATCGGCGCGGTGGCACCGGCGCTCGGCGAGGGGGACACGGTCCTGGCGGTCGTGCTCGCCAGCGCCGGGCTCTGGGCGTCGCACTCGGTGATCCGCCGCGGGGTGCGGGAGGCGGCGACGATCAACCGCATCGTGACCGTCGCCAAGGTCGTGCCCATCGTCGTGTTCGTGCTCCTCGCGGCCTTCGCGTTCGACCCGTCCGTGTTCGTCGACAACCTGCGGGGCGACCCCGCGGCGGGGAACCTGTTCACGCAGGTGCGCGGCACGATGCTCGCGACGGTGTTCGTGTTCCTCGGCGTCGAGGCCGCGAGCGTCTACTCCCGCCACGCGCGCAGCCGCCGCGACGTGGGCCGCGCGACGATGCTCGGGTTCCTCAGCGTGTTCGCCGTGTTCGCCTCGGTGACGATCGTGTCCTACGGGATCCTGCCGATGAGCGAGATCGCGGCGCTGCGGCAGCCGTCCATGGCCGGCGTGCTCGAGGAGGCGACCGGGGAGTGGGGCAGCGCGTTCATCAGCGTCGGCCTCGTCGTCTCGGTGCTCGGGGCGTACCTCGCGTGGACGCTCATGGCGGCCGAGGTGCTGTTCGTCGCGGCCAAGGACGACGACATGCCGCGGTTCCTGCGGCACTCGTCGGGCGACGACGTCCCGGTCAACGCCCTGACCCTGACGACCGCGCTGTCGCAGGTCGTGCTCGTGCTGACGCTGCTCTCGCAGGACGCGTTCGACTTCGCGCTCAGCATGACGAGCTCGCTCGTCCTGATCCCCTACGTGCTGGCTGCCGGCTTCGCGGTGCGGCTCGCCTGGGCGGACCGGGTCGGCCGGGTCGTCGCGCTGATCGCGGCCGTGTACACCGCGTTCCTGCTGGTCGCGGCCGGGCCCAAGTACGTGCTGGTCTCGTTCCTGTTCTACGCGCCGGCGTCCGTCCTGTTCGTCATGGCCCGACGAGAGCAGGGCCGGCGGGTGTTCTCCCGCGGCGAGCTCGTCATCTTCGTGGTCTCGCTCGTGGCGGCCGTCGTCGCGATCGTCGCGCTGGTGGCAGGCTGGATCGCGCTATGACTCCCTCCATCCGCCCCTACGAGCCGCGCGACTGGCACGACATCTGCCGCATCCACGACGC
>NZ_QWKP01000027.1 GCF_003470205.1 Cellulomonas rhizosphaerae
GGAGGCCGCTCCGGCCGCCCCCGCCCGTCGTCGCCGCGCGAGCTCGCGCCCCGCCGCCGCGCCCGGTGCACCGGTCGAGGCCCCCGCGGTCGTCGAGGCGCCCCCCGCGCTCGACGTCCTGGCTGCGTTCGCCGAGCCGAAGTCCGCCGAGCCGCCCGCTGCCGAGCCGTCCGCGCCCCGGACCTCGTCGCGCTCGGCTCGTGCGCCGCGCAACGCCCCCCGCTCCGCGCCGGCCCCTGAGGTCGCGCCGCCCGCGCCGCGACTGGCCACCACTGCACTGCTCTTCCAGGCGCCGGACCCGACCGCCTCGCGCCAGCGCCGCCGTCGTGCGACGTCCAGCGCGGGCTCGCCCGAGGCGATCTCCGAGGCCGCGCGCATCGAGCGCGAGCTCGAGGAGCAGGCCGAGCTCGCGGATGCTCAGCTCGAGACCGTCGAGACCGAGGACGCACCCGTCGTCGAGGAGCGCCCTGCCACGTCCGGCAACCGCAGCTCGCGTCGTCGGGGCCGTCGAGGTCGCGGCGGCGAGCCGCCGCGCGCTGCCGCCGACGAGCCGGCCGACGAGGACGAGGAGACGCCCGTCGTCGCCGAGGACGAGTCGGACGAGGTCGAGGACGTCGACGGCGTCCCCGCCGAGGACGCGCAGGACGAGAACGAGTCCGAGTCCGACGAGGGCGACGACGAGGACGGCGACGACGAGTCCGGCGAGGCCGGTGGCAACGCCCCGCGTCGCCGCCGTCGCCGGGGTGGCCGCGGCCGCCGTCGGCCCGAGCCGGGCGACGCGAGCACCGACGACACCGACGTGACGCCCGAGGGCGACGCTGCTGCGGTCGACGCGGAGGGCGCCCAGGACGAGGACGAGTCCGACGAGGACGGCGAGGGTGAGGCCGGCTCGTCGAGCCGTCGTCGTCGCCGTCGTCGCCGCGGTTCCGCCCGCCCGGGCGAGACCGACGCCGAGCCCCGCCCGGCCCGCACGCGCCCCGTCAGCGACGAGGTCACCGCGCTGCGCGGCTCGACTCGCCTCGAGGCCAAGCGTCAGCGCCGCCGCGAGGGCCGCGACGCCGGTCGCCGTCGCCAGATCATCACCGAGGCCGAGTTCCTGGCCCGCCGCGAGTCGGTCGACCGCTCGATGATCGTGCGCGAGAAGGGCGGCCGCACGCAGATCGCCGTGCTCGAGGACGGCGTGCTCGTCGAGCACTACGTCTCCAACCAGGCGTCGGTCTCGATGGTCGGCAACGTCTACCTCGGCCGCGTCCAGAACGTGCTGCCGAGCATGGAGGCCGCGTTCGTCGACGTCGGCAAGGGCCGCAACGCCGTGCTCTACGCCGGTGAGGTCAACTGGGACGCCGCGAACGTCGAGGGCGGTTCTGCGCGTCGCATCGAGCAGGCGCTCAAGTCCGGCGACTCCGTGCTGGTCCAGGTCACCAAGGACCCGATCGGTCACAAGGGCGCGCGCCTGACCTCGCAGGTCACGCTCGCCGGCCGCTACCTGGTCTACGTGCCCGGCGGCGGCATGACCGGCATCAGCCGCAAGCTGCCGGACATCGAGCGCAACCGCCTCAAGAAGATCCTGCGCGAGGTCGTGCCGGACTCGGCCGGCGTCATCGTGCGCACCGCGGCGGAGGGCGCCTCCGAGGAGGAGCTGCGCGCCGACATCGCGCGCCTGCAGTCGCAGTGGGACGCCATCGAGAAGAAGGCGAAGACCGCCTCCGCGCCCGCGCTGCTCCAGGGCGAGCCGGACATGGCGATCCGCGTGGTCCGCGACATCTTCAACGACGACTTCGGCTCGCTCGTCGTCCAGGGCGACGAGGCGTGGTCGACGATCTCGTCGTACATCGACGAGCTCGCGCCGGACCTGGCGCAGAAGATCTCGAAGTACACCGGTAGCTCGTCCCACTCTGCTGACGTGTTCGCCGATCACCGGATCGACGAGCAGCTCGCCAAGGGCATGGACCGCAAGGTCTGGCTGCCGTCGGGCGGCTCGCTCGTCATCGACCGCACCGAGGCGATGACCGTCGTCGACGTCAACACCGGCAAGTTCACCGGCTCGGGCGGCACGCTCGAGGAGACGGTCACGCGCAACAACCTCGAGGCGGCCGAGGAGATCGTGCGCCAGCTCCGGCTGCGCGACATCGGCGGCATGATCGTCGTCGACTTCATCGACATGGTGCTCGAGTCCAACCGCGACCTCGTGCTCCGTCGCCTGGTCGAGTGCCTGGGCCGCGACCGCACCAAGCACCAGGTCGCCGAGGTCACCTCGCTCGGCCTCGTGCAGATGACCCGCAAGCGCGTCGGCCAGGGCCTGGTCGAGGCGTTCTCGGAGACGTGCGAGCACTGCCACGGCCGCGGTTTCATCGTGCACGACGAGCCGATCGAGAAGAACGGTCGGCCCGAGGCGGGCGCGGCGCAGCCGGTCAGCGCCGAGAGCCCGGCCGGCGTTGAGGCCAAGCGGGCCCGTCGCAAGCGTGGGGGAGCGGCCGTCAAGGAGACCGTCGGTACCGCGCCGCACACGCCGGTGCCGGTGCTGCCCGAGGCCCGCGAGGCTGTCAAGGCCACGCTCGCGACGATCGCCGCGGCTGC
>NZ_QWKP01000028.1 GCF_003470205.1 Cellulomonas rhizosphaerae
CGCGGCGGCCCGGCCGCGTCGGCCGACGCGCCGGACCTCGCGCGCGACGTGCAGCACGTGCCCGTCGGGGGTCTCGGCCGCGGGCGCGAGGCCCTGGGCCCGCAGCGCGTCGATGAGCTCGCGCGTCGGCGCCTGCGCGGCGAGCACGGTCGGCGCGAGCGTGAACAGGCCGAGCCCGGACAGCTTCGGGTTGTCGACGAGCCCCGCCAGCAGGGCGGGGTCGTCGCTGCGCAGGTAGCTCGAGGCGGCGCCCGCGCGGAGGCGGCCGTGCCGGCGCGCGGCGTCGCGCACCAGGTACTCCAGCGGCTGGGGCACGGGGCCGCGGGAGAACCGCGCGAGCTCGGCGAGCAGGCCCTCCGCCGTCGCGCCGTCGTCGAACGCGAGGCGCACGGTGTCCGCGGTGAAGCGCACGGTGACCGCCCCGCCGCGCGACTCGACGCGCGCGGTGCGGGCGATCAGGGCCTCGAGCTCGTCGCTCGGACGGCCCGGGACGATGCCGGTCAGGTCGCCCTGCAGCAGGATCTCGTCGAGCGACGGAGGCAGCGTCGCCTCGAACGTCGCGACGGCCTCGTCGGCCGACGAGAGCAGCGCACGCCCGGCGTCGGAGAGCGCACCCGCGCCCAGCACGCCCACGTCCGCGGCCTCGGCGAGCACCGCGGCGACGGCCGCGACGGGCGGCACCGACCGCGGCGTGCGCCAGGCCAGCACCTCGAGCACCGCGTCGGCGTCGGGAGCGGCACCCGCCGGCTGGGCGGCCAGCATGCCGAGCACGGACCGACGCAGGCGGGGCGCCCACGCGCGGTTCAGGTCCGGGCTCAGCGCCGGGCGGACGGTGCCGGCCTCGTCGCGGCCGCCGACGAGCCATGGCGTGCGGGTCGTCGCGAGCCAGGTCGAGGCGAGCAGTCCCCAGCGCGTCGCGACGGGGGCCACCGACCACTCGTCCATCGCGACCGTCGGGACGAAGGACGGTAGCTCCTCGCCGTCGTCGCCCACCAGCCCTGCAGC
The DNA here is from genome assembly GCF_003470205.1 of Cellulomonas rhizosphaerae. Lineage (GTDB taxonomy): Bacteria > Actinomycetota > Actinomycetes > Actinomycetales > Cellulomonadaceae > Cellulomonas > Cellulomonas rhizosphaerae. The sequence goes on from NZ_QWKP01000028.1 coordinate 1,006, forward strand.
CGCGGCCAGCTCGACGACCAGCGCGGCGAGCCGCTCGTCGACCTCGAGCTCGGTGGCGACCCGGCGCAGCTCGCGCACGCCCAGCCCGCCCGAGCGCAGCACGCCCGCGGGGTTCTCCTCCCACAGCCGGCCCAGCTGAGCGACGAGGCGCACGATCCGCTCGCCCGCGTCGGTGCCCTCGGCGGCGACGGTCGCGGGCAGACGCGTGGCGAAGTGCGGGGTCGGCGCGAGCGCGGCGGCGCGGTGGGTGCGGCCACGGCGCAGCGCGAGAGCCACGGTGCGGGGGAGCACCACGTGCCTGCCGTCGCCCATCACGAGCAGGCGGCGGCGCACCATCCAGTCGACGGCCGCCGCGGTGGCCGTCGCGTTGGACGGTGCGAGGCCCACGGGCGGGCCCCAGGTCAGGGCGTCGAGGACCGGCGCGACGCCCGCGGGTGCCTCGGGCAGCACGTCGACGACGTCGGCGGGAGGGTCGGTCGGCGACGCGGGCGCCAGGCCCGCCGGGTACGGGCCGAGCAGCTCGGCCAGGCCGGGCGCGGGGTGCAGGCCCTCGGCGTCGCGGAAGATCAGCGCGAGCTCGCCCGCACGCTCGAGCGCGGAGTCGACGAGCTCCACGCCCGCCGCGGTGTCCGCGATCGCCGCCCGCACGTCGGCGTCGGGTCCGAGGGCGACGACGGCCTCGAGCACCTGCAGCACGCCGGCGTCGACCGAGGCGAGCGCGCGCTCGAGGCTCCCGCGGCTCGTCGCGCGCACGCCCAGGGACGCGATGGTCGTCGGTGAGGGCACGGCGAGGTCCGGGCGCCCGCGCAGCAGCGCGACGAGATCGTCGTCGGAGCGCGAGCGCAGGAAGCCGGTGAAGGTGGACATCCGTCCCACGATACGGGGGTGGGTGTGAGCCGGGTAACGTCCACTGATCGAACGACCGACGAAACGGAGCCTCGCGTGCCCCTGTCCGAGAACGTCCTGGCCGGCCTGCGGGCCGACGCGTCCGCCCAGCTCCCGCAGATCGCCGAGCTGCGGCACGCGCTGCACCGCGTGCCCGAGATCGGGCTCGACCTGCCGCTCACGCAGCAGCTCGTGCTCGACGCGCTCGCGGACCTGGGCCTCGAGGTCAGCACGGGCACCGCGCTCTCGTCCGTGACCGCCGTGCTGCACGGCGGCACGCCGGGCCCGGCCGTGCTGCTGCGCGGCGACATGGACTCGCTGCCGGTCACCGAGGACAGCGGCGAGGACTTCACGTCCGAGCACGTGGGGGTCATGCACGCGTGCGGCCACGACCTGCACGTCGCGGGCCTCGTCGCCGCTGCCCGCCTGCTCGCCGCGCGCCGGGACGAGATCGCCGGGTCGGTCGTCTTCATGTTCCAGCCGGGCGAGGAGGGCGACGGCGGCGCCGAGCAGATGATCGCCGAGGGCGTGCTCGACGCCGCGGGCGAGCGGGTCGTCGCCGCCTACGGGGTGCACGTCGCCTCGGCGCTCGTGCCGACCGGTGCGGTCGCCGGCCGGGCGGGCACCGCGATGGCTGCCGCGGACACCGTGCGCATCACCGTGAACGGCGAGGGCGGGCACGGCTCGGCCCCGCACCGCGCGCTCGACCCCGTGCCCGTCGCGGCCGAGATCGTGCTGGCGATC
>NZ_QWKP01000029.1 GCF_003470205.1 Cellulomonas rhizosphaerae
CGGACAGGTCCATCTGGAAGGCCTGCCGGTCGTGCCCCAGCACCGCGTGCAACGCGACGATCCGCTCGGCGACCTCCTCGGGGTGCCCGACGAAGTAGGCCCCGCCGCGTGCGGCCTGGGACTCGTAAGAGATCCGGTTCGGCATCGCGAACCCGCGCTCGGAGGAGATCCGCCGCATCGACTCGAGCCAGTACGGGTAGAAGAACTCCCGCGCGGACTTGCTCTCCTCGCCGATGAAGCCCATGCCTGCGACGGCCACGAACGGCTGGGCGTCATCCGGCAGGCGCTCGCGGACGGCGGGACCGGCCTCGGCGAAGGAGCGGCGGTACAGGTCGACGAGCGGCGCGAACGACGCGGGTTGGCCGCCGATGATCGCGTAGCTGATCGGCAGCCCGAGCAGGCCTGCGCGCGCGGACGACTGCGGGTTGCCGCCCGTCGCCACCGCGATGTCGAGGTGCGTGCCGCGGCCCGGCTTGTCGTAGGGGCGGGGCAGCACGAGCGCGTCGTCGAGCGCGGGCCGGAACCGGCCCGACCACGTGGTGCGCTCGGCCAGGTCGAGCTGGAGCAGGAGCGCGATCTTCTCGTCGTACAGCTCGTCGTAGTCGTCGAGCGACGCGCCGAACAGCGGGTAGGACTCGATGAACGACCCGCGCCCGGCGAGCAGCTCGACGCGCCCCTGCGAGTACAGGTCCATCGTCGTGAACTGCTGGTAGACGCGCACCGGGTCCTCGGTCGAGAGCACCGTGACGGCCGAGCCGACGGTGATCCGCGAGGTCTGCGCGAGGGCCGCGGCGATGACGGTCGACGGCGCGGAGATCGCGTAGTCGGGGCGGTGGTGCTCGCCGATCCCGGCGTACTCGAGGCCCACCTCGTCGGCCAGCCGGATGCGCTCCAGCACGTCACGAAGCCGCTGCCCGGGCGAGACGATCTCGCCGGTCACGGGGGAGGGGTGGACGTCGCCGAACGTGTAGAAGCCGAGTTCCATGTCCCGACGATAGGGCCGCCCGGTTCGTCCGTGCCTGGGTGGGGTCTCGTGACGCGGGGTAGGCCCGCTGGTTACGGCGTGTTTCGGACCGGTCACGATGTGGTCACGGTCACACGAGGTAGTTGACACGGATTAGTAAGGCAGGTCTACTAACAAACATGACGACGGTCGGACAGCCCCGAGTGACGGGTGCGCGAGCGGTGGGTCGGATGCTCCGGCCGACCGCCAAGGCGCTGCCCGAGCACGCCCGGGCCCACAACCGTTCGATGGTGCTCGCCCACCTGTTCCACGAGGGCCCGTCGTCCCGGGCGGACATCGCCCGCTCGACCGGCCTGACCCGCGTCACCGTCTCCAGCCTCGTCGACGATCTCATGGCGGAGGGCCTGGTCACGGACCTCGGCGTCCGCTCCGAGGGGAAGGTCGGCAAGCCGGCCACGCTCGTCGGGATGCAGACCGAGGCGTTCCAGATCATCGCGGTCGACCTCACCGACGACTCGCGCCTGCTGGGCGCCGTGATGACGCTCGTGGGCGACGTGCTGCACCGCCTGACCGTGCCGCTCGAGGGGCGGATGGGGGAGGCGGCGCTGGAGCTGACCGAGACGCTGTGCCGCGACCTGCTCGCGCTGGCCGACCGCCCCGTCCTGGGCGTCGGCCTCTCGTCGCCCGGCGTCATCGACAACGACGGCCGCATCGTCCAGGCGCCCAACCGCGGCTGGTACGACGTCCCGATGGCTGCGCTGCTCAGCGAGCGGCTCGACGTCCCGGTGCACGTGGCCAACGACGCCAACACGCGCGCGCTGGCCGAGTTCACCTACGGCGAGGCGGCCGGCGGCAGCATGGTCGTCACCATCGGCCAGGGTGTCGGCGCCGGCATCGTCGTCGACGGCGCGCTCGTCGTGGGCCGTCACCACGCCGCCGGCGAGATCGGCCACGTCACCGTCGTGGACGACGAGCCCGACGAGTGCGCGTGCGGCCGCCGCGGCTGCCTCGAGACCGTCCTGAGCGTGCCGGCCCTGCGCCGCCGCACCTCCGGTCTCACCCCTCAGGACTCCGACGCCGTGCTGGCGTCGGTCGGACGGTTGCTCGGGTTCGCCCTGGCACCGGTCGTGTCTGCGCTCGACCTCGGCGAGGTCCTGCTCTCCGGTCCCCCGGAGCTGCTGGACGGACCTCTGCGGGAGGCGGCGCTCGACGCCGTCCGAGCCCGAACCATGCCCGTCATCGGGCAGTCGTTCGCGCTACGGATGGGATCGCTCGACGAGGACGGAGCGCTGGCAGGCGCTGCAGTGCTCGTCCTGGCAGGTCAGCTCGGGGTCTCGTGACGACCCCGAGCCGACCAACTGCAGGTCGGAACAACCCCCGGCGACGCCATCCGGCGCTCGCCTCGCTCACGGGAGGAAACCCCAACGTGAAGATCCTACGTTTCGCGGCCGTCGGCGTGGCGGCAGCGCTCGCGCTGACCGCGTGCAGCTCCGGCGACGACACCCCGTCGGAGACGACGAAGCCTTCGACCGGTGAGACGTCGGCTGC
>NZ_QWKP01000003.1 GCF_003470205.1 Cellulomonas rhizosphaerae
GATCTACACCAACGGTGGTGAGCTCGCCACGCAGGACGGCGACAGCTGGAAGGGCGCGCTGGAGTCGCCCGAGTCGATCAAGGGCCTCGAGCAGGTCCAGGAGCTGTTCAAGACGGCCACCAAGGCGCCTGCCGACAGCGACTCGAACGAGCCGTGGGTTCCCTTCAACCAGGGCAAGGCCGCGATGTTCTCGGCCCCGACCTGGGCCCGCTGGAGCATCGACCTGCCCAAGTGCAACGAGGGCGTTGCGGCCGACGACACGTCGGACGACGCGACCGCGAAGCGCGCCAAGCAGCAGAAGTGCAACGAGGAGCACACCGGCGTCTTCGCGATGCCGGGCGAGACGGCCGGTTCGTTCGCGACCGCCTTCGCCGGCGGCTCCAACCTGGGCATCCCCGCCAAGTCGAAGCACCAGGAGCTGGCCCAGAACCTGCTCAAGATCATCTTCTCGGCCGACTTCCAGAACCAGCTCGGCAAGAACGGCCTGATCCCGGGCAACACCGAGTACGCCACCTCGATGGGTGACGACGTCTACGCCAAGGCCGCGATCGCCGCTGCCCTGGGCGCCAAGCTCACGCCGGCCGCCGAGAACTGGGCCACCGTCGAGGGCGACCGCATCCTGGAGGACTTCTTCCAGAAGATCGCCACGGGTGCTGACGTCACCGCGTCCGCGAAGGCTGCGGACCAGCTGATCAGCGACGCGCTGAACAAGTAGTCGTACCCCGGTCGGTGGTCGGCTGACCACGGTCAGCCGACC
>NZ_QWKP01000030.1 GCF_003470205.1 Cellulomonas rhizosphaerae
GCAACCACCGTCGCCTGACCCGCCACCTTCGCCGCATCCGTCGCGTTCTGCGCGATCTCCCGGATCGAAGCACCCATCTGCTCAGCACCCGCAGCCACCGCCTGCACGTTGCGCGACACCTGCTCAGCAGCCGCAGCCACCACACCCGCCTGCGCACTCGTCTCCTCCTGCGAGGACCCGACCTGGTTCGACGCGGCGGACAGCTCCTCGGCTGCCGCGGCGACCGTCTGCGCGGTGTCGACCACGCCGGCGAGCGTCTCGCGGACCGCGGCCTGCGCGGTGCCGAGCGCCTCGGCCATGCGACCCAGCTCGTCGCGCGACGCCGCCTCGGCCTTGACCGTGAAGTCGCCCGCGGCCATCGCCTCGAGCGAGACCTGCACGCGGGCCACGGCGCGGCGGATGTTGCGGGTCACGACGTAGCCCAGCGCGAGCGAGACCAGCAGGGCGACCGCGAGGCTCACCGTGAGGATCGTCGTGGCGCGGGAGGTGCGCGTCGTCGCGGTGTCGGCGACGCCCGCGACGTACGCGGTGATCTCGCTGGCAGCGGCATCGAGGTCCGCGACGTAGGCGTCGATCGCGGGCTGCGCGACCTCGTCGCGGATCTCGCTGTAGCCGGCGTCGTCGCCGCTCATCGCGGCCGGGACGTACTGCTCGTCGCGGATCTTGATCCACGCGGCGTAGTCCGTCTCGAACGCCTTCCACGACTCCGAGGAGCCGGCCTCCGTGGCGGAGAACGCGTCGATGTTGTCGTTGATGGCGGCGTCTGTCTCGTCGAGCTTGTTGCTCCAGGTCCGGCGGTCCTCGTCGGTCGTCGACGCACCGATCTGCGCGATGATCATGCGCACCTTGAGCTGGTCCTGGTGGATCGCGTTGCGGACGTCCGAGATGCTCTCCTGGATCGACGACAGCGTCTGCAGGTCGCTCTTGGACGAGTTGAGCGACGAGATCGCGTAGACGCCCGACGCCACGGCGACCGCGCCCAGCAGGGCGAAGACCGTGAGGATCTTGGTCTGGACCGAGCGGTCCGAGAACCAGGCGGCCCGCCGGTGCTGCGCGGGTCCGGGTGCGGTGGTCGTGGTGCTCATGGCAGTGGCTCCTTCGAGGGTCCGTCGTCGACCGACCGATCGGTCGTCGCGGCGCGGGTGTGAGGGGTCGCGCCGCGGATCCACGCGGCACGACGGGTGAGATCAGGCGGCGGCGGCCTCGTCGACGTCGAGGACCAGCAGGAGCCGGTCGTCGAGCGTGCAGGCCGAGCGGATGAGGGGACGGATCGCGACGTCGAGCGTGTCCGGCGGCGCCTCCACGCGCCCCGGCTCGACGTCGACGACGTCGCCGATCTCGTCGACCAGGAGGCTCACGGTCTCCCCGCCGACCTGGACGACGACCATCATCTGGTCGGCACCCTCCCCGAGCGGGGGCAGCCCCAACCGGGGCCGCAGGTCGACGGTGAGCACCACCTGGCCGCGCAGGTTGACGAGGCCCGAGACCCCCTCCGGGGCGAGCGGGACCCGCGTGCGCGCCTGCGCGCGCAGCGCCTCCTGGACCCGCTGGACGTCGACGCCGTAGAGCCCGTCGTCGACCGTGAACGTCACGTAGCTGCTCATCGGGTCGCTCCCACGAGGTCGGCGGTGGCGTCGAACGCGACGAGCGCGTCCTCGGCGTAGAAGTCACGGTCGGCGGCGAGCACGGCCGAGCGGACGTCGAGCAGCTCGGTCACGCGGTCGCCCAGGACGGTCGAGCCCGTCAGGCCCGCGTCGTCGATGCTCGAGTGGCGCCCGACCTCGTCCTCGACGATGTCGACGATCTCCTCGACCACGAGGCCGACAGACCGGCCCGCCCGGGTGTAGACCACGAGCAGCAGCTCGTCGGACTCCCGGGCGTACGTGCCGAGCACGCGGTCGAGGCGGGCCAGCGGCAGGATCGTGCCGCGGTACTGGACCACCTCACGGCCGCCGACGAGCTCGACCTGGTCGGTGCGGACGTGCTCGAGCCGCGCGACCGAGGCCAGCGGCATCGCGACGCGCCGGCCGCCGCCGATGCCCGCGACGAGCACCTGCTCGGTCTGCACCTTCACGGCCGCGAGCCCCTCGGCCGCGGCACGCGCCGCGAGCTCGGGGTCGCGCACCAGGGCGCGACGGGCGATGGCCTGCACGTCGAGGATGAGCGCGACGCGCCCGTCGCCGAGCACGGTGGCCCCGGAGTACACCCCGATCGCCTTGAGGCGGCTCGCGAGCGGCGTGACGACGATCTCCTCGGTCGTCAGCACGCGGTCGACGAGCAGGCCGAAGCGCTGCTGGTCGGCCTGCACGACCGCGATGACCGACTCCGCGTCGGGCGTGGTCGCCTCGACGCCGAGCGCGCCGGCGAGCGAGACCAGCGGGAGCAGCTCGCCGCGCAGCCGGTAGACCGGCGCGGCGTGCACGTACTCGACGCCGGCGTCCGAGCGCTGGGTGTCGAGCGCGACGAGCTCGACCACGTGCACCTGCGGCAGCGCGTACAGGTCGCCCGAGCACTCCACGGACAGCGACGGCATGATCGCGAGCGTCAGCGGGATCCGCAGGCGCCAGACCGTGCCCGCGCCGATCGTCGACTCGACGTCGACCGTGCCGCCGATGGACTCGATCCGGGTGCGGACCACGTCCATGCCGACGCCGCGGCCCGAGACGTT
>NZ_QWKP01000031.1 GCF_003470205.1 Cellulomonas rhizosphaerae
CGCCGTCGATGCCGCCGACTGGGTGGTTCTCGGACCGGGCTCCTGGTACACCTCCGTGCTGCCGCACCTGCTTGTGCCCGAGCTGCGCGACGCGCTGCACCGCACCCCCGCGAAGATCGTCGTGACGCTCAACCTCGAGCCCGAGGAGGACGGCGAGACGGCCGGCATGCGCGCCGAGGACTACCTCGAGGTGCTGCACGCGCACGCTCCTGATCTGCCGATCTACGCCGTCGTCGCCGATCCGGCCGCGGTCGAGGACATCGGCGCGCTGGCCGACCGGTGCGGCACGAGCGGGACCCGGCTGCTCCTGCGCCAGGTGAGCCGGGGCGACGGCACCGCCCAGCACGACCCCCTCCGTCTCGCAGCCGCATACCGCGACGTCATCGAGGCCACGTGGGGTGACGTCTCACGCCGAGGCCGCTGACCGTCCCCGGGGCGGCGGGCGTGATGGCAGGATGACGCCCATGGCGTTGACGGCACAGGTCAAGGACGAGCTCGCTCGCCTCAAGGTGGACAAGACGTCGGCCCGCAAGGCGGAGGTCTCGGCGACCCTGCGGTTCGCCGGCGGTCTGCACATCATCTCGGGCCGCATCGTCATCGAGGCGGAGCTCGACACCGCGATCGCCGCCCGCCGGCTGCGGCAGGCGATCTTCGAGGTCTACGGCCACGACAGCGAGATCATCGTCGTCTCTGGCGGGGGGTTGCGTCGCGGCAGCCACTACGTGGTGCGCGTCGTCAAGGACGGTGAGTCCCTCGCGCGGCAGACCGGCCTGCTCGACAACCGCGGTCGACCGGTGCGCGGGCTCCCGCCCCAGGTCGTCTCCGGCGGCGTCGGCGAGGCCGAGGCCGCGTGGCGCGGCGCCTTCCTGGCCCACGGATCGCTCACCGAGCCGGGCCGCTCGTCGTCCCTCGAGGTCACGTGCCCGGGTCCGGAGGCCGCGCTGGCCCTCGTCGGCGCCGCCCGACGCATGGGCATCCAGACGAAGGCTCGTGAGGTGCGCGGTGTCGACCGCGTGGTCATCCGCGACGGCGACGCGATCAGCGCGATGCTGACCCGCCTGGGCGCGCACGACACGACTCTGGTCTGGGAGGAGCGGCGCGTACGTCGCGAGGTGCGCGGCACGGCCAACCGGCTCGCGAACTTCGACGACGCGAACCTGCGCCGCTCGGCCCGCGCGGCCGTCGCGGCGGGCGCCCGCGTCGAGCGCGCGTTCGAGATCCTCGCCGAGGAGCTGCCCGAGCACCTGCGCGAGGCCGGCGAGCTGCGGCTCGCCCACAAGGAGGCCTCGCTCGAGGAGCTGGGCAAGCTCGCGGACCCGCCGCTGACCAAGGACGCCGTCGCGGGTCGCATCCGCCGGCTGCTGGCCACGGCCGACAAGCGCGCGGCCGAACTCGGCATCCCGGACACCGAGGCGGGCCTCAGCCCCGACCTGCTCGACCTCTGACGCGCGCCGCATCCCACCACGTGGACGTGGGGCCTGTCTGGGACCTCCGGGGCACAGTGGCGCTCGTCACGGGTATAGGCTCATGTCATCCGATCGTCACAAGACCGTCACGTGCTGGGCATGACCCGGTGCAGGACGGCTTCGGGCGAGCGGAACGCACACCGGCGTGCGTGTCCCCACCACCAATTGTGTGCGCCGACCTCGTCGGCGCTGCCGAGGAGGGCAAGTGACCATCAAGGTCGGCATCAACGGCTTCGGCCGGATCGGGCGCAACTTCTACCGTGCCATCGTGGCCTCGGGCGCTGACATCGAGATCGTCGGGGTCAACGACCTGACGGACAACGCGACGCTCGCGCACCTGCTCAAGTACGACACGGTCCTGGGCCGTTTCCCGCTGAGCGTGAGCCACGACGACGAGAACATCATCGTCGACGGCAAGAAGATCCGTGCCCTCGAGGAGCGCAACCCGGCCGACCTGCCCTGGGCAGAGCTGGGCGCCGACATCGTCATCGAGTCGACCGGCTTCTTCACGGACGCCACCAAGGCGAAGGCCCACATCGAGGCCGGCGCCAAGAAGGTCATCATCTCGGCTCCCGCCAAGAACGAGGACGGCACGTTCGTCGTCGGCGTGAACCACGAGCAGTACGACGCAGCGACGCAGCACATCATCTCCAACGCGTCCTGCACCACGAACTGCCTGGCCCCCGTCGCCAAGGCCCTCAACGACGCCATCGGCATCGAGAAGGGCCTGATGACGACGATCCACGCGTACACGGGCGACCAGAACCTGCAGGACGGGCCCCACAAGGACCTCCGTCGTGCCCGCGCCGCCGCGCAGAACATCGTCCCGACCTCGACCGGCGCCGCCAAGGCCGTCGCGCTCGTGCTCCCGGAGCTCAAGGGCAAGCTCGACGGCTTCGCGCTCCGCGTGCCGACGATCACCGGCTCGGCCACCGACCTGACCTTCACCGCCTCGCGCGAGGTCACGGTCGAGGAGGTCAACGCCGCGGTCAAGGCTGCCTCGGAGGGCCCCCTCAAGGGCATCCTCGAGTACGTCGAGGACGAGATCGTCTCGAGCGACATCGTCACGAACCCGCACCAGAGCATCTTCGACTCCAAGCTCACCAAGGTGAGCGGCGACCTGGTCAAGATCATCGCCTGGTACGACAACGAGTGGGGCTACTCGAACAGCCTCGTCGCGCTGACGAAGTACGTGGGCGACCGTCTCTGACGATCCCCTGAAACTGCACGGATATGCGTCCGCGTGCGCCCCGGCCACCGGCCTCGGCGCACG
>NZ_QWKP01000032.1 GCF_003470205.1 Cellulomonas rhizosphaerae
CGCCATGCGCGCTCGGTCCGCAGCACGCGCGCTCGGCGCGGAGCGGGCGGCGGGTGGGGGCGGCGGCGGGGCGGGTGGGGGCGCGGTGGCTGGGCAGTAGCGTGGGGGACGTGCGTGAGGTGGCGGCCGGGTTGCCCGGCGATCCCGGTCCCGACCCTGCGGCCATCGCCCGGGTGGTGGCGGCCGCGCTCGACGAGGACCTCGGCCCCGAGCCGGGTCGCGACGTCACGTCGCAGTCGACGATCCCGGCCGACGAGCAGGGGAGCGCGGACCTCGTCGCGCGCGCCGACGGCGTGGTCGCCGGCCTCGTCGTCGTCCCGGTCGTGCTCGACGCCGTCGCCGACCGGCTCGGCCTGGGTCGCGCGAGCGTGGAGGTCGTCGTCCCCGACGGCACGCGCGTGGCCCGCGGGGACGTCCTGGCTCGGCTGGTCGGCCCGGTCCAGGTGCTGCTCGTCGCGGAGCGCACCCTGCTCAACCTGGCCTCGCGCGCCTCGGGCGTCGCGACTCACACCCGCCGCTGGGCCGACGCGCTCGCGGGCACGGGTGCACTGGTGCTCGACACCCGCAAGACCACGCCGGGCCTGCGCGCGCTCGAGAAGTACGCGGTGCGCTGCGGCGGCGGGACCAACAAGCGCATGGGCCTGTACGACGTGGCGATGGTCAAGGACAACCACGTCGCGGCGGCCGGCTCCGTGACCGCGGCGGTCGAGGCCGTGCGCGCACGGTTCCCCGACGTCGCGATCCAGGTCGAGGCCGACACGGCCGACCAAGCGCTCGAGGCGATCGCCGCCGGCGCGACGTTCCTCCTGCTCGACAACATGCCCACGCCGCTGCTGGCGGAGGTCGTCGCCGCGGTCCGCGCGGGCGAGGCCACGGGCGGCCGCATCGAGCTGGAGGCCACGGGCAACCTCACGCTCGACCGTGCGCGCGAGGTCGCGACGACGGGGGTCGACTACCTGTCGGTCGGCGGACTGACCCACTCCTCGCCGATCCTCGACCTCGCGCTCGACCTGACCGCGTGACCGGACCGACACCCCCGACGGCGGGTATGCCCAGACGGCCTCGGTAGGATCGCCCGGTGAGCGACGCACCCCAGGATCTGGCCGACGACACCCCGGAGCAGATCCGCATCCGCCGCGACAAGCGCACGCGGCTCCTCGCGGAGGGCACCGAGGCCTACCCGGTGTCCGTCCCGCGCACCCACACGATCGCCCAGGTCCGAGCCGAGCACCCGGACCTCGAGGCGGGCACGGAGACGGACGACGAGGTCGGCGTGGCCGGTCGCGTCGTGTTCCTGCGCAACACCGGCAAGCTCTGCTTCGCGACGCTGCAGGACGGCGAGGGCAACCGCCTGCAGGCGATGCTCAGCCTGGCCGCGGTGGGCGAGGAGCGGCTCGCCGCGTTCAAGGCCGACATCGACCTCGGCGACCACCTGTTCGTGCACGGCAAGGTCATCGCCTCGCGCCGCGGCGAGCTCTCGGTGTTCGCCGACGCCTGGCAGCTCGCGGCCAAGGCGATCCGGCCGCTGCCCAACCTCTACGAGGGCACCGAGCTGTCGGAGGAGGCCCGCGTCCGGCAGCGGTATGTGGACCTCGTCGTGAGCCAGCGCTCGCGCGACATGGTGCGCCAGCGCGCCGCCGTCCTGCGCTCGGTGCGCGAGAACCTCCACCGGCGCAGCTTCATCGAGGTCGAGACCCCAATGCTGCAGGTGCGTCCCGAGGGCGCGGCCGCGCGCCAGTTCGAGACGCACATGAATGCATTCGACATCCCGCTCTTCCTGAGAATTGCCCCAGAGCTTTTCCTGAAGCGCGCGGCCGTCGGCGGCGTGGAGCGCGTGTTCGAGATCAACCGCAACTTCCGGAACGAGGGCGTCGATGCGACGCACTCGCCCGAGTTCGCGATGCTCGAGGCGTACGAGGCCTACGGCGATTACGACACGATGGCCGAGCTCACGCAGGACCTGGTGCAGACCGCCGCGAACGACGCCTTCGGTTCCACGGTCGTCACGCTCGCGGACGGCTCGGAATACGACCTGGGTGGCGAGTGGACCCGCCTGCCGATGTATGACTCGTTGGGCGAGGCAATTGGCGACGAGATCACGCACGACACCCCGGACGACGTATTGCTGCGACTTCTCGAGAAGGCCGAGATCGAGCTCGCGCCCGCGCAGCGCAACCACGGCAAGATGATCGAGGAGCTCTGGGAGCACCACGTGGGCAACGGCCTCGTGGCACCCACGTTCGTCGTCGACTTCCCCGTCGAGACCTCGCCGCTCACGCGCGACCACCGCACCAAGCGTGGCCTGGTCGAGAAGTGGGACCTGTACGTGCGCGGCATGGAGCTCGCCACGGCCTACTCCGAGCTCGTGGACCCGGTCATCCAGCGCGAGCGCTTCGAGGCGCAGGCGGCGCTGGCCGCGCGGGGCGACGACGAGGCCATGCGGATCGACGAGGACTTCCTCACCGCGATGGAGTTCGCGATGCCACCGTCGGGCGGGATGGGCATGGGGATCGACCGCCTGCTCATCGCGCTCACGGGCCGCGGAATTCGCGACACCATCCTTTTCCCGCTCGTGAAGCCGCAGGGCTGAGCGCCATGGGTGGATGGGGACCGGCACTCGCCGCATTGCTTCCGTCGATCGGCGTGGGCCTGCTGTTCTGGTTCGGGATGCGCGCGGTCATCAATGCGGACCGCACCGAGCGCCAGGCGCTCGCCCGAATGGACAAGGCC
>NZ_QWKP01000033.1 GCF_003470205.1 Cellulomonas rhizosphaerae
CCCGGCCGAGCGGTGGCCGTGTCGACGTCGCTGGGCTCATCGCCATCACCGTCGCGAGCGCCGGGGTCGTGCTCGCGGTGACATGGGGCGGCCACGAGTACTCGTGGTTCTCGGGCCACGTGCTGGGCGCAGCGTTCGTCGGGCTGGCCGGGATCGTCGCCGTGCTCGCCGTCGAGGCGCGGGCCGAGCAGCCTGTCCTCCCGCTCGACCTGTTCCGCAACCGGGCCGTCGTGTCGAGCTTCGCGGTGCTGTTCCTCGCGATGGGCGCCGTGATGATGGCCACCCTGAACTTCGTGCCGCTGTTCCTGCAGATCGTCCAGGGCCGCTCCGCGAGCAGCAGCGGGCTGCTGCTGCTGCCGATGCTGCTGCCGTCGATCGGTGTCGCGTTGGCGACCGGCGCGTGGACGAGCAAGGGCTCCCGGTTCCGGCCCGTGATGATCGCGGGCACGGGTCTGCTCGCTCTCGCGTGCGTCCTGATGGCGACCATCGGGACAGGCTCGTCCCCCTGGGTCACGGCCGGGTGCATGGTCGCGGTCGGCGCGGGGATCGGGCTCCTGTTCCAGACGCCGATCGTGCTGGTGCAGAACAGCGCGCCCGCGGCCGAGGTCGGCGCGGCCACCGGGGCCGGCACGTTCACGCGGACGATCGGTGGCGCGATCGGCGTCGGCGCGCTGGGAGCGCTGTTCACCTCGACGTTCGCGTCGTCGCTCGGCAGCGCTGCTCTGCCTGGCGGCGCCGACGCCTCGAGCCTGACGCCCGACGCGCTCGCCGGGCTCTCGACCGCGGCGCACGCGGCCGTCGTCAGCGCGGTCGCCGACGGGACGACCGCCCTGTTCTGGGGCGCTGCGGTCGCAGCCGCGCTCGCGTTGGTGGCCGCACTGGCCGTCCCGGGTCAGCGAGCCTGAACGCGCGAGAGCCCGGGCCCCAGAGGGGTCCCGGGCTCTCGTCGTGCTGCGGTCAGACGGCGGCGAGCCGCTGGGCCGCGACGAGCTCCGCGATCTGCACCGCGTTGAGCGCGGCGCCCTTGCGTAGATTGTCGTTGCTGATGAACAGGGCCAGCCCGCGGCCGCCCTCGACGCCCTCGTCCTGACGCAGGCGGCCGACGAACGACGGGTCCTGGCCGGCCGCGGCGAGCGGGGTCGGCACGTCGGTCAGCTGGACGCCGGGCGCGTCCGCGAGCAGTTCGGCGGCACGCTCGGGCGTGATCGCGCGGTCGAACTCGGCGTTGATGGACAGCGAGTGGCCCGTGAAGACCGGCACGCGGACGCAGGTGCCCGAGACGAGCAGGGCCGGCAGGTCGAGGATCTTGCGCGACTCGTGGCGCAGCTTCTGCTCCTCGTCGGTCTCGAACGAGCCGTCGTCGACCAGCGAACCGGCCAGCGGGATCACGTCGAACGCGATGGGCGCGACGTACTTGACCGGCGCAGGCAGCGTCACGGCGGAGCCGTCGTGGACCAGCGCGAGGGTGTCCTGCTCGACCGCGGCGCGGATCTGGCTGTCGAGCTCGTCGGCCCCGGCCAGACCCGAGCCGGACACCGCCTGGTAGGTCGAGACGACGAGACGGCGCAGGCCGGCCTCGTCGTGCAGCACCTTGAGCACCGGCATCGCGGCCATCGTGGTGCAGTTCGGGTTCGCGATGATGCCCTTGACGGCGTCGTCGATCGCGCCCGGGTTGACCTCGGAGACCACGAGGGGGACCTCGGGGTCGCGGCGCCAGGCCGACGAGTTGTCGATGACGAGCGCGCCCGCCGCGGCGAACCGCGGGGCGTGGATCTTCGACGTGCCGCCGCCCGCGGAGAAGAGGGCGACGTCGATGCCTGACAGGTCGGCCGTCTCCACGTCCTCGACGACGACGTCCGTGCCGCGCCACGGGAGCGTGGTGCCGGCCGAGCGCGCGGAGGCGAAGTAGCGGATCGAGGCGACCGGGAAGTCCCGCTCGTCGAGCAGCCGGCGCATGACGCCGCCGACCTGGCCGGTCGCGCCGACCACGGCGATGTTGAGTCCCATCAGTCCTACCGCCCCGTCCCGCCGTACACGACGGCCTCGTCCTCGGTGGAGTCCAGCTCGAACGCCGTGTGGACGGCGCGCACGGCGTCGTCGAGCGAGTCCGCTCGCGTCACCACGGAGATGCGGATCTCCGACGTCGAGATCATCTCGATGTTGATGTTCGCGTCCGACAGCGCCGCGAACAGCTTGGCCGAGACGCCCGGGTGCGAGCGCATGCCGGCGCCGACGAGCGAGAGCTTGCCGATCGTGTCGTCGTACTGCAGCGCCGTGAAGCCGATGTCGGGCTGGTGCTCGGTGAGCGCGGCCGTCGCCTTGGAGCCGTCGGCGGCCGGGAGCGTGAAGGAGATGTCCGTCAGGCCCGTCGCCGCGGCCGAGACGTTCTGCACGATCATGTCGATGTTGACGCCGGCACCGGCGACCACCTCGAAGATCCGCGCGGCCTTGCCGGGGACGTCGGGCACGCCGGCGACCGTGATCTTTGCCTCGCTGCGATCGTGGGCGACGCCCGCGATGATCGGCTGTTCCACCAGCTCGCCCTCCTCGTTGACCTGCGCCTCGTTCGTGACCAGCGTGCCCGTGCGCGTCGAGAACGACGAGCGGACGTGGACCGGCACGTCGTACCGGCGGGCGTACTCCACGCAGCGCAGCACGAGCACCTTCGCCCCGCTGGCCGCCATCTCGAGCATCTCGTCGTAGCTGATCCGGTCCAGCTTGCGCGCGCTCGGCACGATGCGGGGGTCCGCCGTGAACACGCCGTCCACGTCGGTGTAGATCTCG
>NZ_QWKP01000034.1 GCF_003470205.1 Cellulomonas rhizosphaerae
GTCCTTGCCCAGCGCCGAGAGCACCGCGTGGGCGCTCTTCTTGACGATGGCCGCGCGCGGGTCGTAGTTCTTGTAGACGCGGTGCCCGAAGCCCATGAGGCGGACACCGTCCTCCTTGTTCTTGACCCGGTTCATGAACTCGGTGGCGTCGCCGCCGTTCGCCTTGATCTCGCTGAGCATCTTCAGCACGGCCTCGTTGGCGCCGCCGTGCAGCGGGCCGGAGAGCGCGTTGATGCCGGCAGCGACCGACGCGTACAGGTTGGCGTGCGACGAGCCGACGATGCGGACGGTCGACGTGGAGCAGTTCTGCTCGTGGTCGGCGTGCAGGATGAGCAGCTCGTCGAGCGCCTTGACGACCACCGGGTCGGGCTCGTACTGCTGGTACGGCACGGCGAACGTCATGCGCAGGAAGTCCTCGACGTACCCGCGGCTGTAGTCCGGGTACAGCAGCGGCTCGCCCTTCGACGTGCGGTGCACGTACGACGTGATCGTCCGCGTCTTGGCCAGGATCAGCACGGTGGCCAGCTCGACGGTGTCCTCGTCGAACGGGTCCAGCGACTCCGGGTAGAACGTGGACAGCGCGTTGATGGCCGACGACATGATGGCCATCGGGTGCCCGCCGCGCGGGAACGTGCCCATGAACGTGCGGAAGTCCTCGTGGACCAGCGTGTGCCGGTTGACGCGCTCCTCGAACGCCGCCAGCTCATCGGCCGTCGGCAGCTCGCCCTTGATGAGCAGGTAGGCGACCTCGAGGAACGTGGCCTTGCCGGCCAGCTGCTCGATCGGGTAACCGCGGTAGCGCAGGATGCCCGCGTCGCCGTCGATGTAGGTGACCTTCGACTCGCACGAGGCGGTGTTCATGAATCCGGGGTCCACTGTGACCAGCCCCGTGTCGCGCAGCAGGGTGGACACGACGACGCCGTCGTTGCCCTCCGTGGCCGGCACCACGGGCAGGTCCCGCGAGGTTCCGTCGACGACCAGCTCGACCGTGGTGCTGACTGTCGTATCGGTTCCGGTCATGCGTTACCTCCCAGGTGACCCGGGCGGGTCTGGTGCGCCGCGCCCGGGTGCGAATCGCTTAGCCGCGACCGATCGGGTCGCGCGTGCCGACCCCGCGTTGGACGTCGTCGGCCGACGCCTGACGCTACCTGCGCGTGCGCCCCGATGCCCAATCTCCGACCGGACGACCCGGACGTGATCCGCGTCACATCACGCGCCGGACAGGCGTGCGGCGGCCTCCGCGATGCGCTCGTCAGTGGCCGTCAGCGCGATCCGCACGTGGTCGCGGTCGCCGTAGAAGGCGCCCGGCGCGGCCAGGATGCCCAGGCTCGCCAGGTCCCCGACGGTCGCCCACGAGTCCTGCCCGCCGAGCTCCGGTCGCGTCCACAGGTAGAGCCCCGCGGCCGACGAGTCGACGACGTAGCCGGCGCCCTCGAGGGCCGCACGCAGCACGGTCCGACGACGGCGGTACCGCTCGCGCTGCTCGGCGACGTGCTCGTCGTCGTCCAGCGCGACCGCCATCGCCGCCTGGACGGGTGCGGGCACGATCATCCCCGCGTGCTTGCGGACCTCGAGCAGGCGGGCCACGAGGGCCGGGTCCCCGGCGACGAACGCCGCCCGGTAGCCGGCGAGGTTGGACTGCTTGGACAGCGAGTAGACGCTCATAAGGCCGGTGTGGTCGCGGCCGGTGACCTGCGGGTCGAGGATGCTCGGCACGCCCGACGTGGCCCACGGCTCGGCCCACGCGAGCTCGGCGTAGCACTCGTCGGACGCCACCACGACGGGCTTGCCCTCCCGCGCCGCCGCCGCACGGGCCGCCTCGACGACCTCGCGCAGCTGCTCGACCGAGAGCACCGAGCCGTCCGGGTTGCCGGGCGAGTTGAGCCAGACGAGCCGCACTCCCCCGCGCGCGAGCCGCGCCGCCGGGTCGTCGGTCGGCTCGGGCGTGGCACCGGCCAGACGCGCGCCGACGTCGTATGTCGGGTACGCGGCCCGCGGGTGCAGCACGACGTCACCCGCACCCAGGCCGAGCAGCGACGGCAGGAACGCGACGAGCTCCTTGGAGCCGACGGTCGGCAGCACCGCTGCCGGGTCGAGGCTGCGCACGCCGCGACGGCGCGCGAACCAGCGCACCACGGCCTCGCGCAGCTCGGGCGTGCCGTGCGTCGTGGGGTAGCCGTGCGCGTCGGACGCCTCCGCCAGCGCCTCGCGCAGCAGCGCGGGCGTGGGGTCGACCGGGGTGCCGACCGACAGGTCGACGATGCCCCCGGGGTGCTCGCGGGCACGCTGCGCGTACGGCACGAGGGTGTCCCACGGGAAGTCCGGCAGCGCGCCGGTCAGCAAGCCCATCGGGCGCGCGTCAGTCTTCGTGCACGCGCAGCGGGAGCGTGGCGATGATGGGGTGGTCCTTGGGGATCTCGCCCATCTTCGCGGCGCCACCCGGGGAACCCAGGTCGTCGAAGAACTCGACGTTGGCCTTGTAGTACTGGGTCCACTGCTCGGGGACGTCGTCCTCGTAGTAGATGGCCTCGACCGGGCAGACCGGCTCGCAGGCGCCGCAGTCCACGCACTCGTCGGGGTGGATGTACAGCGATCGCTTGCCCTCGTAGATGCAGTCCACGGGACATTCCTCGATGCACGCCTTGTCCTTGACGTCCACACAAGGTTCGGCGATCACATACGTCACTGTCGGTCCTCCACTAGCCGGGGTGTCCCTAGTATTCCGCACATGCACGACCACGCCATGCGCTGTCCACGCCTGCGGGCCACGTGATGCCCGCCACGTGGCGTGAGCTGCCCGTCGGGACCCGGGTCGTGGTGCGCCGGTTGCGCGACGACG
>NZ_QWKP01000035.1 GCF_003470205.1 Cellulomonas rhizosphaerae
GCTCCGCTGGGCTCGGGCGGCATGGGGACCGTGTACCGGGCGGTCGACGGGGGCGGCAGCTCGGTCGCGCTCAAGCTGTTGCACCCCCACATCGGGGCCGACGCGGCCGGGCGCGAGCGCCTGCGCCGCGAGGTCGCCGCGCTGCAGCGGCTGCGCCACCCGGCCGTCGCCGCGGTGCTCGACGCGGAGGCCGACTCCACCGAGGCGTTCATCGTCACCGAGCTCGTCGACGGCGAGAACCTTGCCGACCACGTGCGCGAGCGCGGCCCGCTGGATGCCGACGACCTGCTCGCGCTCGCGGCCGGGCTGCTCGACGCGCTGCACGCCGTGCACGGCGCGGGCGTGGTGCACCGCGACCTCAAGCCCTCCAACGTGCTGGTCACGGACGACGGGCCTGTCCTCATCGACTTCGGCATCGCGCAGGCCGCCGACGACAGCGCGCCCCTGACCTCGACGGGCCTCGTCGTCGGCACGCCGGGCTACCTCGCACCCGAGCTGCTCGACGGCGACGAGCCGACTCCCGGGAGCGACCTGTGGGGCTGGGCAGCCGTCCTCGTGTTCGCCGCGACCGGTCGGGCGCCGTTCGGGACGCGGCCCGTCGAGGCGGTCCTCGCCCGCGCGCGGTCCGGCGAGGTGGACGTCGACGGCCTCGGCGCGCTGACCGCCGCGGCCCTCGTCGGCGCGCTCGACCCGGACGTCGACGCGCGCACCTCGCCGGACGACGTGGTCCTCGCGCTGACCACCGTCGCGGCCGAGGGCGACCTGCCGCCCGACGAGGACGGGACCGTGGTGCTCGACGCGGGCATGGCGTCGGCCGTGCCGATGGCGGGGGCGACGACGGTGATCGCGCCGCCCGCGGCGCTGGAGGTCGACTCGACGCGTGCGCTCGCGCCCGCGGCCCAGGACGGGAACACGGTCGCGATGCCGGCGAGCCTGGTCAAGGCCGTGCCGGAGGACGAGCCCGACGACGCCTTCGAGGACGACGAGCCCGACGGTGAGCCCGACGGTGAGCCCGACGGTGAGCCTGATGGTGTGGACTGGATCGAGGACGACCTCGACGCGTCCGAGGGCGAGGGCCCCGAGGGGTCCGGCTACGAGCGCCCGCCCGCGCGTCGACGGTGGGGGTCGTTGCTCGCTCTCGCGCTGGTCGTCGGCACGACGGCCGCGCTGTTCCCGCTGGTCACCCTCATCGTCGTCGGCGTCCTGCTGCTCGTCGAGCGGGCGATCGGGTCGACCGTCGAGTCGATGCACACGCGGCGCGAGCGGTCCGGCGTCCGGCGGGGGGACTCGGCGCGGGCCGTGGCGACCGGTCCGTGGCACCTGCTGCGGGCGGCGGTGGGGCTGGTCCCGGCCCTCATGGTCAGCGCGAGCGTCGTCGTCATCGTCGTCGGGGTGATCTGGTGGCTGTTCTCCGAGGGCACGTGGGTGCTCGGCGACCTGACCACGGGTGACGAGCTGCAGGGCACCGAGGCGTCGATCCTGGTGGGCTCGGTGGCGCTGCTCGGCGTGCTCATCGTCTGGTTCGGGCCGCTGTCCGGGATGACGCGCATCGGCGCGCGGCGCGTGCTCGCGGTCGTCGCGCCGGGACGGCTGGGCGCGGCGATCCTCGTCGCGCTGTGCCTCGTCGTGGCCGTGGTGCTCGTCGCCCTGGTGATGAACGACGTGGAGATCGTGTGGTGGCCGCTGACTCCGCCCACGTACCCGTGACCCGCCGCACACCTTCGCCCTCTACCCTGTGCCCATGACCGCGCGACGTCGCCCCGTGGCTGCTGCCGCGCGCCCGGCGATCGCCGTGGCGCTCGGCTCGCTCGCGCTGCTGTTCGGCACGCTCGCCACCGCGTCCTCCCGGCTCCTGCTCCAGGGGTGCGTCGACGCTCACGGCGCGGCCGGCGTCCTGGGCATGCGGCTCGCGGTCCTGCGCCGCGCGACCGACTGCCCCGACGGCACGCTCGGGGCGGGCCCCACGTCGACGAGTGCCGTCCTGCTGCTGAGCATCGCGCTGCCGATGCTGCTCGCCTACGCGGCGCTCGGGATCGGCGGCTTCGGCGCCCTGACCGTCGTCGCCCGAGTCGGCGCCGTCCTGCGGCAGCTGGTCCGGCGGGCCGTCGCGCGGGCGCCGCGCGTGCACGTCGTCGTCGCGCGGGCGCTGAACTTCCCCGGTCATCTCGTGGCCCGGCCCGTGGGTCGGGTGCTCGTCGCGGGCATCGCCCGGCGCGGGCCTCCCGTGGCGGCCTGACCCCCGCCACCCTTCGCCCCACCCGACCCAGGAGCACCCATGCCCACGAACGACCCCAAGCTCACCAAGAACCAGCGTCGCGACGACGCGCGCGAGAAGGCACGCCTCCTGCGCATCGAGCAGGAGCGCAAGGCCAAGCGCACCCGCATCGCCGTGATCGCGTTCGGCGCCGTGATCGTCGTCGCCCTCGCGGGAGTCGTCGGCTTCATCGTCAAGACGAACAACGACAAGGCCGAGCAGTACAGCAGCGTCGCGTACGGCGGCGGCGGCGACGACGTCGTGCCGCCCAAGGTGGCCGACGTGGCCGCGCCCTCGACCGCGACCGGCTCGCACATCCCCGTGAGCAAGGCCGGCACGGGTGTCGCGGGCGACGGCGACACCACCGTGAGCCTCTACTTCGACACGCAGTGCCCGGTCTGCGCGCAGTTCGACTCGATCAACGGCGCCGACCTCGACGCGCTCGCCAAGGAGGACGGCATCACGGTGAAGTACTTCCCCGTGTCCTTCCTGGACCGGCTCTCGAGCGGCACGTTCTACTCCTCGCGCGCCGCCAACGCGGCGTCGATCGTCGCGGACAAGGACCCGGAGCACTTCACGCCGTTCCTCACCGCGCTCTACACGGACCAGCCCGCCGAGAACAGCGACGGCCTGCCCGACGAGAAGATCGCC
>NZ_QWKP01000036.1 GCF_003470205.1 Cellulomonas rhizosphaerae
CCAGACGAGCATCAGCGGCGCGGGCAGCATGATGGACATCGGGTCGGCGCCCTCGAGGAACAGCGCACCGAAGATGGCGACGAACGCGACACCGATGCCGATCAGTCCGGCCGGATCCATCACACACTCCTCGGTCGCAGGGGCAAGGCTGGGGCGAGCTCGTCGTCGCCGTCGTCGGGCTCGTCGCTCGGGTCGGGGACCAGCTCCATGCGGGGCGCGGTCCGGATGTCCTGGGAGCGCGCCAGCACGGCCGCGCGGTGCTCGTTGATGCGGCCGATGACCTCGAGCATCGGCTCCGCGACGATGTACTTGGTGCCGTCGATGAGCGTCAGGATCGTGTCCGGCGCGCTGTCGACACGCTGGATGAGGTCGGGGTTGACCCCGAACTGGGCGCCCGTCAGGCGCGTCACGACGATCACGGCAGGTACCCGTCCTTGGTGCGGTGCGGCCGGAGCCGCAGGGCCCGTCCGTGGGCCCTCGATGTCCTCCCCATCGGCCGGACGGCCCGCGGTGTGAGGGTTCGGCGCCCCTCACACCGCGTGGGCGGTCACCGCTTGAGGTTGACGAGCTCCTGGAGCACCTCGTCGGACGTCGTGATGACGCGCGAGTTCGCCTGGAAACCGCGCTGGGCGATGATCAGGCTGGTGAACTCGCTCGAGAGGTCCACGTTCGACATCTCGAGCGCACCGCCCTGCAGCGAGCCGCGCCCGCCCGTCCCCGCGGTGCCGATCGCCGGGTCGCCCGAGTTCACCGTGGTCGAGAAGAGCGACCCGCCGGCCTTCTCGAGCCCCGAGGGGTTGGTGAACGAGCCGAGCGCGATGCGCCCGATCGTCTGCTTGAGGCCGTTGCTGAACGCGCCCGTGATCGTGCCGTCCGCGCCGAGCGAGAACGACTGCAGCGTGCCCGCCGCCTGACCGTCCTGGCTCTGCGCCTTGACCGTGTCCAGGCCGGAGAAGCCGGTGAGCTTGGAGATGTCGACGCTGACCGCGCCGACCGTGAGCGTCGTCGGGGTGGTCAGCGAGCCGTCCGCCGCGAACGTCATCGCCGCGGGGGGGACCGTCGAGGAGCCGTCGCCGGCGCCCACGGTCCAGCCCGTCGCGGACTTGGTGAAGGTCAGCGTGAGCGTGCGCTCGTTGCCCTTCGCGTCGTAGACGTCGACCGTCCGGTTCAGGACCGTGCCGTCCGCCGCGGCCGAGTCGAGGTTGCCGCTGTAGCCCGCCTTGGTCGAGGCGACGGCTGCCATCAGGGTGCCCGCGGGGACCTTGAGGTCGGTGAGCGGGGCGTTGGTGTCGATCACGCCGTTGACGGCGGCCCAGCCCTGCACGAGCGCGCCCTCGCCGGGCAGCACCATCTGGCCCGTGGCGTCGAAGTCGAACGAGCCGGCGCGCGTGTAGAACGTGTCCGTCCCCTTGCGCACCACGAAGAACCCGTCGCCCTGGATCATCATGTCGGTGCTGCGGCCGGTGGACTGCGACGCCCCCTGCGTGAAGTTGGTCGTGATGCCCGCGACGCGCACGCCGAGGCCGACCTGCGCCGGGTTGGTGCCGCCGACGCCGCCCTGCGCGCCGCCCGCGTTGATGAGCACCTGGCTGAGCGTGTCCTGGAACTGCACCTGCGAGGACTTGAACCCCGTGGTGTTGACGTTGGCGATGTTGTTGCCGGTGACGTCGAGCATGGTCTGGTGGCTGCGCAGACCGCTGATGCCGGAGAAGAGCGAGCGGAGCATGTCGGGTTCCCTTCGGGGGGCCGGGCCTCTGGTCGGCGCGGCAGTGCGGGTGAGTGGATGCGGGGCTTGGCTGGGTGCGTCAGGTCGTGGCTGGTGTGGTCGTGGCGGGCTTGGTCTCGGTGACGGCGCCGACGACGTCGAGCGGCACGTCGTGGCCGTCGACCGAGACGGTCGGGACGGGACCGGAGAACGAGACCGACTCGGCGGTGCCCGTGTGCTCGGTCCCGGCGTCGTCGGTCCAGGAGACCTGCTTGCCGACCAGCGACGAGGCGGCGACGCGCATCTGGAGCGCGAACGACTCGCGGGACGTGTCGCTGAGCTCGACGAGCTTCTCCATCGTGGTCAGCTGCGTCGTCTGCGCCATGAGCTGCGAGGAGTCCATGGGGCTGCTCGGGTCCTGGTTGCGCAGCTGCGTGACCAGGAGGTTGAGGAAGGCCTGCTTGTCGAGGTCGCCGCTCGCTCCTGTCGACGAGGAGGTGGACGAGCCGGCCGACGCGCCGGTGACGTACGAGGTGTCGATGGACATGGGTGCCTCCGTGAGGTTGCTGGTCAGACGAGCAGGTCGATGCGGCCGGGTGACGCGCGCGGCGCGTCCGGGTCGGGTCTGGACCCGCCGGGGTCGTCGCCCGACGACGCGCCGCCGCCGGCCCGCGTGGACGCGGCCGGACCGTCGCCCGGGCGGCCGTCCGTGCCGTGCGCACCCGGCTGGCCCGAACCGCGTGAGCCGACGTCGACCTGCACGCCCGCGGCGGTGAGGTCGCGGCGCAGGTCGGCGAGCGACGAGCGCAGGGCTTCGCGGGACGCGTCGGTCGCGCCGACGAGCTCGACGCGCACCGACTCCGGGCCGATGTGCGCGACGATCCGGACGGGGCCGAGGTGCTCGGGGTCCACCGGGACCGTGAGCACGTGTGTGCCCTTCGCCAAGCCGTGCAGCGACGTGAGGCGGGCGCCGAGCTGCTCGGCGAGCGGGGCGGGCGTTGCTGGGGCGGGCGTTGCTGGTGCGGGCGCTGCGGGGGCGGCAGCCGTCGCCTGGGGGCCGGCCGGTGCAGGGACCGCGCTCGCGACGGGCGCGGGCACGGTGGGTGCTGCGTCGGTCGTCGATGCCGGGCTCGCGGGGTGCGCGGCGGCCGGGTGCGCCTGGTCGGTGACCGCGGGCGTGGCGGGCAGGGCCGAGACTGCCTGGTCTGGGCGCGCCGACGGCTGGGGCGCCGCGGGCGGAGCAGCC
>NZ_QWKP01000037.1 GCF_003470205.1 Cellulomonas rhizosphaerae
CACCACCTGCTCGAGGTGCCGCATGTCCCGGGCCCGGACCTGGACGACGAGGTCCACGTCGCCGGTGACCGTGCTGGCCGCGACGACCTCGGGGTACTGCTCGACCGCCGCGCGCATGGTCGCCGGGCTCGTCGAGCCCTGGCAGTAGACCTCGACGAAGGCCTCGGTGTGCCAGCCCATCGCGGCGGGGTCGAGGCGCACGGTGAAGCCGCGGATGACGCCGCGCTCGCGCAGGCGGTCGACGCGGCGCTTCACCGCGGGCGCGGAGAGCGAGACCTGCTGACCCACCTGGGCGAACGTGGCGCGGGCGTCGACGGACAGTGCCCGCAGGATCGCCATGTCGAGGTCGTCGATGTCGGGCACCCGCCCATCTTGGCCGACGAAGCGGCGTGGGACGCGCCGGAATCGGCCTTCTGTGTGATATCCGCCCGATTTGCCGCGGTTCCCTCAAGTCTCCCGGGTGCCCTGCCGAAGGGAGGGGCGGAGCCAGGCCGCGGATCTACCCGGTCCGGTGCAGGGGCACGAGACGAGCAGGGCACCGAAGGAGCGATCATGCGGATCTGGGACCGGCACGCGCGAGTGGCGACGGCGGTCGTCGTGGCGACGGCACTGGTCGCGGCGGGAGCGACCGCCGCGTGGAGCGACAGCGACTCCTCGGGCGTCACACCCACCGCGATCGGCACGCTCAGCCCGGTCGGTGCCGAGGGCGCAGTCGACGGGCCGGCGCTGACGACCTCGCAGTCGTCGACCGTGGCGCGGGCCGCGGTCGCGATCCGGCAGAGTGCGGCCGCGCAGGCAGCAGCGCAGGCCGCAGCGGCGAAGGCTGCCGCCGCGGAGGCCGCGAAGAAGGCCGCCGCCAAGAAGGCTGCGGCCAAGAAGGCCGCGGCCAAGAAGGCGGCGGCCAAGAAGGCGGCCGCGAAGAAGAAGGCTGCTGCGAAGAAGAAGGCTGCCGCCAAGAAGGCTGCCGCGAAGAAGGCTGCGGCGAAGAAGGCTGCCGCGAAGAAGGCTGCGGCCAAGAAGGCGGCAGCGAAGAAGAAGGCTGCCGCCAAGAGGAGCGCCGCCATCAAGGCGCCCGCCAAGGTCCCGTCCGGCGGCCTGGTCTGCAAGGGCTCGGGCGGCCCGGGCGCGGCCGAGCAGAAGGTCAGCGCGATCGGCGCTGCGATCAACTCCTACCGCGCGAGCCACGGCCTGAAGAAGCTCAGCATCTCCCGCTCGACGACCCTGGTGGGGCACGCCAAGAAGATGGCGACCACCGGCGGCATCTGGCACTCCGGCCACGAGAACATCGTGGCGTGCGTGAGCGACGACAGCGCCTCGACGATGGTCACCGCGTGGTCGCACTCCGCCCCGCACAAGGCGCAGATGCTCCGCAAGGACGTCACCCACATGACCGTCGGCGGCGCCGCCAACGACGGCTGGCTGTTCGGGGCGGTCCTCTTCAGCTGACCCGCGCGGCGGGCAGCCGCCGAACGGGAGCCCCGCCGAACGGCAGCCCCGCCGAACGGTGGGTGAGGCACGCCAACCGCACCGGATGCGTGCGGGAGCCACCGTTCGACGGGCTGAGCCGGCCGGGTGTAGGAGAACGTGTCAGGCCAGGGCGTCCGTGAGGGCGTCGAGGGCCGTGTCGAGGTCATCGGCGGAGATCGTCAGCGGCGGGGCGAGCCGCACGGTGCGGCCGTGGGTGTCCTTGGCCAGCACGCCGCGTGCGAGCAGCCGCTCGCACAGCTCGCGCCCGGTCGCAGGCCCGGAACCGGGTGCCACGTCGAGCCCCGCCCACAGGCCGATCCGCCGCACGGACGCCAGCGCGCCCGACGAGACCAGCACATCGAGACGGGTGCCGAGCTGCTCGCCGCGCACGCGCGCCGCGGCCTGCGGCTCGCCCGAGGACAGCAGGTCGACGACCGCGAGGCCAACAGCGCACGCGAGCGGGTTCCCGCCGAACGTCGAGCCGTGCGTGCCCGCGGTCAGCACCCCGAGCACGTCGTCGCGCCCGACGACCGCAGAGACGGGCACGATGCCGCCACCCAGGGCCTTGCCGAGCGTCACGAGGTCGGGCTGCACGCCCCAGGTCTCGACGGCGAGCGTGGTGCCGGTGCGGCCGAGGCCGGACTGGATCTCGTCGGCGATCAGCAGCACGTCCGCCGACGTGCACAGCGCGCGGACGGCCGGCCAGTAGTCGGCGGGCGGCACGACGACGCCCTGCTCGCCCTGCACGGGCTCGAGCAGCACGGCGACGGTCGTCTCGTCGATCGCGGCCGCCAGCGCCGCGGCGTCGCCGTAGGGCACCGAGCGGAAGCCGGGCGTGAACGGCCCGAAGTGCCGGCGCGCGTCGGGGTCGTCGGAGAACGAGACGATGGTCGTCGTGCGGCCGTGGAAGTTGCCGTCCGCGACGACGATCGTCGCGCGGTCGTCGGGCACGCCCTTGACCTCGTAGCCCCACTTGCGCGCGGCCTTGATCGCGGTCTCGACGGCCTCGGCGCCCGTGTTCATCGGCAGCACCAGGGGCGTGCCGGCGAGCAGCGGGCCGACGAGGCCGGCGAGCGCGGCCGCGAACGGCTCGAGCAGGTCGTGGTCGAACGCGCGCGAGGTGAGCGTGATGCGGTCGAGCTGCGCGTGCGCGGCGCCGACCAGCGCCGGGTGCCCGTGGCCGAAGTTCAGCGCCGAGTACCCGGCCAGCAGGTCGAGGTAGCGCCGGCCGTCGACGTCGGTGACCCACGAGCCGGAGCCCGAGGACAGCGTGACCGGCAGCGGGTGGTAGTTGTGCGCGAGTGCCGACGCGACGGCCGTCGTGGTCATGTCAGGCGCGGATCTCGAGCGTGCAGCACTTCGCGCCGCCGCCACCCTTGAGCAGCTCGCTCGTGTCCACGGGGATCGGGGTGTAGCCGCGCTCGCGCAGGGCCGCGGCGAGGTCCACCGCGCCGGGCGCGACGACCACGTTCTCGCCGTCGGACACCGCGTTGAGGCCCAGGGCCACGGCGTCGCGCTCGGTCGC
>NZ_QWKP01000038.1 GCF_003470205.1 Cellulomonas rhizosphaerae
ATCGCGCCCACCGGCGAACCCGCCGGGGCGAGGCTGACGCGCGTGGCCAGGCCCATCGAGGCGAGGAACGGCGAGGCCTGCGCCTCGGCCGCCAGCACGCTGCGCACGCACTCGAGCAGGGGCGCCCCGACGCCGGACACGCCGCCGCCGATGACGACGTGCTGGACGTCGCACGTCAGGACCAGGATCCGCACGGCGGAGGCCACGGCCCAGGCGAACTGGTCGCGGACCTCGATCGCGTGCGGGTCGCCCGCGGCCGCGGCGTCGAACAGCTCGAGCGGCGCTGGACGCGAGTGCGGCCCCGGCCAGGCCACGTCGATCGCGGTGCCCGACGCGTACTGCTCGACGCAGCCGGCCTGCCCGCACTTGCACGGCAGGCCGTCGACGATGAGCGTGAGGTGGCCGATCTCCCCGGCCGCGCCCGTCGCGCCGCGGCGCAGCCGGCCGTCGAGCAGGAGGCCCGCGGCCACGCCGGTGCCGAGCGCGAGGAACGCGAGGTCCGCGACGGGCTCGGCGATGACGTGCGCGGCGCCGAGCGCGGCCATGTTCAGGTCGTTCTCGACCTGCACGGGCAGCTGCGCGCCGAGCTGGTCGGCCACGAGGGCCCCCAACGCGACCCGCTCGACGATGCCGAGGTTGACGGCGTGCTCCACGGTGCCGTCGCGCGGGTCGACGACGCCCGGCAGGCCGATGCCGATCCCCGCGAGGTCCTCGACCGCCACGCCGGCCAGGTCGGCCAGGTCGTGCACGGCGTCGACGACTCCCCCGACGACCCCGTCGATCCCCCGGACCGTGGCCGCGCGGACCTGGTGCCGCACGGCGCCGGACGGGTCGAGGACCACGCCCAGCACCTTGGTGCCGCCCACGTCCAGGCCGATCGACCAGCCCGGGCGCGAGCCGTCGGGCGTGCCGACGACGCTCGCGGGCGTGATGCCCTGCGGCACCTGCCCGTCGGGTGCCGTGATGAGTTGCTCGCTCACGTCAGCCCTTCACCGCTCCGGAGACCAGCCCGGACGTCATCTTGCCCTGCACGAACAGGAAGAACACGATGACGGGGATGGCGATGACCGCGGAGCCGGCCATGACGACGCCCCAGTCGGTGGCGCGGTTGGACTCGACGAGACCCTGCAGCCACAGCGGGAGCGTGCGCTGCGCGGGGTCGGTCATGACCACGAGGGCCAGCGTGTACTCGTTCCAGGCCTGCAAGAAGCCGAACACGCCGGCGGCCACGAGGCCCGGGGCGAGCAGCGGGAAGGTGATGCGGAAGAAGGCACCGACGCGCGAGAGGCCGTCGACCATGCCGGCCTCCTCCAG
The DNA here is from genome assembly GCF_003470205.1 of Cellulomonas rhizosphaerae. Taxonomy (GTDB): domain Bacteria; phylum Actinomycetota; class Actinomycetes; order Actinomycetales; family Cellulomonadaceae; genus Cellulomonas; species Cellulomonas rhizosphaerae. The sequence continues at coordinate 1,315 of NZ_QWKP01000038.1, forward strand.
CTCGATCGGCACGCCCGCGACGAAGCCGCGGAGCATCCAGATCGTGAAGGGCAGGATCGCCGCGGTGTAGACGAGCGCCAGGCCGGCCACCTTGTTGACCAGGCCCCAGCCGTCGAGCACCTGGTACTGCGAGATGAACAGGCCCTCGGCGGGGATCATCTGCACGATGAGGATCGTCAGGATGAACGACTTGCGGCCCTTGAACCGGAACCGGCTCACGGCCAGCGCGGCGAGGAACGCGAAGATCAGCGCCGCGACCAGCACGATCACGACGACCGACAGCGAGGTCCGCATCGCCTGCCAGAACGTGCCGTCGTCGAGCACCTGACGGAAGTTCGCCACCGTGCCGCCGAGCGGGAGCCACGCGGGGTTCTCGGCCTGCAGCTTGTTCAGCGGCTGGAAGGCGCTGTTGATCATCCAGTAGATCGGGAAGACCCACGCGAGCGCGACGACGACCGCCAGCGCGCCGAGCAGGCGACGCGACTTCGAGGTCTGGCTGCGACCGGACTCGCTGGAACGCGTGGCGGCGACCTTCGTCGGGCCGCTCGCGGGAACGCCGAGCGTGGTGGGGGCGGAGACGGTGCTCACAGCTCGTCCTCCTTCAGCATCTGCCGGATGTAGAACCCGGTGAGGGCGAGCGTCAGCACGAGCATGATCGTGGCGAGCGCCCCGGCCATGCCGAACTCCTTGGAGTAGGAGTAGATGAGCGTGCCGAGCAGGTTGGTGTCACGCGTCGGCGCTCCGGCGCGCTGCAGGACGTAGATCTGCGTGAAGACCTTCAGGTCCCAGATCACCTGCAGCAGCAGGACGATCGACAGGACGGGCCGGATCATCGGGATCGTGATGCCCCAGAACCGCTGGCGGGCGGAGGCGCCGTCGAGCTGCGCGGCCTCCATCGTCTCGGCCGGCACCTGCAACAGGCCCGCGTAGACCGAGAACGCGACGAACGGCACGGACATCCACACGACGATGACGGTCGCGACGAAGAAGAACGACAGCGGCTCGATGATCCACGAGTGCTGGGCCATCGAGTCGATGCCGAGCACCTGGGACAGCACCCAGTTGATGACGCCGTTCTGCGTGTCGAACAGCCACTGCCACACCGTCATGGACGCCAGCACCGGCGTGCCCCAGGCGAGCAGCAGGGAGACCTGCAGCGTGATCCGCGCGGCGCGTCCGACGCGCTGCATCAGGACCGCGAGGCTCATGCCGATGACCATCGTCACGATGGCGTTGACGAAGCAGAAGGCGACCGAACGACCGATGACGGTCCACACGTAGGAGTCGGTCAGCAGGTCGGTGTAGTTCTGGAGGCCGACCCACTCGGGCGGGGCTCCGAACTGCTGCTTGAGGCCGAACTCCTGGAAGCTGATGATGAACTGGCGGACCAGGGGGTACCCGAGTGCGACGCCGATGAGGATGCTCGCCGGGACGAGCAGGCCGTACGCGCCGAGCTTGGGCCGGCGGCGGCGGGGGGGCGAGACCGACGGCGTCGTGGTCCCGGAAACCGTGGGGGCAGTGGCTGCCATGAGGAGCTCCAGTCTGATGGCGCAGCCGAGCCGGCCCGCTGGGAGCAGGCCCGGCCGCGCCGGATCAGGGGTCGAACGGCCGGCGCACGGCCGGGTCGTCGACGGGTGATCGTGTGGTCGGTGGTCGGCTGACCGTGGTCAGCCGACCACC
>NZ_QWKP01000039.1 GCF_003470205.1 Cellulomonas rhizosphaerae
CGACCCGTCCGGGTCGCGCCGCTCTCGACTGCGGGGGTGGCCATGCGGCCGACATTAACTGAGTGAGCACTCACTCCGCCAGATCATTCCGGCGTCGAGTCCTCCGGCTTCTGCAGCGACGGCGCCGGGTCCGACGTCGGCCGCAACGGAGCCGCGCCCGCGCCCGGTCGCTGGCCCAGCTCGGCGCCCGCGTCGAAGGGACGCCCACTGAGGTTGCCCGCGCTCGTCGCGTCGGCCGTGGCGGCCGCCGACTCGCGCTTGGCCTCGGCGAGCGCCTCGGCCGGGTCGGTCAGCGTCGAGGGCGGCAGGTCGTCCCCGAGCGGCGACTCCCCCGCGGGCCGGCTGCTGCCGAACACGCCGCCCGCGTCGTCGCCCCCGGCGAACCCCTTGGCGAACGCGCCCAGCGCGCCCGAGAGCTCGGACGGCAGGAACCACATCTTGCTCGACGGGCTCTGCGCGATCTTCGGCAACACCTGCAGGTACTGGTAGGCCAGCAGCTTGGGGTCGGCGTCGCCACGGTGCACGGCGTCGAAGACCTGCAGGATGGCCCGCGCCTCGCCCTCGGCGTTGAGGATCGCCGACTGCGCGCTGCCCTCGGCCCGCAGGATCGCGGCCTGCTTCTCGCCCTCGGCCGTGAGGATCTGCGACTGCTTGACACCCTCCGCGGTCAGGATCGTGGCGCGACGGTCTCGCTCGGCGCGCATCTGCTGCTCCATCGAGCCCTTGATGCTGTCCGGCGGGTCGATCGACTTGAGCTCGACCCGGTTGACGCGCACGCCCCACCGGCCGGTCGCCTCGTCGAGCACGCCGCGCAGCTGGCCGTTGATCTGGTCGCGGCTGGTCAGCGTCTGCTCGAGGTCCATCGAGCCGACGACGTTGCGCAGCGTCGTGACCGTGAGCTGCTCGATGCCGGTGATGTAGTTGGCGATCTCGTACACCGCGTTCTTCGGCTCGGTCACCTGGAAGTAGATGACCGTGTCGATGCTGACCACGAGGTTGTCCGAGGTGATCACGGGCTGCGGCGGGAAGGACACCACCTGCTCGCGCAGGTCGACGCCCGCACGCACGCGGTCGACGAACGGGATGAGCAGGTGCAGGCCGGCGTCGAGCGTGCGGGAGTAGCGGCCGAGTCGCTCGACGATGATCGCCGTCGCCTGCGGGACGATCCGCACCGCCCGGATCAGGCCGATGACCACGAACAGCACGGCCAGCCCGAGCACGATGTACAGGGCGATCTGGCCGCCGCTGGGGTCGTCCATGAATCCTCCAGTTTTCTTCGTACGGATGCCCCGCGGCTGCGGGGAGGTGCGATTCAGCCCGCGGCGGGTGCGACCACCGCGGTCGCGCCCTCGATGCGGTCGACCCGCACCTGGGCGCCGGGCAGGAGGGCGTCAGCGGTGCTGGTGCGCGCGCTCCAGACCTCGCCGTTGAGCTTGACGCGGCCACCCTCGAGCGTGACGGTCGAGACGACGACGGCGTCCTTGCCGACCAGCGCCGCGGCGTTGGTCTCCTCGAGCGGGACACGCTTCTTGAGCCGGCGCAGGAGCCAGGGGCGCAGCGTCGCGAGCAGCACGACCGCCGTCAGCGCGGCGATCAGGAACTGCAGCCACACCGGGGCTCCCGCAGCGCTGGCGATGCCTCCGGCGACCGCACCGCCGGCGAGCATGATCAGGACGAGGTCGAGCGAGAGCATCTCCAGGATGCCGAGCGCGAACGCCCCGCCGATCCACCACAACCAGTCCATGGGATGCAGCCTCCTTCGGCCGCGCCCGCTCCTGGGTGGATCGGGCTCTTGTACCGATCCTAGACGACTGCTTTGCGAACTTGTGGGGTTTTCCTCAGCCCGCGGCGCGCGCCGACCAGCGGTCGCCGTTGCGGTCGACCGCGAGGTCGAGCCCGAACGCGCCGGACAGCGTCTCCGCCGTCAGGACCTCGTCGACGGGGCCGGCGGCGTGCACGCGACCGTCCTTGAGGAGCAGCAGGTGCGTGAACCCCGGCGGGATCTCCTCGACGTGGTGCGTGACCAGCACGAGGACCGGCGACTTGGGGTCCGCGGCGAGCTCGGCGAGCGCCGCGACGAGCTCCTCGCGGCCGCCGAGGTCGAGCCCGGCGGCGGGCTCGTCGAGCAGCAGCAGCTCGGGGTCGGTCATGAGCGAACGGGCGATCTGGACGCGCTTGCGCTCGCCCTCGCTGAGCGTGCCGAAGTAGCGCTCGCCGAGGTGGTCGACGCCGAACGCGCGCAGCAGGTCGCTCGCGCGCGACTCGTCGAGCTCCTCGTAGGTCTCGCGCCAGCGACCGGTCACCCCGTAGGCGGCGGTGAGCACGACGTCGCGCACGGTCTCACCCGACGGGATGCGGTCCGCGAGCGCCGCGCTGGACAGCCCGATGCGCGGGCGCAGCTCGAAGACGTCGACGCGGCCGAGGCGCTCGCCGAGCAGCTCGGCGGTGCCGCCGGTGGGGTGCATGCGGCCGGACGCGACCTGCAGCAACGTCGTCTTGCCGGCCCCGTTGCGGCCGAGCACGACCCAGCGCTCGCCCTCCCGCACCGTCCACGAGATGTCGTCGAGGATCGTCGTCGTCCCCCGGCGGATCGTCACGGCCTGCAGGTCGAGCACGTCGGTCATGGCATGACCCTAACGGCCCGGCGGGGGCGCGTCCGCAGCGGCGCACGTGTCCTGGCTCACGAGGGCTCACGAGCCTCGTCGGGCGACCCTCGCCTACCGTTGTGCCCGTGAGCGACGTCCTCGAGCTGCCCCGGTCCGTGCTGCTCGCCCTGTGGCTCGCGCCCGACCCGTCGGGCGCGAGGACCGACCGCAAGGCGCTGCTGCGCGCGGTCCAGGGCGACGACGAGCCGCACGAGGTGGTCACGGGCGACGGCTCACCCGTCCCGCTCTCCGAGGCGATCGACGGATGGGTCGGCGGCCCGATCGACGTCGCCGCGCTGGTCCTCGCGCCGGGCGATGCCGGGGCGGCCCCGGCCGCCGTGAGCGGCGCGGC
>NZ_QWKP01000004.1 GCF_003470205.1 Cellulomonas rhizosphaerae
GGCGACGCCGCGGCCGGGCGCCGCGGCTGGTCGGTGCGGGTGTGCGGCGGCCCGGCGCCGCCGAGGGGTGGGGGGCGGGCCGGGCCGTCGCGGTTCGGGTCGGGCTACAGGTGCTGCCAGCCCGGCTTGGCCGCGTAGGTCTCGCGGTAGTAGTCCGCGAGCTGCAGGCGCGAGGCCGCCGCGTCGTCGACCAGGACCGTCACGTGCGGGTGGTGCTGCAGCACGGTGGCGGGCCACATCGCGCTGACGGGCCCCTCGACGAGCTGGTGCACGGCCTCCGCCTTGCCGCGGCCGGTGGCCAGCAGCACGAGGTGGCGGGCGGACATGATCGTCGCGAGCCCCTGCGTGAGGCAGTGCTCGGGGACCTGGCTGATGTCGTCGCCGAAGAACCGCGCGTTGTCCTCGCGTGTCTGGCGCGTCAGGGTCTTGATGCGCGTGCGCGAGGCCAGCGACGAGCCGGGCTCGTTGAAGGCGACGTGCCCATCGGTGCCGATCCCCAGGATCTGCAGGTCGACCCCACCGGCGTCGGTGATGGCCCGCTCGTAGTCGGCGCAAGCCGCGATCACGTCGGACGCGAGGCCGTCCGGGCCCTGGACCGCGCCGGGCGCGAAGTCGACGCGCGAGGCGATCTCCTTCTCGATCACGTTGCGGTACCGCTCGGGGTGCTCGGCGGGCAGGCCGACGTACTCGTCGAGCATGAACGCCTTCGCCTGCGCGAACGAGAGCCCCTCGTCGGCGTGCCGCCGAGCCAGCTCGTCGTACACGGCCAGCGGGCTCGAGCCCGTCGCCAGGCCGATGACCGACGCGGGCCGCGCGCGCAGCAGCGCCTCGATCGCGTCCGCCGCGATGCGTCCCAGCTCGGGGCCGGGTGCGATGACGACCTCCATCAGATGGCTCCTTCCCGGGCGAGACGGCCGGCCAGCGCCGCACC
>NZ_QWKP01000040.1 GCF_003470205.1 Cellulomonas rhizosphaerae
CAGTCTCAACCAAGACCCGCACGATGGCGGGCCATATGGCATCGACTACTTGGCACACTGTTGAGTTCTCAAGGAACAGACGCGCATCCGTTTCGGCCTTTCGACCTGCCCGGAGGCAACCGTTCTAACTTAGCGGAGCCGCTCCCCCGCGTCAAACTGCCTGTTCGGGCTGTTCGAGCGGTGGGAACGAGGTTCCAGGTCCCCCGACATCGTCCTGGGCGCAGAGCGCTCCAGCTCAAGTCTGGGGGGCGGCCGCCTGCGGGACCAGCCACCGGGGTTCGATCCTCGGTGTCCGTTCCTCCCTGCTGGGCGACGTGGAGAACATTACGCAGGCCCCGGCTATGGTGGCAAATCCCGGACGTGGTGACGGGCACCACAGTCGCCTCTAGGCCTGTGACCTGCGCAAACGCGTCAGTAGAGCGCGTTGGCCATGGCTCGGCGCGACTGGACCACCCGGGCGTCGTCCGTTCCGACCACCTCGAAGAGGTCCACCAGGCGCAGCCGCACAGGCTCGGACTTGGTGATCGCGAGCAGGTCGATGAGCCGGCCGAAGGCGTCCTCGACCTTGCCGCCGAGCACGTCGAGGTCGGCGACCGCGAGCTGGGCCTCCACGTCGCGCGGCTGGTCGGCGGCTGCGGTGCGCACCGCCTGCAGGTCCGCGTCCCGCGTGCGGACCAGGAGCTGGACCTGCGCGAGGCCCGCCCGGGCCAGCTGGTCGCGCGGGTTCTCGCGCAACGCCTGCTCGTACGCCTCGACCGCAGCCTCGAGGTCGTCGCGCTCGATCGCGTCGTAGGCCGCCTGGTGCAGCGGCGGCAGCTCGGGCTCGGGCTCCGGCTCCGGCTGCTCGGCGCCGGCAGCGGGCACGCGGCCGGTCAGCCCGTTGGTCTCGGCGGCGGCGAGCACCTGGTCGATCACGCCGCGGACCTGGTCGGCGGGCGGCGCTCCCTGGTAGAGCGGGAGCGGCTGCCCGGCGAGGACTGCGACGACCGACGGCACCGACTGCGCCTGGAACGCGGCGGCGACCTGGGGGTTGGCCTCGGAGTCGATGCGCGCGAGCTGCCACCGCCCGCCGTCCTGCTCGGCCAGCGCGGCGAGGTCGGCCACAGCCTGCTGGCTGACCTCGCTCCACGACGCCCACAGCACCACGACGACGGGGTACTCGGTCGAACTCTGCACCAGGGCCGGGAACGAGGACTCGTCGACGTCGACCACGTAGGCCGACGCCGCGGGCAGACCGCCGGGCGCCCCCGGCGGCGGGGTCGCGGGGCGAGCGAGCGACGACAGGTCGACGGCGCCGCGGACGTCCAGGCGCGGCTGCGGGCCGGAGGGGTTCGACATCGGTGCGGGTCCTTTCGGGGCGTGAGGTCAGGAGGCCTTGGCGTCGGTGATGACCGACTCGAAGGCGAGCACGGACATGGGGGCGTCGGAGCCCTTGGGGGGCACGTAGAGCACCAGGACGTCGGTCGACGTACGCACGACGCTCTTCTTGGCGGTCTTCTTCCCCGTCAGCGCCCGGTAGAACGGGTCGGAGATGGGCAGCGTCGCACCCTTGAGCGTCAGGGTGGTCTTGGCGAGCGCGGTCAGGCGCCCGACCACGATGGCGCCGCCGTCGATCGTGCCGAGGCTGACCACCGGCTCGTCGTCGGCCGTGTACGTCTCGTCGTACGTCCCGGAGCCCTTGACGGCCTTCTCGTTGCGCTCCCGCAGGTCGTTGATCTCGTCGCGCGAGGCGTTCTTCGCGAAGTCGTCGTCGTACTTCGACTTCGTGTCCTTGGTCAGGACGTCGGCGTACTGCGCGATCGCGTCCTGCGGCGTCACGACGAGGGCCTCGGAGTCCGGCGCCACGACAGGGCTTCCGATCTCCGCCTTGGCGGTCGGCGGCATCTGGGTGCTCGGCAGCAGTCGCGACCAGCCCCACAGCTTGAACTGCGCGCGCGGGTCGTCCTGGCGGAGCACGAGGATCCGCTGCGCCTGGAGGTCCGCGGGCTGGTCGGTGACGACGAGCTGCGTGCGCGGCCAGGACTCCGTGCGCGGGACGATCGTCGCCTGCGCGGTGGTCGGCAGCGCCGTGGGCTCGCGGTCGCCGTCGGTCGCGTCGGCGCGCACGTACTCCGCCTCGCGCATCTCGAGCGCAGGATCCTCGAGCCGCGGCTCGAGGAGCTTGGCGTCGAGCTTCTTGTCGGCTGCCGTGAGCACGGTGCCGAGGTCGTCCAGGATGCGCGACGACTGACCGGGCGTGACAGCGGCGGGCGCGACAGCGGGCGCGGGCGGCGGGGTCGGCTCCGGCAGCGACGACGAGCACGCCGTCAGCAGCGCGACCAGGCCCGCGGTGAGCGCGGCCGCGCGGGGCAGGCGGCGGGTCATCGGTCCTCCCCCTGCTCGGTGGTGGGTTCCTCGGAGCCCTCGGTGGACGGCAGGCCCCAGGCGCGGCGCCAGGCGTCGGCCCGCGAGCCGCCCTGCTGGTCGGGCTGGCCCTGCTGGTCGGGCTGGCCCTGCTGGTCGGGCTGGCCCTGCTGGTCGGGCTGGCCCTGCTGGTCGGTCGGCTCGGCCTGCTCGGCAGCCCGCGGGGCTGCGGGCGGTGCCGCCGGAGGCTGTGCACCGGGCAGCGGAGCGCCGATCGGGAGCCAGGCGGGACGCGTGACGGACCGGGGTCCGGAGGCAGGAGCGCCCGACGATGGGGTCGCGGACGGCGGCGGCACCGGGACCCACGCGCCGGGCAGGGGCGGCGCGGCAGGAGCCTCGCCTGGGACGACCGCCCTGATGGCCTGGGTGGCGTCGGTCTCGGAGGAGTCCGACGGCGCGTGGTCGGGGGCGGACGGGTCCGCGCCGGGCGACGATGCGTCCGCTGCGGCCTCCGCCGCCGCGGTCGGTGCAGCCGCACCACGCCGTCCGCGCAACCAGGCCGGCTTGGGCGTGCCGGCGTCGTCCGCGGGGGCGCCGCCGGACGGCGTGCCGGCCGCGGCAGCGGCCGCAGTCCCGGCCGCGGCAGCGCCGGCTGCCACGCCACCGCTCGGGGCGAGGCCCGTCG